>CAZNYG010000130.1:1008-1643 GCA_964577205.1 uncultured Elusimicrobiales bacterium | reverse complement strand
TTTTGTGTTTCAAAGAACAATTTTCTGTATTCCCGAACAATTAAGACACAGTCTGAGAAACATTCGGGCATGACACTGAAAAAGCTATACGATACTATCTGAGATTGACAGGTATGGACGATACTCACGTCTTACTTTTTCCCGTTCCTGTCGTTCACCCATGAACTCAAGAACCCATGAACTCATGAACGCCGTTTATTCTGTTACGGTGGCGCAGGAGGATTCGCTTTCCCAGACCTCCACGGATTCGACGGCGACGCCCGGACGTACGTACTTTTTCATTTCTTCGAAAATATACCGGGCGATGCTTTCCGCCGTCGGATTTACCGTATCGAACGGCGCGTGGTCGTTCAGATACGTGTGGTCGAGGTTGCGGATCACTTCCCCGGCATGGGCTTTGATCTCGGTAAAGTCCACGACCATGCCGGTCCGGTCGAGCTCGTGTGAGGACAGGCTTATCCGCACTTTCCAGTTGTGTCCGTGCAGGTTCTCGCACCGTCCCTTGTAACCGCGGAGCGCGTGCGCTGACGAAAACCCCCTTATGACGGAAACAGTGTATTTCATGCCCTCTCCTTCAGCACTACTTTTTTTACCGAACGCAGCGGGTATCCCAGAAACGTCTGTCCGATCTTCCT
>CAZNYG010000130.1:0-998 GCA_964577205.1 uncultured Elusimicrobiales bacterium | reverse complement strand
AGATGGCGTCCCTTGCATTTCGCGGACTCTATGCCGCGCGCACGAAGTGTCCCCGCCACTTCCGACGCAGTCGCTTCGGCCGAGTCGATCAGCCGCACGCCGCGGCCGATGGAACCGCGGACCACCTTCTTAAGCAAAGGATAATGAGTACATCCCAGTACAAGCGTGTCGATATCGTTCTTCCTGAACGGAGCAAGATATTCGCCTGCGATCCGGCGGGTGGCCGGATGGCCGCACCATCCTTCCTCGACCAGGGGTACAAAAAGCGGGCAGGCTATGCCGAAGACCTTTGCTTCCCGGTTGAGCCGCGTGATCGCAGCGCGATATGAATGGCTCCGGATAGTGCCTTCGGTTCCGATCACACCGATACGTCCGGAGAAAGAGGCCGCCACTGCGGCTTTCGCACCGGGATCGATCACGCCGATGACGGGCACCGGCAGCCGCCGTTTCAGCGCGGAAAGGGCGAAAGCGGATGCAGTGTTGCAGGCGATGACGATCATTTTTACCCGGCGCGTCATGAGGAAAGAGGCGATAGCCAGGGAAAACGACATTACGACCTCCGGCGATTTTGAACCGTACGGCACGTGGGCCGTATCGCCGAAATAAATGATGTCTTCCGCGGGCAGCAAGCGGGCGACGGCCGACATGACTGTAAGACCGCCGAAACCGGAATCGAATATGCCAATCGGCCCGTTGTTATTGTTCATGGAATGCCTTCTTCCGGATATTCTTCGCGTTCACGAGATCCCGGCGTACGCCGTATTTCTTCACCCCTTCGAATATGGCGTCAGCGATATGTTCCTGGAATTTCCTGGTTTTCAGCCGAGCTTCCTCGGCATGGTTGCTGATGAAAGCGCACTCGACGAGTACAGCCGGCATCTGAGCGCCGCGCAGCACGAAGAACCCGGCCTGTTTCACGCCGCGGTTCTCTATCTTCGTCCGCCGCGTCGCTTCGTTCGTGACAAAACTGCACAGTTCCGAAGATTCATTGATGAATT
>CAZNYG010000129.1:0-1668 GCA_964577205.1 uncultured Elusimicrobiales bacterium | reverse complement strand
AATTTGGAATCCAAGAGGTTTCATATGTCAAAAACCATTCTTCTCGCTCATGGTTCCGGGGGCAGGCTGACGCACGAACTGGTCACCCGTCTTTTTAAACCGTGCTTTTCGAACGCCTGTCTTAACGCGCTGGACGACGCGGCCGAACTGCCTCTGGATCCCGGCCGCGGCGAACGGCTTGCCTTCTCGACCGACGCCTTTGTGGTCGATCCTCCATTTTTTCCCGGCGGCGACATCGGCAAGCTCTCGGTCTGCGGCACGGTCAACGACCTCGCGATGAAAGGCGCGCTTCCCAAAGCGCTCTCCATGGCCGCCATTATCGAAGAAGGCTTCCCGATCGACCTTCTCGAAAGGATCACCCGTTCCGCCGCGTCCGCCGCCCGCGCCGCAGGCGTAATCGTGGCGACCGGCGACACTAAGGTCGTGGAAAAGGGAAAAGCCGACGGGATATTCCTGTGCACCTCGGGCATCGGGATCATTCCGAAGGGACGGTCGGTCACCGGGGCCGGCGCAAAGCCCGGCGACACTGTCCTGATAAACGGCACTATCGGCGACCACGGGACAGCTGTCATGGCGGCACGGAACAATTTTAAATTCCGGTCGGACGTACAAAGTGATTGCGCGCCTCTGAACAGCCTGGTCGAAACGCTTTTCGCGGCCGCGGGGAATATCCACGTGCTCCGCGATCCGACCCGGGGCGGCGTGGCCACGACACTGAACGAGATCGCCGCGGCATCCGGCGTCGGCATCATCGTCGATGAAGCGTCCCTTCCGGTCACCGCTCCGGTCACCGCGGCATGCAGGCTGCTGGGACTGGACCCGCTGTATGTCGCCAACGAAGGCAAAATGCTCGCCTTCCTGCCGCAAATGAAAGGCCCGGGCGCGGTCGCCGCGATGAAAAAGCACCGTTACGGGAAGAAAAGCGCCGCCATAGGCTCGGTCGTCTCCTCTCCCAAAGGCGTCTGGCTAAAAACGGCCGCCGGCGGCATGCGTCCCCTCGCCATGCTTGAAGGGGAACAACTGCCGAGGATCTGCTGACAGGGATGGGAACAGCAACAACACGTGTGACGGCAACGAAGCCCGTTTAACAGCACGTGAACAGACGGAACGTCATCTCCGGCAACGAAGTCCGTAAAGGCGGCAAGCGGGTCTCGTTACCGCCTTTGTCTCTCCGTATGACGATTTTTCCAAAGGGGTCCCTATGCGAGTGCTTGTCACCGGGGCGAACGGATTTGTCGGAAGCCATATCGTCGAAGAACTGATCACGGCGGGCCATACACCCGTCTGCTGCGTGCGTTCTTCCAGCGATCTCAAATGGATCCGCGGCCTGCCGGCCGAGTTCCGGGAAGGCGACCTGAGGGATACCCCCGCTCTCGAAGTGCTGGTAAAAGACGTCGACGCGGTCATTCACGCGGCCGGCATCCTTCGGGCGGCGCGCCCATCGCTTTATTACGAAGTGAATCAGAAAGGTACACGGGGCCTGGCTGAGGCCGCGCTTCGCGTCAATCCCGGGCTTAAACGATTTATCCATATCTCGTCCCAGGCAGCCATGGGCCCTTCTTCCAGCGCCGCTCCAAAAAGGCTTGACGAACCCGAGACGCCGGTTTCGGATTACGGAAAAAGCAAACTGGCCGGGGAAAAGGAACTTGCCGCGCTGCGGGGGAGGAT
>CAZNYG010000128.1:1224-1752 GCA_964577205.1 uncultured Elusimicrobiales bacterium | reverse complement strand
AGCATAAGCGAAGAGTTCCTGCTGCCCTGACAAGTCAACGCTTTCAATTCCGTATTTTTCGGCGCCGCCCTCGGGCAGAATGTGCCTGATGAAACCGTGAAAATCCTCCGGCGAAAGACGCCCGTCATCCGGCAGGCCGGAGTTCCTGTCAAGGTACCTGCGCAAAGCCGCGTGGAGCGCGCTCCCTTGTTCGTGCAGCGCCTGGTATTCGTATGCCTTGTGCTTTGCCAGAGAATCGATCAACGCCGTTCGCCGTTCCGGGGATCTATGCTTGAAATTCTTAAAGAAACTTATGTCTACATAAACCACGTACACGCCGGCCGCTTCATCTTTCTTCATGGCGGATAATGCCCACGCGTCTTCCCGGCAGAGCTCCGGATTGTCAATGATCTTTACGACAACATCTCTGCCTCGCACCCCAAGCGCGGCGGCCGTTCTCGCCTTAAGCATTGATCTGTATTCGGCATAATAATTATCCGCAGATTCCCCGCCCTCAAAAGCTGCGGCAACGACCGCCGCCGCGTTTAC
>CAZNYG010000128.1:0-1214 GCA_964577205.1 uncultured Elusimicrobiales bacterium | reverse complement strand
TACGACCGGCCCCTTGATCAGCCTGTGAGCAAGGATCGTCAGGTTATACGCGAGCGTGGTGATCGGCACATCCTTTTCCCCGGCAGGCTTTTTTGGGGCCATTTCATAGATCTCAAGCCATGACGCCATCATGGAAATATACTTTCCCTTTTCCTTCAGATACTCAGCGTACTGGTGAACCCGCGGCCGCAACTCTTCAATTATCCGTTCCGCCTCTTCCGGGCCGTTCTCCTCAAAAATCCGCCACGCGAGTTTTTTGCCGGTCTCACCGCCGTACGTGCCCGCGAACGCGGCCCTTTCCCTGAGCAGCCGCGCGACTTTACCCCACGATAATTCTCTCCCGTTCTCCAAGTCACCCCGCCTGGCAGCCGTTTCCAGTAATCCATCCATGCGGCTTTCATTCGCGGCTGTCACCTTCACCAGTCCCAGCGCGGTGCTTCTGCGGCCTGTTCTCTGCTGGTATTCCTCAACGAGCGGCAATCCTTTTTCCAGGAACAACGCGTAATCGGCATATTCAAATACGGCATTAAGAAGCTGTCCGCGGGTCATGCCGTAATGCAGGCGCAACGCCCTGAACGTCCCGGGGAACATCAAGTGACGCAATATGGTTTTACTGTTCATTGCCGGCAAAGAGCCCGCGAACTCAACCAGCGGTTTCATTTGTTCGTACAGTCCCAGATGATAAAGCGAGCCCGTCTTCGGCAGCTCTTCCAGCTTCTCGTTGACGAACTTCTTATAGGCGGCCTTTTTGCCACTGGCACTCTCGATCTCTATCGCTTTTGTCCTTATCGCCATCATCGCGTCCCTGAGCTCCCGAGTGATATGGCCCATCGCGAACGCGCATTCTATGTCGAATGATCTGGCCTTGGCAAGGGCCGTGGAGAGGTCAGCAAAATCAGGGTTCGAGATCGTGTAGTTCTCGGAAAGCCATTTGTAGTACCTGGCCTGAACCGCGCGGTCAACCACGCTGAAACCTTTGGAAGCTGTTTCAAGGTCTCCGCTTTGGCCGAGAAAGGCGCGCAATGTCATTATCCCGCGATACTCCCCGCTGCGCGAAACTGCGTCCGACGTGAATTTTTCCAGCAAAGGAAGGATATCCCGTATCTCCACGGGCATCATGTTCATTCGTTCAAGATATTTCAGGAAACCCGGGAACATATCCCTTTCCAACTGCCATCCTTCGACGCGCGCGTAATCTTCAAACGCGGGCAGCA
>CAZNYG010000127.1:0-2113 GCA_964577205.1 uncultured Elusimicrobiales bacterium | reverse complement strand
TTTTCTTGGCGACATATCGTGGACGTTGTATCAGATTTGCGGTGCCAGAAATTCGTATTTTTGCAGGGCGTAATTCAACCGGTGTTCGTGGATTGAGTTTGGGCGACAATGATAAAATTATCGGTATGGCAATGTTGAATCACGGCGAGGGTGATTCTGCTGTACGCAGCGCCTATATTAAACAGAGTCGTGCTGCACGTCGTGCTGCGACCGGTGTTGAAGAAGAAGCAGATGCTGACGAAGAAACAACAACATTGGTTCTGGACGATGCAAAAATGGCAGAAGGAAAACCGGAACTCCGCAGGTAAAAGACCCACGCGAGCGCGCTTGTCTCCGAACGCCTCAGCCACTATGCCGCTATCGCGGCCAACGAAAAAAAGACCATGACGATGGCGGCCGCCGCCGACCTGCCCGAAGCATCTGTCGATCGTTCTCTTATCGAACGGGTGATCAACAATCTGCTTTCCAACGCCGTGCATCATACCGCCGCGGGAGGAAAGATCGATATCACGGTGCGCCGGATCCCGGGTTTCATCGAAGTCGAAGTGTCCGACGACGGCGCCGGCATTCCCGAAGGGTACAAAGAGAAGATATTCGAGAAATTCATCCAGGTTGAACGTCGCCAGGCGCACCTGCGCACGGGTACCGGGCTGGGATTGACGTTCTGCAAGATGGCCGTGCAGGCGCATGGCGGCACCATCCGCGTGGAAAGCGAACTGAACAAAGGCAGCGCCTTTTTCTTTACGTTACCGCTTTAAAAGCAACGGCGAGCGATCATCTGTCAGCTATCAACCGTCAGCTGAAACTTGCAGGCGAAGGCTTAAGCCAGCGCGCTACCACTGCTCGAGTTCGTTAGTTCTTGTGTTCCTGATCACTATCGGCAGTATTGTTAAACCGAGAACACACGAACACGAGAACTCGAGAACGCCTTTAATAATGTGCTATAATTTAGCCATGAATAAATTCCTGCGGTTTCTTGCGGTTTTGATTTTGTCAGGGGGCTTTTTTTTCGCATTCTCCGGCCGCGCCGCGGCGGATGCCGATCGTAACCTGATCATCATCGCGGACTGGGGGAGCAAAGGCCCTTCGGCGGGAATGATCGAGGCGCTTGCCCGTTATCCTTCGGTACGCCTTGCCGTCGCGTGGCCCTCAGGCTTGAAACCCGCCGAGGGAATAAAAAATCTTGTGAACGCGCGCAGGCTGGAACCGGTGATGACGCTTTCCGATGAGCCCGTTCTTCCTCTGCTGACGGGTGTATGTGTATCCTCATCTTCCATCCCTGCCGGATGGCCGGAAGACGTGCGGGATATTATCGCGCGCGGACAGGAATCCTATCGCGGCGCCTTCGGCCATTTGAGTGCCGGGCTTTTTCTGAGGTCGGGGGCTTTTACCCAGGATGCCGTTCCGCTTCTTTCGAGGATGTCCGTCCGCTGGGCAGTCGTTCCGGCACACCGGAACGACGGCGGCAAGGCCTTCGCGGCCGGCCGTTTCATCATGTTCTCTCCGCATGTTGCCGGCCCCGGTTTTTCGCTGCTTGAGTGGCTGGCGTCGCGCCGCGAAAAAGATATCGTCCTGCTGTTTGACGCCGCTAATCCTATTACCGTCGAACAGATCGAATCGCTGGGAGAAATACTGCCGCAGAACGGTTCGATACGCATGCTTCTTCCGCAGGATGTTTTTTCGGATCACGAGGGGATCGCGGTGCGGGTTGAAACGCTTCCGATCGACGATCCCGGCGCGCAGGCGTGGCTGCAGAACCCGGTACCCTGGGAGAGGGTCATGATGGCGCGCCGCGCTCTTGAAGAATACAAGAATTCAGGCGAGGCCAGGTCCCATACCGTAGAACTGGCGCGGGAGGAGCTGTATCATCTTTACCGCTACGATACTCTGGCGGCCAACCAGAAAGGCGGCAATCCCGAAGAGGAACAGACATTCCTCGCGGGTGTCGGCAATGTGTACCGGCTGATCGGGAAACCTGTCCCGGACGAGAATGCCGTGCCCGCGGCCGTTGACAATATCCCTGTTTCGCCGGAAACGGGGCTGCAGACCGAATCGTTGCCCGACCGGGCGCTGTTCATGGTTCTTTCTCCCGATCCCCGGGCGCTTGCGATCA
>CAZNYG010000126.1:0-2181 GCA_964577205.1 uncultured Elusimicrobiales bacterium | reverse complement strand
GCCGAAATAATGATCGTCCATCTACTGATGTTTCACAGGCCGGCAGCCGAACAGCGTGCGTCCGGTCTGCATCAGGTCAAGACGCTGCAGATAGAGTTCCTTGTCCACCAGGAAGTATTCCTGCTCGATACCCATGGTCGAGTAGGGACGGATGCCTTTGGACTTTATGCCGAACAGTTCCGCCATGCGGCTGATCCGGGCGGAAAGAGCGTCGATAGAACGGAGCAGCGGGGTTTTTTTGTCCAGCGCCGCGCCGTTGTACGAATAGAACGCGGTCGGGATGCAGAGCACCGACGTGTTCTCCGATTCCTTTATGAAGGCCGGGCTCGTCGGGTCCCACACCGTGTAGCCGCGCGCCTCGAACGTGGCGCGCAGTCCGCCCGAAGGAAAGCTCGACGCGTCCGGTTCTCCCTGGATAAGCTCCTTGCCCGAGAATGTCATCTCTATCTTGCCTTCGCCGTCCGGCGTGATGAAGGAATCGTGCTTTTCCGCCGTCCCGCCAGTCAGCGGCTGGAACCAGTGGGTGAAATGCGTGGCGCCTTTGGAAACCGCCCATTTCAGCATAGCGCCAGCGACCTCGCCGGCTATCACGTTGTCGATCGGCTGGCGTGACCGGATGGTAGCCTCGAGCGCCGCGTAAACCTTCGGCGAAAGGTACTTTTTCATCGTCGGCAGGTTGAAAACCTTTTCTCCGTACATGCTTTCAACGGCAGAAATGTTCTTCCCTTTTCTGGCGTCCTTCATCGTCCGTCTCCTTTTGCGATTTGAAATTTAAAATTTGCGGCGCCGTTATACTCTTATGGGCAGGAGCACGAAAGGAATGCCCCGCGAATAGAACATCCGCTGCATGACGAACACGGTATAGTTGTGGAGCCAGCGTGTCCAGATAGTATCCTCGGGGAAGACCAGCTGTCCGCCGAAGAAGACCGCGTTCGGATAGCGGGAGACAATGTCGGGCGCGATCTGGCGCACCTGTTCAATGACGTCGGTGCCGATAAAGGAGATCCCTTCCGCGCTGAACCCGCGGGAACGCATATACCGCACGTAGCGGTCAACATCTTTCCGGCTCTGGTCTTCAAGCCGCTGGATCTCCTCGGCTCCCTTGAAGTTCCCCGCGTCTATCACCCCGATCCGGACGAACACGAAATTCCTGAACACCCCTTCAAAAAGCCTTATGATGCCGAACAGCGTATGCAGGCCCAATCCGTTGTACCCGCTGACGAAGATAACGGCCGTTTTACGCTGAGGATCATGGGGCACGGGCGCGATGGTCTCCGGCATATTGTTCTCTTCCACGCCTACCGCCGTCACCAGGCTGTCGAGCCGGCGCAGGATGCGCGCGGTGGACCGGTAGTGGCGTTTGATGATGACGGCGACCCCGACAAGCCCGCCCGTCACAAGCAGGGTTATCCACCCTCCTTCATCGAATTTTATCACTACCATGGAGATAAGGATGAATACCGTCAGTACGAGGCCGGTACCATTCACAAGCATTTTCTTTTTCCAGGCCGGCTCCAGGGAGCGGGCCTGCCACCAGTGGCGCACCATGCCCAATTGAGACAGCGTGAAAGTTATGAACACGTTGATCGAGTACAGGATGACAAGGAAGGTCACTGAACCATGCGAGATAAGCATCATGGCCAGCGCGCCCAGCCCCATGATGACGATGCCGTTCTGATTGACAAAACGGTCGCTGAGAACGGTGAACCGGGCAGGGAACCATTTGTCGAGGGACATGTTGGCAAGCACACGGGGGCCGCCGAGGAAACCCGTTTGCGCCGCCACGAAGAGGAGAACCGCTTCAGAAAAAAGGGTGACGAAGACAAAAACAGATCCCGGCCCGCCCCAACCTGCCGCTATCCTGCTGAAAAGCACGGCGTTCAGGGTCTTCCCGGGCACCAGCTCGACCCGATAGAGCAGGTACGCTATCATAAGCCCGACCACGGTGAATACCAGCGACCAGGACATATACCGCATGGTCCTTTTCGCGGTATCCACTTTTGGTTCGCGCAGTACCGGCATGCCGTTGCTTATCGCTTCGATACCCGTGTAGGTGCCCGCGCCCATGCTGTATGCTCTGAGAATAATGATAAGCATGCCCACCAGGCCGATACTTCCGTACGTAGCTTTCACGTCTTTCGTGGTCTCATGCAGAAGCACCGGGAAAACGGAAGCATGATC
>CAZNYG010000125.1:0-2281 GCA_964577205.1 uncultured Elusimicrobiales bacterium | reverse complement strand
TACCGCGTCAACAGTTCGCGGTCGGTCTTGAAATAAAGCCAGGCGCCGCAGACAATGAAAGCGGCCGCCGCGCACAGCGTTACGGCGAGCGCCGCCGCTGAGCGGCGCAGCAGATACCATCCCGCTCCGCACAGGCCCGCGAGGAACATGAAGGATGTCAGGACGAGCAATTCGTTAAGGGAAAGCAGGCCGTTGATAAAACGGGCTGCCGACCGGGTAAAACCGGGTTGCGGCTCCTGAACCTGCTGATGGACAAAAGCGATGTTGCTCCGTATGTCGCTGTCCCGGGGAGAAAGGCGCCACGCGCGTTCATAATTAAGCAGGGCGCCGCCCATCTGCCCGTCCCGGTACAGGGCGTTGCCCAGGTTGTAGTAAAGATCACTGTTCACCTGCCCCTGTGTTACCAGCGACCGATAAAGCTCGATAGCCTGCCTGAACTGTCCCCGCGCGTACAGCTCGTTGGCTTTCTTGAGCGTCGCCAGCGGGCTTTCCGCGGCCCACGCGAGGCCGCAGGCAAGGAGAACAATGAATAATCCGACAAATCCTTTTCGCATAATAACCTGTTGCTTTTGTAGTGATTGTCCGCAAAGATTGTCATCCCCTAATGACTCTATCCCGCGTGTTTAAGCCGATAACTTAGGCACTCGAGAACGCCTTTATGCCCTATTTGAGTTCTTTCTCCAGCGTCCCGAAAAGCGCCGTCATATCCGAGTAACTCTTTTCCATCATCACACTGGTTACGGCGGTCGGCGCGAAACGGACAAGGTCGCACTGTTCCAGAAGCCCTTTGACCTTATCGGCCGTCGCCTGCGGCACACTCTTCTTTGCCAGCAGCTCCGTCGCCGCGCTGATAGTCAGGCCGTCCGGCGAAAGATTGAATTTGTGCGCGATATATTCGAACAACCCGCGGGAGAGGGCGCAATAGTATTCCGGCGCGGAGGATTCGTTCATCAGGGAGCGGGCTTTGCGCAGGTATTTCTTCGCCACGCCCGACGCGCGGAGCCTGCGGGCAAAAGCCACGTCGCTGGCCAGCCGTTCCTGCCACTTGAGGTAACCGTAAAGAAGGCCCAGAAGGAGCAAAGGTGTACCGTTCAACAGGAGGAACCACGCGTGCCGGAACAGCGGTCCGTTATATGTTGTCCAGCGTGACGGCATCTTAATGTAGTTGATGTCCCTGTTCTCGATCCTGACGGCGGGTGCCGGCTGAGAGGTAGCGGTCCCCGGCGAGGTGGCGGCCGGAGCGGCGCTGCCGGGGGCGGCGGGCGCGACGTCCAGCGAAAGAGGGTTCGTTACGGCGGTCACGTATTTTTTCGCCGCGGGATCAAAGAAGGTGAAAGGTATGCCGGGAATGGTTTTCCTGCCCGGGGTCTGCGGGACAAGGACGGTCTTGAATGTCTTGGATCCTTTCAGGGTCCCTTCGTCCTTGTTCAGGTTCATCGTGCTGATGGTATCGTACTTCCTGAAATCCGTCCACTCGGGAAGCTTCGGTTCCGCGATCGTTTTTATGCTTCCCGCGCCTTCGACGGTTATGGTCAGCGTTACCGGTTCGTTCACCGAGGTGTCCGCCTTGTCGATGGACGCTTTCACGCTGAAACGCCCGACCGTCCCGTTAAAGTCTTTCGGTTTGCCGGCGTCAGGCAGAGGAAGCACGGTGATGGATACCGGCATGGTACGGAGCGTCTGTGTCCGTCCGCCGGAAAAAAAGCTGGAAAAGAGATCGTTCGAGAAAGGGTCGGAGGGATTGAAATCCTCGACATTGCACTGGAGGGTCGCGTTACCCAGGTTGAAAGCGCCCGGCCGCGTGGGGAACAGCAGCGTCCTGACTTCCGTAACAAGGTACTGCTGGCCGTTGACGGTGGTGTTGAAATTTTTCGGCGGCGTGTCTTCCGTCCAGAAACCGGAGAAGTCGGGCGGCGCGTACTGAGGGTTGGACAGCAGCCGGATGCGGCGGTAAAAACGGAACGTGTAGACTATCTGTTCGTTGACATGGACGCGCTGTTTGTCGACGGACGCGGTGATGAAGATATTTTTCGATTCCGTCCCCTGCTGCGCGGCGCCGGCTCCCCGGGGAGAAGGAGCCGAAGGGACGGGCGCGGCTCCCGCTTTGGTGACCTCGATCTGTATCGGCTGGGCCTGATACGTCTTTCCCTCGTGCTGGATGGTTACCGGGGGAATTGTGAACTTGCCGGTTATGCGCGGCGTCAGGACATACCTGAACGTCGTGGAACTGGACATGCGCCCGTTGACGATCGATATGTTCTGCGACCGTCCGGACGAATAC
>CAZNYG010000124.1:0-2336 GCA_964577205.1 uncultured Elusimicrobiales bacterium | reverse complement strand
AAAAGCTGCGCGATCTTCCCGCGCAGACCACCGACGGCTGCCGGCTGACCATCGGCGCCAATATCGAGAACTCCGATGAGATGAAATCGGTCCTCAAGCACGGCGCCGAAGGCGTGGGATTGTATCGCACCGAGTTCCTGTATTTTAACCGGTCGACGCTGCCGACCGAAGAGGAACATTACCAGAATTACGTCAAGGTCGCGCAGAAAATGCTGCCGTACAGCGTTATCATAAGGACCATAGACCTGGGCGGCGACAAACTGTCGCACCTGGGACTGGAAGGTTTCACGGAAGAGAACAATCCTTTCATGGGGCTGAGGGCGATCCGCCTGTGCCTTAAATACCCCGCTATTTTTAAAACCCAGCTTCGCGGCATACTGCGCGCGTCGGCCGAAGGCAGCATCAAGATAATGTACCCCATGATCTCCGGCGTGGCGGAACTGATCGCCGCCAACCGGATACTTGAAGAGACGAAGGAAGAGCTGAGGCGCGAAGGGAAGAAATTCAGCCAAGATATCGAGGTCGGCGTGATGATCGAAGTTCCTTCCGCGGCGCTGACGGCCGACCTCATCGCGAAGGAAGCGGATTTCCTGTCGATCGGAACTAACGATCTGATCCAGTACACGCTTGCGGTGGACCGGGTCAACGAGAACGTCGCGGGGCTTTACGATCCGCTGCATTTGTCGATCCTGCGGCTCCTGAAAAACGTTATCGACGCGGGGCACAACGCGGGAAAATGGGTCGGCATGTGCGGCGAAATGGCGGGCGATCCCAACTTTACGGTGGTGCTGGTCGGCCTCGGGCTTAACGAGCTGAGCGTTTCACCGGTACAGGTCCCGAAAGTCAAGAAGATCATCAGGGCGACCGCGTTGAGCGACGCGAAAGCGCTGGTAAAGGACATCCTGGCATCCACGGACGGCAGGATAATGGAAAAACTCAAGATACGCGAATACAAGGGAGGACGCGCGAGGGCCGAACGACCGTCGTGACCGTTCAGGGCCATCCGGGATACCTGCCACTGGAAAAATGATCATGGAAATAAGGAATTTCTGCATAATAGCCCATATTGACCACGGGAAAAGCACGATCGCCGACAGGCTCCTTGAATTCACAGGCACCATATCCAAACGCGAAATGCGCGAGCAGATACTGGACGGCATGGAACTGGAACGGGAGCGCGGCATTACGATCAAAGCCAAGGCGATCCGCATGAACTATACGGACGAGAACGGCGTTCCATACATCCTGAACCTTATCGACACCCCGGGCCACGTCGATTTTACCTATGAAGTCTCGCGGGCCCTTGCCGCCTGCGAAGGGGCGTTGCTGATCATCGACGCGTCGCAGGGCGTGGAAGCGCAGACCATGGCGAACACGTTCCTGGCACGTCAGGCGAAACTCAAGCTGATCCCCGTCGTAAATAAAATAGACCTTCCGACCGCGGACGTCGATGCCGCCTGGCAGCAGATGCAGGAAGGGCTCGATATCATGGATGAGCCTATCCTCGCGAGCGCCAAGGAGGGGATCGGTACCAGGGAGATCCTTGAGGCCGTCATCCGCAGGATCCCGCCGCCGAAAGGGAGTGCCGCCGAGCCGCTTTCCGCGCTTATCTTCGATTCGTTCTACGACCCGTACCGGGGCGTCATCATACTGGTCAGGGTTTTTGACGGGACTTTGAAGGCCGGCATGAAGATCAAACTTATGTCGTCGGGCGCGGAACACGAAGTGCTCGAGGCCGGCCATATGAAAATAAAGATGAACGCCGCGGAAATGCTTTCGGCCGGCGAAGTGGGCTATGTCGTGTCGGGCATAAAGGACATTCATGACATAAAGATCGGCGACACGATAACGGAGGCCGAGCGCCCGACGCAGCATCCGCATCCCGGGTACAAGGAAATAAAACCGTTTGTGTTCGCCGGGATGTACCCGCTGAATTCAGCAGAATACGATAACCTTAAATCGGCGCTTGATAAGCTCCGGCTTTCGGATTCCTCTCTGTTCTACAGTCCGGAAACGTCGGTCGCTCTCGGTTTCGGGTTCCGGTGCGGATTCCTCGGGTCGCTGCATCTGGAGATAGTAAAGGAACGGCTGGAGCGCGAGTTCGGGCTCAACCTTCTGATAACCGCGCCTAACGTCATTTACAGGGTCTCGACGTCGAAGGGATCTTTCGAGATAGATAATCCCGCGAAGTTCCCGCCGTACGGCGATATCCTTGAGATCCAGGAACCGTATGTAGCTTCGACCATCATCTGCCCGTCGGAATACCTCGGCGCGGTGCTGGACCTGTGCCAGAAAAGACGGGGAAAACAGGTCATGCTGAGGTACCTGGACACGCG
>CAZNYG010000123.1:0-2370 GCA_964577205.1 uncultured Elusimicrobiales bacterium | reverse complement strand
GTGAAAAAAAGGATATGTGGTAGGCGCGGGCTTTAGCCCGTGCGTCGAATTTAACGCGCCGGCTAAAGCCGGCGCCTGCTAACCCGCAGGTGTTTTAATTTTGATGTTATACCGCTCTATGCGGGTTAGGAGGGGACATGAACGCCGATGAAGCGAAATGGCTGCTGGGCGCGCTGAAAAAAGTGCAGTTCTTTTCGACGTTCTCGATGGAGAACATTGACTCCATCCTGAAGCATTTCCAGAAGTACACTATCCCCGCGGACAAGGTCGTCATCGAGGAAGGCAGGCCAGGCGAAGCGTTTTTCGTAATATACCGCGGGAAAGCGAAGGTCTTGAAAAAGAAGTTCTTCTTCTTCGCGGAACGGATCGCGGAACTCGGCGAAGGCGGCTTTTTCGGCGAGATGTCGCTGGTCTTCGACAAGCCGACGAGCGCCACCGTCATAACCGAGGAAGAGTGCGAAGTCTTCTCTCTGCTCAAACGGGATTTTCAGAACCTTTTGAAAGAAAACCCTGAACTCAAGACCGAGATCCAGTACGTCGCCGAACGCCGCCAGTTCGACACCGATACAAAACTGAACGGATAACAGAAAGAGCAGTCAGTTTTCAGCCATCAGCTGTCAGCAAAATGGCGAATGTGAAAAAAAGGATATGTGGTAGGCGCGGGCTTTAGCCCGTGCGTCGAATTTAACTTATCTTTGTCGTTCCAGGCAGTAAAAACGGGCCTCGTCGCCGGTGTTGTCGTTACGTCTGTTCCCCGAGTTGTCATGCAGTAGCTGATGGTCTGAAAGTCTGCGAGTCTGATAGTCGCCGTTATTTTATTTTAAAGGATATCCCATGCTTTCCCGGGTGTTGTCCGCGGCGGTCCAGGGGATCGACGCCTGCCTTATCACGGTCGAAGTCGACATCGCTCCGGGCCTTCCCGCCTTCTCCATTGTCGGGCTTCCGGACGCGTCCGTCAAGGAGTCCAAGGACCGCGTCATAAGCGCCATCCGAAATTCCGGTTTTGATGTGCCCGCCAAACGCATTACGGTCAGCCTCGCTCCCGCGGACATAAAAAAGGAAGGAGCCGCGTTCGATCTTCCCGTCGCCGTCGGCATCCTTGCGGCTTCAGGCAAACTCTCTCAGGATAAACTCGGGTCGCTCTGCCTTATCGGCGAACTGGCCCTGGACGGGACGCTCCGTCCGGTGACCGGCGTCCTTCCCGTCGTTCTCAGCCTGGCCCGTTGCGGCATGACCGGCGTGATCGTGCCCCGTCTGAACGCCGAAGAGGCGTCCGCCGCGTCCGGCCTCGATATCTATCCCGCCGACAACTTCCTGGCGGTTGCACGTTTTCTCAACGGCGAAGAACCGCTTGTCCCCTGCGCCGGGCATTCGCCGGATGCCCTCAATGAGATCCCCGATTACGACGTGGATTTTTCCGACATAAAAGGTCAGCATTTCGCCCGCCGCGCCATGGAGATCGCCGCCGCGGGAGGCCACAACATCATAATGATCGGGCCGCCCGGCTCGGGCAAGACCATGCTGGCCCGCCGGCTTCCCACGATCCTTCCGCCCCTTACACATGAAGAAGCCATTGAAACGACAAAAGTAAATTCAGTCGCCGGTATCCTTCCTCCGGGAAGGGGCATTGTGACCCGGCGCCCATTCCGTTCCCCGCATCATACGGTTTCAAATATCGCACTTATCGGAGGGGGAAGTTATCCCCGTCCCGGCGAGGTCAGCCTCTCGCACAACGGCGTCCTTTTTCTCGACGAGATGACCGAGTTCAGGCGCGACGCCCTGGAAGTGCTGCGCCAGCCGCTCGAAGATAAGGCCGTCACTGTTTCCCGCGCGAAAAGTTCGCTGTCGTTCCCCGCGTCTTTCATGCTCGTGGGAGCGATGAACCCCTGCCCCTGCGGCAATTACGGGCATCCTGAAAAGGAATGCCGCTGCACTCCTTACGCCGTCCACAAGTACCGGGCAAAGATCTCAGGCCCGCTGCTGGACCGGATCGATATCCATCTGGAAGTGCCCGCGCTAAAAACGCACGAGCTGACCGATGAACACACTCCCGGCGAACCATCGGCTGTCATCCGTGAACGGGTGCTTAAGGCGCGCCGCGTACAATCCGAACGTTTCGCGGGTTCGGGCATCCACTGTAACGCGCAGATGCCGTCCCGCTCCATAAAAAAATACTGCGCTCTCGACGATCAAAGTAAAAATCTTTTAAAAACAGCCATTGACCGTCTCGGCCTGTCCGCCCGCGCTTATGACCGCATCCTCAAAGTAAGCCGCACCATAGCCGACCTCGAAGCAAAACCGCACATCGAACCCTCCCAGGTAGCCGAAGCCATCCAATACCGCCACCTCGATAAATGACGTATAGGGGAC
>CAZNYG010000122.1:0-2376 GCA_964577205.1 uncultured Elusimicrobiales bacterium | reverse complement strand
AAACTCGTCGTGTTCGACAAGGACAGGATCACCGTTTACAACGGCACGTACGACGATTTCCTCAGCGATGTCGGCTGGTCCGACGAAGACTATTAAAAACAGTGCAGTGAAAGTGCGGAGAAAGTACAAAAAAGAAAAGGCGTTCTTGTGTTCTCAAGTTCGTGTGTTCGCGAGTTAACGGATTGAGAAAAGTCAGGTTTCAGACTTCAGCACGAGAACCCAAGAACTCGAGAATGTCGTTTAAGGAGATATCATCATGGGTTTCGATTTTCTGGCGGTCATGCGCAATGAAAAACAGGGCGGCACCAGTGTTTACCGGCTTGCGCTGAATGACGAGCTGCGCGAGGAAATGACGCGCTCTTTTACCATACCGGCGGACAAGTGGCAGGAATACTCCATGCAGCGGACGCCTTTCAAAGACGGATACAAACTTGCCGACAACGAGATCTTCGAGATCAAACAGTTCGGCCTGCCTCCGGATATCCTGAACGCGGCGCGCTTCCCCCACGAGTACGGCGAGTTCGACAGCGCCACCCACGGCGTGACCGACCTCAAGGCGATCATCGCGGTCAATGTCGAAGACGCCGAACCCGTCGCTGTATTCAAGGTCATCAGCAAGTCGAAAAAACTGGAGCCCGCGCGGAACCTGATGGTGGTCTGTACTCCGAAAGAGTACGCGCGGCAGGCGCATCCGGGTATTATTATAGACGACAAGATCGCGGCCGCCTACATCAACGGGACGCTGCTCTTCAAGTCGCCCGGCACCGTCAAGCAGGTGTTGAGCCTGAAGGCGTACATGGATGAAGCGAGCGATCTTGAAATTATTTCGTTCATAGAAAAACAGTTTGAGACCGATACGGAAAAAGTACGTGCGGTCGCGGACACCTGGATGCGTAAACGGTTCGCCGCGCTTATGGAGAGCAACCTGTTCGAAGAAAGGACTTCCCTCGATATATACGAAACGGCCAGGAGTTTCAGCTCCGAGATCCCCATCGAGTTGTCCAAGGACCGGAGCAAACTGATCCTGCCCGAAGAAAAACGGGATATCAGAATGATATTGAAGTTCCTCAACGAGGAATACTATAAAGGCGTGCTTACCGGCAAGGATTACCAGACAACGGCCAAACGCCCGCTGCAGGAGGCCGAGAAAAAAGCCGGCGGTTTCGGCGGAAAAGCGCCCCTAAATTTCCCGGGATAAATCCAGACGGCGTTCATGAGTTGATGGGTTGATGAGTTCATGAGTAAACATAAAAAAAGCTTCGTGCCCGAAAGAGACACGAAGCTTTTAAATTATTCGGGTTGAGAGAGCAGAGCATGTTGTTGTCGTGCTTCTCCGTTCACTCATGAACCCATGAACTTATGAACTCATGAACGCCTTTATTTGTTACGCCTTTGCTTTCTCTTCCGCCTTTTTGAATACCAGCGTTTCTTCCGTTCCTTTGCGGGACAGATCGACCGCGATATGGTCGCCTTCCTTGAACTCGCCGGCGATGATCCTGCTCGACAGCGGATTCAGTAACATCCGCTGAATGGTCCTCTTGAGCGGCCGCGCGCCGTAGGCCGGATCGTACCCTTCCTTTGCCACGAAGTTGCGGGCGTTTTTCGTCAGCTCCAGCGTGATCCTGCGTTCGGCCAGCCGCTTTTCCACGGCCTTGAGCTGTATGTCGATGATGCCCTGCAGTTCGTCCGCGCCGAGGCGGCGGAATATGATGGTCTCGTCCAGCCGGTTCAGAAATTCCGGGCGGAAATGGGCCTGCAGCGCTTCGGTGATATGTTTTTTAATTTCTTCGTATTTTGTTGATTCCTGTATCCAGTTGGAACCGATGTTCGAGGTCATTATCACGACGGTATTCCTGAAATCCACCGTGCGCCCCTGTCCGTCGGTCAGGCGGCCGTCGTCCAGCAGCTGCAGCAGGATGTTGAAGACTTCCGGATGAGCTTTCTCGATCTCGTCGAACAGCAGTACCGTGTAAGGCCGGCGGCGGACCGATTCGGTCAGCTGGCCGCCTTCCTCGAATCCCACATATCCCGGCGGCGCTCCGATGAGCCGCGCCACGGCATGTTTTTCCATGTATTCGGACATATCGATGCGGGCCATGTTCTTCTCATCGTCGAACAGGAACTCGGCTAATGCCTTTGCCAGTTCAGTTTTACCCACGCCCGTGGGGCCGAGGAACAGGAACGAACCGATAGGCCGGTTCGGGTCGGAAAGCCCGGACCGCGACCGGCGCACCGCGTCGGAAACAACCTGAATGGCTTCCTCCTGCCCGACAACGCGCAGATGCAGCCGTTCTTCCATTTTCAGGAGTTTCGACGTTTCGCCTTCCAGCATGCGGGCCACGGGAATGCCCGTCCATTTGCCCACGACTTCGGCGA
>CAZNYG010000121.1:0-2465 GCA_964577205.1 uncultured Elusimicrobiales bacterium | reverse complement strand
GCCGAACGGTGATGTGAGGGCTGTGGAGATGTATGCCCGGGCCGTGCCTGTCATCGTGGACGGCAGGGCCGCTGAGCTCGGGGCCATAGTCCTGCGCGACACGGGAATGATCCTGGGAGAAGGCCGTCCCACTTTCCCGTACAGCCGGGGCCTCGTTTTCGAGCTGGCTGCAAGAAAGGCCATCATGCAGATCTCCGGCGATATACCTTTGCAGGATATCCTTGCTGAATTCGGCATTGTCATGCGGCTGGACAAACCGTTCTTCACTGAAATTGACGAGCATGCCGGGTTAGCCGATCCCCGGTTATGGAAATCCCCGGAAAACGCGCGGGTATTCGGGAATGCTATTGTGTGGGAAAACAGAAATGGCGCGGGCGACCAAAAGAATGAGCGCTCCGGTATTATCGGGCAATATGCGCGCGCGCTGGAAAAGAGATATGACGCCGTAACACGCGGGGCCGGCACGGCAGTAATCGCGCCGATCAACGCCCTCGCGGCAGGGCGTTTGGGTTCGGTGGAAGATCTGCCGCTTATCGCGATCAAGGCGAGAATGGAGTACGGTTCGGACGGGCTCGCGGTACAGGAGTTGTTCGACCACCGGGACATGCGCGCGGGCAACCTCGTGTTCGTCAACTTTGGGGACGTTGATGTCAGCGCTGACACGGTCACGGACAAGGCCGTTATCGGGCAGAGAGTGAAAAGCGTGTCAAAAGATAATCTCAAGGAGAAAGGCTTTGCCGCGTTTAAAGACTATTATAACGGCGCCTGGCTGGAT
Organism: uncultured Elusimicrobiales bacterium; assembly: GCA_964577205.1. Taxonomy (GTDB): domain Bacteria; phylum Elusimicrobiota; class Endomicrobiia; order Endomicrobiales; family CAIRNS01; genus CAZNYG01. Next base: position 1,690 of record CAZNYG010000121.1, on the reverse strand, counting down.
GCCTGGGCAAAGCAGGCCGCGGAGGATCTTGAGCTTCAGGGCAGGGAAGCAGAATTGATGTACCTTCAGTACTGTTTCTACTCTCAGATCGGCAAGGCGTTCAGGGAAAGCCGACGCTCGGGCGTCAAGCTGTACCTGCCGTTCATTATGGAGAATGCTGATCGCGAAAACGTCAGGCTGGCGCTCGAACACTGGCTTACGGCCATAGACGTGGACGGCATTTCTATCGATTGCCGCTGTGACCCTGCCGAAGATGAAATCGCAGGGCTCGCGAAAGCTGTAAGGCTGGGGAAGAACATAGAGGCGCATGTCCTGGCGGAACAGAACGTAAAAGCGAGGTTCGACGCGGTCAAGGGAGTTTTTAACACGCAGGCGGCAATTATTGAAACCGCGCCTGACGGAGATCATTCCAGGCTGATCGAACGCCTTAGAGACACGCTGTTCGTTTTTGTCGGCGTGAACGTGTTCTGGGGTCCGAAAGCACGGGAGTGGATGAGTGCCGCGCCTGACGGGAACGGGGAAATGGCAAGGAATTACCGGGTATCTCAAAGCCTCGGGAACCGGCTCGTTTCGGTGCAGGTCAGGGAGTTCCTCTCAAATCTTCAAATCGGGATAGTGCGTGAAGATACGCCGGAAAGGGCGGCGGAGCGCGGTTATGATACGGGAACCGCTTTCCCGGGAACGTTCACCCCGGAGGCCATTGGCAGCCTTGTCCGGAGCCTGAATGCGTCCGATAACTCGAGCGCGGAAGTGTTGCCGGACATTGCGGAGGCCGATATTACCGACGAAAGAACGCGCGCCCGGTTCATGAACGCGGTCAATACCATCAAACGACAGGATAAGGCGATCGCCGACAGGGAACTGCGTGAGTTCGCGCGCGGCATAGTGGAACGTCATCTCTATGCCGAATATACGGGCATTACGCTCAGAGTGCCCACGAACGAACGTGATATCCGCGTGCTTAAAGCCATGCTCCTGGCCGCCGTTTCCGCCGGAGCTTCGATCAAACAGCTGGCGGATGGCGCGATCGCTCAGCCGGTTGTTTCGGAGAGCGACGCTCGCAATGAGATCGTCGGCGCCGCGCTGGCGCTGGGAACGCAAGACGACAGGACGGCGGTTGAAAAACGGTTATCGATGAATCCCGTGATCACCGGGATCATGCACGGGGGCTTCAAAGGGCCAAAGAGCGGCGCGATGCGCTGGGCTCTGGCCGAGATCATCTATGCCCTGGACGCGGTTGACGACCGCCGCGACGTCCGCCCCGTCGAAGAGCTGAAGATAGAATTGAACAACATGGACGCGGTAGCCGCTCTCGTCTCCGCCGCGTAAAAGGAACAAAACGCATCTTACGCATCCTCCTGAAGGCACGCTGCTTTCAGGGGGATGCTTTTTTTCAGGAGGGCACATTTTCCGGAGTCTGCACGGAGGGGACAATGCTGCCGGGTTGCGCAAAACGTCAGAACTCCCCCTGTCCCCCTCTTTGTGAATAAAGAGGGGGAAGTTTACGACAGCACAAAATATAAGAAGTGGCGGGCGCCATCTTTAACCGGCGCGTTCATTGCTTTATGATCGAGCACAGTTAAGTGTTAATGGCCCCGGGGCTGGGGGTTAGGGGGGCTGTCACCCCCTCTTTATTCACAAAGAGAGGGCTGGGGGTTAGGGGGTCTGTCACCCCCTCTTTATTCACAAA
>CAZNYG010000120.1:0-2589 GCA_964577205.1 uncultured Elusimicrobiales bacterium | reverse complement strand
CCGTGCCGTATGAGGAAATATCAAGGACAATGAGCTGTCCTTCCCGCACCGCTTCAATAAGAGAGACGGCTGTCGCGTCATCCATCTCACCGCGGCACGGTACCGTCCGGACTCCCTTTGCGCCGCACACGCGCGCCCGGGCTAATTCTTCCTGTTCGCGTTCCATGCCTTCAAAAAACCGCTTCAGCGCCGCGGCGCTGTTGAAAAAATAATGGTTGCTTATTCCGGGCCTCAAGCTGAACACGGGGCCTGTCTTATCCGTGTATTGTTTGAACATTTTTGCGTATTTGTCTTTAATGCTGATCCCCCCGTGATTGGGCAGGAACAGCACAAGACTGTTCTTCAACTCATAGTAATCGCCTTTATCAAATCTCCCCTCTTCCCGGGCCGACAGGAACAAGCGATAGAGGAACTGTTTTTCCATATCCGAGTGCCGTCTCCGTTCATCGGCGCCCGAAAGGTTCCATGGAGCGATATCAATTGAGCGGAACGTGTACTCCGGATACATCCGTTTCCTGATAACGCGGAAACGCGCGGCGGCTTCCACGGACATCTTTCCGGAACCATCCCGAGAAACGGCAAGCAGCACCCTGTCCCTGTTTCCGGCCGTGAGTCCTTTTTCCCGGCCAAGGATGATACTCTGGATATCGGCAACGCTTTTGTTCTCAGGCTGATCCCATTTATCCAGAGCTCTGGCGTATTCTATCCTCCGATCATCCGGAAGTTCCAGTGGATCTATCAATTCAAACAGGCCGATGCCTTCAGCTTTGCCGTCAAACGCGCCGTAAAACTGCGGCGGCAGGACACCGCGCCCGGCGACTGGTTCAGTCTGGCGGTGACCCGGTTCCGGGATCGTTATTGTTTTTAACGGTTTTCCCTCCCATACACCGCTCTTTTCCTCCTCGCCTTCTATAAGGCACAGCCGGTTCTTGATCCGCTGGAAAACGAGAAAATGCAGGGCCCGGCTGTTTGCCGCCGTATTGTTCCCGACGAGCATGATCCCTCCTTCTTCGAGCCCTGTTCCGAGCTTACCCAGTATTTCCTCGATTGTTTCACTGCTGTAATACTCATAATCCTTCGAAAGAATGTTTGCCGCCACCACGACATGCACTTTCTTTTCGATGATCGAGGAAAGCGGTTCAATAATATTTCCCTGAATGAACGTAAGCCCTGTATCGCGGGCGCTCGCTTCCGCCGCCCCGGGCGCGAGCAGGTCGATCGTTTCGATCATATTCCCCGCCTCACTGTACGACCGGATGCCCTGTCCGGCCGGGCCATCGTGAATACGCGGGAGAAGCTGCCCGCGCACGTTCTTAAGTTTTTCCATGGTAAATTCGGAAAGCGGCACCGATTTTCCCCGAACATACCATCTTCCAGAAGCGGCGCAAGCCCAGAGAGCCTTTCCGGCGTAGTCGAACACCGCGCTGTTGCCTTCGCCGTCCCTGACATAGTGACACGTCATGTTAATATCTATGCCAATGCCCCGCGCCGCGCGTCCCGTTGCCGCGCTGATCGCGTCAAACATGGCTTTCGTTTCGATACCCGCGGAACACCCGGCTTCGGCAAAACGCAGCTCCCCGGCATTCGCAAGCGGGTTCTCATCGAGATATTTGAGGATATATTTTTGAGCATTCTCGAGGCGCCCCCTGCTTGTCCACCTCAGGATCTCATGATTTTTCCGGACGGGGTTGCTCGTGCTTATCTGGCGGATCACGTAGTCTTCGACGATCTCGGCTATGTCTTTCCGCTGTTCGTCGGATTCAGGCAGTTCCCGGTACCTTTCGATCATCAGCCCTATGCAGTCGTACCGCGAGGCTTCTTTCATTTCGGCGACCATGCGTTCCGCCATCCTTTTGTTACTCTTCTTCACGTCGGCGATACGATCTATGTATGCCAGGACCTGTTCTCTCGGCGCGCTTTCCAGATGAATTACGTCCTGTTGTTGAGGCATATCAGCTGGTCTCAGCCGTTTGAAATAATCGCTGCCGCCTGATCCGGGGATGAGATAGCCGGCAGCCCCTCCCGCCGCGTGCGTGATGACCAGTTTACCGTCATACAATTTCCAATGCCATCCCGAATGATACTTGTCGGTATTCTCCGGGTCTCTCGTGTGGGCGGCGTACCATCTCGCGTTCGGCTGTCCCGGCAACAGCTCATGAAGCCCGGCCTCGACGTCTTCCCGGCTGTAATTGCTTTCGTACAGGTGAGAACGGGTCTCCGGCCTGCCCGTGAAGACCGTCGACAGTGCGGACGGCGTATCGCTTTCATCATCCAGCGGTTGATAATCCCTTATGGCATTATAGAGTGAACCCGATTTTTCAGTATCCTTTTTCGGAGGGCCGGCGTGGGTAATAACAAAATCCCTTCCAATTGCTCCCAGAGGGCTTACCCGGACAAGCTCCCGGTAAAGGCTGTAATACCCCGAAGCCCCATACTGGCTATGGATCTCTTCGCGGAATGCCCCGGGTTGATCTATGCCGTTCTTGTAAAGCCTGTTTTCCGCAAGCTCGTGATTCCCCATGAGATAATACACCGATTCCTGGCCGTTGGCAGCCGCCATCCGCATGAGATGCAGGATGGCCTGAAGCA
>CAZNYG010000119.1:0-2593 GCA_964577205.1 uncultured Elusimicrobiales bacterium | reverse complement strand
CGCGTTATTCCTGACCGCGCAAAAGCAGCCGCCCGCGGAGTCAGTATCGGCACTATCGGCAACGCGATCAATTCCATGGTCGGCGGTGTGCGTGCCGGGAAGTACACGCGCGGTGGGCGCCGCTACGATATCCGCGTTCAGATGCTGCAGCGGGAACGCATGAGCGTCGAAGCGGTCAAACGCATTCAGGTGCGCAACAACCGGGGAGAACTCATACCGTTATCCGAGGTGGTTAGCGTGTCGGAAAAGCCGGCGCTTTCCTCCATTACCCGCAAGAACCGTGAACGGGCAATACGCATGTTCGCAAATATTGCTCCCGGGAAATCGCAGGGAGAAGCGATCGCCTCGGTGCAGGATCTCGGGAAAAAGCTCCTGCCGGAAGGATACCGTCTTGTGCTGATGGGCAGCGCGCAGACCTATAAAGAATCTTTCGGCAGCCTTATCGTAGCGCTGATGCTCGGCATATTCGTGGCGTACATGGTGCTGGGGACGCAGTTCAACAGTTTCGTCCATCCGCTGACCGTGCTGCTCGCCCTGCCTTTCAGTCTTTCAGGAGCCTTTCTCGCGCTGGCGCTTACGGGGAATTCCCTCAACATGTTCAGCGCCATCGGCGTCATCCTGCTGATGGGTATCGTCAAAAAGAATTCGATCCTCCTGGTTGATTTCACCAACCAGCGGCGCGAAGCCGGCATGAGCGTACGGGAAGCGCTGCTGCATGCCTGCCCCCTGCGCCTGCGCCCGATCCTTATGACCTCTTTCGCCACCATAGCTGCCGCGGTCCCCATCGCCCTCGCGTTAGGCCCCGGATCGGAGACCCGCGTTCCCATGTCCGTGGTGGTCATCGGCGGCGTCCTTGTTTCAACGCTGATGACCCTGTTCGTCGTCCCCTGCGCCTACAGCCTGATGGCCGGCTTCGAGAGTAAAGCCCACCGCAAAGAAGTGCATGAGGCCCTTTCAGAGCTCGCCGGATAAAAGATTTGGATCCGTCAGTAAGCAGGGATGTCACCCATAATAAAAAAAGCCCGGTTTTAAAACCGGGCTTTTTTTATTGATCGATATGTCTCAACGCGCTGCTTTTCTTTTAAGGCTCCAACCGCCGATCCCTGCGAGCCCGGAAAGCATCATGACGACGCTGGCCGGTTCAGGGACAGGTGAATTGGCGGGGGCGGGAGCCGGGGGCTCATTGAACTGGAAGTTAAGGCTCAATGCGTGCTGGTAGACATCTGGAGCGCTCAGTGGCTCTTCGTAACAGGCACGCGCGGGCCAGGCGATAGAGGATGTCATGCCCCAGCTGATGTAGTTCATGTATCTGTTGATTACGACGGACGGCGAGTTCTGGACGAAATTTGCGGGCGGATACAGCAGATAGTCTCCGACATTGGCGACCAGCAGGTATCTGCCGTTGGCAGGCAGTTCAAGCGGGCTCGAGAGCGCCTGATACCTGAATATGCCCAGAAGCTCTCCGCCTGTCCCCGCCGGTACAACCGTATAAGAACCGGCGAGCATTGCATGGGTGTTAAAATCATAGATAGCCATCGGTACGGCGCTTCTCAGGCCGTTCCCCTGGTAATCGAACGTCCCGAGACTGGTGACGGTTATAGGCGTGGTTGTCGTGAACTCCAGCCCATGATTGTGATTATACCACCATCCCACATTCGCGACGGTCACATCGAACGCCGTGACCGCTCCGGCCTTTTGAATACATACTCCCAGCGACAACACCATGGCCGCGAGTACAACTCCTGCCATTCTGAACTTCTTCATTTGTCCTCCGTTCTGTCGTGATCGTGATGCAAATGGACAACATAGAGCAATACTACCGCATGCTTGTGAAAAAGAACGGGAATGGCTGTGAGAAAAGTGGAAATAGCTTCCTGGCTTCACTACCTTACGCGAGAACACCTTTCACGGAAGCCCGCAAATAAGTATAATAGAAGCATGCTGGAAAACATTGATTTGCAGGCGTTCGTCGAACGTATGCCGTTCATGTTCTGCCGCTTCAAAGCGGACGGGACCATTCTTTCAATCAATCAGCGGTACTGTGATGCCTTTAATAAGAAGAGAGAAGAATTGATCGGGTACAGTTTTTTCAACTTCATTCCCGAACCTGACCGGCCCGCCGTCCGAAAAAACTACCTTTCCCTGAACCTGGAAAAACCTTCAATTACTTACGAACACGGTATCACCGCTCCGGACGGAAGCGTACGATACCATCGCTGGACCGACTGGGCTTTTTTTGACGCGTCCGGGAACGTTGTTGAATTTCATTCGGTCGGAGAGGATATCACTGACCTCAAGCTGGCGGAGGAACGCCTAAAAGCCAGTGAACAGCGCTTCAGGCGCCTTGCCGATCTGGCCCCGGTGGCGATATTCCAAACCGACGCGGAAGGCAAATGCCTGTTCGTGAACCGCGCCTGGAGCGATATGTCCGGAGTGTCTGCCGCGGAAATACATGGCGACGTATTTATGCGTGCTCTGCATCCGGAAGACCGCGAACGTATGGAGGGCCTGCGGAGCGCGATCATCCTGCATCCGTCCGGGATGCGGACGGAGTACCGTCTACTGCGTTCGGACGGGCAGTTGATATGGGTGC
>CAZNYG010000118.1:0-2621 GCA_964577205.1 uncultured Elusimicrobiales bacterium | reverse complement strand
GGCCTTGTTGATGAGGCGCTGCTGCACTTCAGGAGCCAGAGCCACGGCCCCCGCAATTTCAGGATGTTTGCCAGCGATCGCGTTCGCACCTGTCGTGTTCCCGGCGTCAATCGCCTTTCTGTATTCTATCAGAGCAGTGATGCCGGGCACTCTCTCTTCCGCCCGGGCTATAACAGACGCATCCGCCGTGTCCCAGAGTTTTTCCTTCTGCAAGACGTTATTGAACGCTTCGTTGAAAGCAGGCCTGTTCGTCTCGGCCCATTCCGCCACCGCGTCGTCCGTTTTGACGCCCAGGTTCTCTTCCGTAATGGCATCCAGCCCGTCGACCGGAGCGCCCCACTTTATCAGCATATCCCGGACCGTTGCGCGCGCGTTTCCGAGCACCGGATCCTTCAAAGCCTCTGCGCTGGTCTCTCCCTGGAATCCCCTGAAAGAGATATCATTATCGCCGCTGAAAAGGGAATACTGATTTGCCCACAGGTCATCGTAGAACTGGTTGACGTGTTTCATGACTTCGACCGATGTCTGAGGGTTATCGTATGCGTCCGCGTAATAGATCCTGTCGGGCATTTCGCCCCATGAGAGTTCGCCGAGCCGGTATAACAACCGGGAAAGGTATTTTGACTGTACGGGCGTTATGTCCGCCCCCCGCTCCTCAGGAAGAGTGAACCGCGCGCCCGTCGTCTTGTCCGTGATATTGGTCATCCTGTTCCATTCAATGACCGTCTCTCTGTTTTCCGGTCTGGTCAGAATATCGTAAAGCTGCGCCTCCGCAGCGATGTCTTCGGGCCCCCGGCTGGACGCTATCCGCGCGTCCACTTCTTTGTCTGGTGTCACCTCGTCCACCGCCACCGGTTTCTTCGAGACTGTCTTCGCAGCCGTTCCGGCAGTCGTGTTCGTCGGCGGTGCCGTCGTGGGAGTCGCACTTCCTCTTTTATCCGGGATACTGCTGTAGTCGTTCTGCAATTTTTCAAACAGGATATTTGCCAGAGCGGATAATTGCCGGTCGGTCACTTTTTCCGGGGAGAAGTCCGGCCCAGCGGTGACACCCGTTCCATTTCCAGCTCCATCTCCAAGCGTTGCGGGAAGAACGCCGCCATAGGCGGCCTTTATCTGTTCCAGTTCCCGGAGTATTGCCCTGGCCTCCTCTTTCAGGGTCTCATCGTTGAGAACCTTGCCCAGCAGGAATTTCGCCTTTGCCATCCTGACCGTATCCGCCATGCTTATCGCGATCCTCGGATCGGTCGAGAGACTGGGCTTCTCGTTGGTGTAGTAATAAAGATGGCTGAATTCGTACGTCCTGCCGTCGGGAAGGGTAAACGAGCCTTTGGCGATGGTCCCGTTTTCGGGATCGTCGGCGGCTTTCAGGAGGGCTTTGAGGGTCTCATCGTTATGACGGAAACGGCTCTGATAGAATGCAGAGTCCTGCGACCGTTCCTCGGCAAAATAAATGACGCTCTCCGCGATGACATCCGTGGCCCGGACGTCGTCGTTATTGGTTTTGGATGTCCCGGCGTCTCCGATACTTTCGTAGATCGGCTTCCCGGCGTCATGGACACCCCGGCGGGGATATCCGCCCGATGTGAGATCCAGTACGCCGATGGCTTTGATATACGTGTCAGAGATGATCCTGTACTGTGCGGTTGATTCCGTTATATCAAGATCAAGCCTTGACGAAAGGCGCGCGTTCAGGTACTGGATGGCGGCCAGCGAATCCGCCGTACTGCCTGCCGCCCACCTGTTCACCCCGTTAGAAGCGCCGCGCTGGGCCGGCACATCGATATCTTTGCCACGGAAGACATACGTGCGGCTCTTCTGCGGCCCTCTGAAGAAATACCCGTTCTCGTTCTGGTTATCCTGCAGATACTGGTCTATCAGGTAAAGGTATTCTCTGATCGCCGCCTTATCGCTGTCGGGAAACGTGTTGTCGTCCCTGCCCTTGTTCGCTTCATAGAATTTCAATACCGCAAGGCCGAACCGCGCCAGCGAGCCGGCGCTGTAGTTCTTCCCGTCTTTTTTGGGGAGGCCCGATTCCATGATTTTGTTGATATTGCGAAGAGTGATCAGGAATTCATCATCATTCTGATTCCTTAAAACCTGCCGCTCCAGGAAAAACGAAAGATCATCCAGGAAATAGACTTCATCCTCTTTGGAGCGATCGGTACTGCCATAAACCCAGTAGGCCCATATTTTTGCCGAATCCGGCTCATAAAGATGGTCCTTCAGCAGGGTATTGATCTCCGGATCGACTTCATACCTTTTTCCGGTTAACCCGGCGATCGTCCCGACGATATAATGGCCGAACAGGCTGGCGATCACGTTAAAGATGGCGTTCAGCGCCATCCCTGCCACGATGATATAGCCCTTTTCTTCGCCGAGCTTCGTTATCTCGTCCCAGCTCGGGGCGTAGGAGAAAAGGCCAAAGACGTCTTCTAAAGTCCTTATTTCGCTCGTCCTGTTGGTAAACGTCGTGTTCGATTCCACCTTCAGGTGATCGGGTATGGCTGCCCGTATGGTTATACTGTTCCTTTGGCCCGTGTTTACGGGAGTCTCGTCTTCGACGTATACAATGCCGTAGTTCTTCAGCCGCGCGATCACTTCACTCCGGGTGGACGATTCTC
>CAZNYG010000117.1:0-2651 GCA_964577205.1 uncultured Elusimicrobiales bacterium | reverse complement strand
TTGTTCTTCTGGATCAAGCCGATGATGTTCATGGGATCGATCGGCGGGTTGGGCACCTGGGCGAACAGCTGCTTGAAATAGGCGTAGAGCAGCTGCGGCCGTTTCGAGAGCACCGCGTGAGGGGTATCGTTGCCCATGGAACCGACCGGTTCCTGCCCCGCGTCGGCCATCGGCTTGAGGATGACTTTCAGGTCCTCGCGGGTATAGCCGAACGCCTTGAGCTCGGTAAGGATGTCGCCGCACCGCTGAGGTTCCGCGCCGGCAGGTACCCCGGAAAGGCCGACAAGGTTGTCCTTAAGCCACTCGCCGTAGGGGTGGGCCGACGCCGCTTCCTTCTTCACTTCATCGTCGACTATCACCCGGCCTTTTTCGGTGTCTATCAGCAGCATTTTACCGGGTTCCAGCCTCCCTGAACGCGTTATCGCGTCCGCGGGGAGATCGAGCACGCCGGCTTCGGACGACATGATGACGAGGCCGTCGCCGGTCATGATGTAGCGGGCGGGGCGCAGGCCGTTGCGGTCGAGCATCGCTCCGACCTGTTTCCCGTCGGTGAAAGCGAGCGCGGCCGGGCCGTCCCAGGGCTCCATCATGCAGGCGTGGTACAGGCAACAGTCCTTCTGCCCGCTGTCCATCAGTTTGTCGTGTTCCCACGCCGGAGGGACCAGCATCATCATAGCCTGGGATAACGGCCTGCCGGAAAGGACCAGCAGTTCGAACACGTTGTCCAGCATAGCGGAGTCGCTGCCGCCCGCCATGATGACGGGTTTGAGTTTCTCGATATCGCCGCCCCATACCGGGCTTTTGAGCAGGCCTTCCCTTGAGCGCATCCAGTTGACGTTGCCGCGCAGGGTGTAGATCTCGGCGGTCGCCGCATCATTAAAAAACGGCTGGGCAAGGTCCCATGTCGGGAACGTGTTTGTGCTGTAACGCGAATGGACGAGGGAGATCGCCGATACGATGCCGGGGTCCCGCAGGTCGAGAAAGAACTTGTCCACCTGCTCCGGCATCAGCAGGCCTTTATAGACGAACGTGCGGCAGGACAGGCTGGCCACGTAGAAATACCGCGCCTGCTTCAGGTTCGAACCGCGGACGGCAGCCTCCGCCTGTTTGCGGACGACATACAGCCGCCGTTCGAACGCGAGTATGTCTTTCAGAGTCGGATTGGCCCCGATAAAAACCTGTTCTATCTCCGGTTCGGATTCGCGGGCGGACTTGCCGATATGCGTGTCGTCCACCGGTACTTTCCGCCAGCCGAGCAGGACGTGCCCGTCATTTATCACGGACGACTCAAATGCCTTCCTGCAGAAAGCCTGTTCCGCCGGGTCCGACGGCAAAAAAACAAGGCCGGTGCCGTAAGCGCCGGGGGCCGGAAGGGTAATGCTGCAGGCCGCCGCCGCTTTTTTGAAGAAAGCGTGCGGGATTTGTATCAGGATGCCCGCGCCGTCCCCGGTAAGCGGGTCCGCTCCGGTCGCTCCCCGGTGCGCGAGGCGCCTGAGTATGTTCAGTCCGTCCCGGACGATCCGGTTGGAAGGCCTGCCTTCGACGTCGCAGATGAAACCGACGCCGCAGGCGTCGTGTTCAAACCGTGGATCGTACAGGCCCTGCTGATGAGGCAGATGGTCGTGTTTCATTGTATTGCCTTCTCCATGCGACTTATTATTGAATTGGCAGGCGCGGGCTTTAGCCCGTGCGTCATATTAATCGCGTTTCTCCAAATGAATGCTACGCGGTTTATCCCTTCTCCCCTTGTGGAAGAAGGCCAGGATGAGGGGATAAATATTACGGCATTCGAAGCGCCCTCACCCCACCCTTTCCCTGACAGGGCGAGGGGAATATAAGCAACACCTCTCGCGTAACATCAGCAGTTAATAAATGAACAGCATATCGGCGTATGCCGGGACCGGCCACAGGTCGCGGGGAACGATCTCTTCCAGCGCGTCGACGGCCGTGCGCAGCGCGAGCATGCCGTCGATCATCGCCGGCAGCGAATGGCCGCCGCAGTTGTCTTCCAGCTTTTTAGAGGCTGATGCCGCCTGGTCTATCAACGCGGAGATCTTTTCCAGCATCACGCCGGTCTGCCCGGACTGAAGGCCCGCGTTCTTCAGGTTCGCGACAGTCGCCGCGAGGTCGTTCTGATGAAGGACGGCGGCGGGGATGAACAGTGTCTTTGCCATGTCCAGCGCGACGCCGGTCTCGAACCTTACGGTCTTCTCATACTGTTCCTTGTACGCCTCATAACGGGACATGATCTCGGCGCGGGACAGGACTTTATATTTCCCTAACAGCTCTACGGCCTGGTCCGTGATCGTTTCTTCAAGCGCGGCGGGCGTGGTCTTCAGGTTCGGCAGGCCGCGTTCCTCTGCTTCCGTATGCCATTCTTCCGTGTAGTTGTCGCCGTTGAAGAGTATCCGCTTGTGGTTCTTTACGACCTTCTGCAGCACGCTTTGCAGCGCCGCGTTAAATGCCTTGCCCGAAGCCATGGCCTTCTCGATGTCTGTGCATATCTGGTCGATGGCCGCGGTCACGATCACGTTGAGCATGATGTTGGGGCCCGCGCAGCTCTGGTTCGATCCGACCGCCCTGAACTCGAATTTGTTGCCGGTGAAGGCGAACGGCGAGGTGCGGTTGCGGTCCGAGACGTCCATGGCCAG
>CAZNYG010000116.1:0-2855 GCA_964577205.1 uncultured Elusimicrobiales bacterium | reverse complement strand
TCAAGGTTATCGAAGGCGGCAATGAACGTGTACAGGCTTTCGAAGGGACAGTCATCCGTCAGCGCGGCGCAGGCCTCGGAGAGAGTTTCACCGTCAGAAAAGTATCTTTCGGCATAGGCGTGGAACGCATTTTTCCGGTCAATTCCCCGCGCATCGACAAAGTCGAGCTCGTCCGCCGCGGCGTTGTCCGCAGAGCCAAACTTTATTATCTGCGCAACCTGTCCGGTAAAGCCGCCCGCATCGAAGAAGCGAAGTAAATACAGGACTCAGGACGCTGGATACGGGACACTTGCATAGTTGAAGTCGTCGGGCATCAGTTTGTCCAGTTTCCAGCATCCTGTGCCCGGTATCGCCGTTGCTGAAAGTCTGACAGTCTGCAAGTCTGATAGTCGCCGTTGACTTTTTTCTTATGGACCTTTTCGCGTTCGACCGGTCGTTCTATCAGCGGGGGTATGCCACTGTCGCGGGTATCGACGAAGCCGGCCGAGGCCCCTGGGCCGGGCCCGTCGTGGCCGCCGCGGTGATCCTTCCTCAGGATGTTTCCCTTCCAGGTCTCAACGATTCAAAAAAACTGACACCGAGAAAAAGAGAACAATTATTTCCCATGATCATGTCCGCGGCCCTTGCCGCCGGCATTGAGATCGTGGGCCATACCATTATTGACCGCGATAATATACTGCAGGCGACGTTTGCCGCCATGCGCGGCGCGTTGTCACGACTTTCCGTCAAGCCGGGGTGCGTGCTGGTGGACGGCTGCCTTGCCATCCCCGGGATAACGCTGCCCCAGCATACCGTCGTCGGCGGAGACGCGATGAGCGCCTGCATAGCCGCAGCCTCCATCCTTGCCAAAGTCACGAGAGACCGCATCATGTCTGAGTACGCCGAGCAATATCCGCAGTACCGGTTTGACGAACATAAGGGATACGGGACGAAAGCTCACAGCGAGGCGCTGGCCGTTCACGGGCCCTCGCCTATCCACCGTAAAAGCTTCGCTCCCGTCCGCGAGTTGCTGGAGGCCGGCCGTCGTGGGTGAGAACCGCCGAGCCATCGGCAACTCCGCCGAAGAAGAAGCCTTGCGGTTTTTGCGGGAAAAAGGCTATACTATCCTCGAACGGAATTATTGCCGCCGCGGAGGCGAGATAGATATCATAGCCCGCGACGGAACATACACCGTCTTCGTTGAAGTAAAGTACCGGCAGTCTTCGGAGTACGGCTTTCCTTACGAAGCCGTGAACGGACGCAAGCAGCAGCGTATAATCAGGACGGCGATCGATTACATCAAACAGCATTCGCTCGCCGGAACAGACACGCGGTTCGACGTTGTTTCCGTCAGCCCGGACTCGATAGAGCATATACCCTCGGCATTCCAGACCCGCGGGTACCATATTTGAATCGAGTAACTGACGTTATGCACAGTCCCTTCTCCCCTTTGGGGAGAAGGTCAGGATGAGGGGCCGAATATGACGACGAACATTGTATCCTCACTCTACCCTCTTCCTGAAAGGGCGAGGGATTCAATAACAAAACATCTCGCGTAAAATCAGAAGTGGGTTACTCGCTGTTTCTTTATATTATCCCCCAATAAAGAAGGGGTTCTCGGGGAAACATGGTTTCCCCGTTGCAAGACGCGTGAAGCATGCCTCTTCGCTTTACGCGTCTTGGGGAGCGATCAGATGAAAACGGTGCTGCTGGTTGACGACGAGGTTTTTGCGCGCGACTATCTCGGCCGGGTTATCGAGAAACAGGGATTCAGTGTCGTCACCGCCTCTACGGGGGAAGAAGGGATAACCGCTTTCCGGGAACACCGCCCGGATTACGTGTTCCTGGATATACTGCTGCCCGGCATAGACGGCGAGGAAACGCTCCGCTACATGAAGGAGATCGACGAAAAAGCGCAGGTCGTCTTTATTACCGGATGCGACAGCATCTGCACGACCGAACGCGCCCAGGAACTGGGAGCCAGCGGGTTCCTTCCCAAACCGATATTCGCCCAGGACGTGATCGACATGTTGAACAATATGGAAACTGCATGATAACGGCGTTCTTGTGTTCTCGGGTTCGTGAGTTCTTGCGGCAGCATGGTCCACGTATCGCTGACGGGAGATATTCTTGAAAAAGATCATTGTGGTCATACTCTCGCTGTCCCTGTTCGCGGCGGACTCGTTCGGGTATTACCGCGACCGCAGCAACAATAAGCTGCTGTACGGTCTTGTCCTCAGCGCCGCGGGCCTGGTCCTCGCGTTCCACGGCTTCAGCATGGCGAAAGAAGACATTTCTCAGCCGTCGGTGGAGATCCAGAATTTCTCTTTCAACGCTTCCCAGCCGCGCATCAATCTTCCCTACAACGTCACCGCGACCGGGCAGGTCAGGAATACAGGCAATGTCGATTTGACGGGGCATACCGTTTTCGTCGAGTATTATGATTCCGGGAATAATCTGTGCGCGGATATCCATGAGTATTATGGCGGCATCAGGATGAATGACACTGGGTCGTTCTCGCTGCTGACCACCGGTTACGCGATCAACGTGCAGCCGGTAAATTACAAGGTTTATACGGACCTTCAATACGATTCCATTTACCGGACACGCCAGCAGAACCAGGCCGAAGGGATCATCGGCGTGGTAGTCTTCGGTATCGGCGCGTATCTTATGATCGACTACGCGCTCAATATCAACAAGTTCGATACCTATATGCAGAAACATGACATGGACGTAAAACTTGCCGCTTCCCGCCAGAGCCTCGGTTTCCTCGTTTCGAAAAAACTATAGAACGGCCAAAGACGTTCTCGAGTTCTCGTGTTCTTGAGTTCTTTTGGTGTGGCAGGCGCGGGCTTTAGCCCGTGCGTCGAATTTAA
>CAZNYG010000115.1:0-2859 GCA_964577205.1 uncultured Elusimicrobiales bacterium | reverse complement strand
GGCGGAGAGCTTCAACGCGCCGGGAGATGAAGGCGTATAGCTGCCGGACGCGCCGTTGGCGATAATGTTCCCGGGGACGAACCACTGCACCAGGTCATCGGCGCCCAGTGTCGTGCTGCCGAGATCTATGGAAAACGAGAAGGCCGTCCCCATCTCGGCGGTATCGGGCGCGACGATCCTGAATGCCGCTCCGGTATCCGCTCCCGGTTCCAGCTCGGCCGTCACATACCCGGAAGAAAGTCCGCTTTTAGAATACGGTTTCATGCCGGAAGCTCTGGCATCCAGGCGGTACGTTTCCCCTTTCTTGAAAACCGCTTTGAAAGAGGCCCTGTTGTTCCGGACAACCTGCTTCGCGGGCTGGGCGCCGTTCAGCAGTATTTCAAGGCCTTCGAGCGCGCGCCCGTCCTTCGCTTTCACCGTGGCATCCACGGCGTACATATCCCCGTAGCGCGCTATCAGCCCCTCGGCGTCCGACCGGAACTGCTGGCTGAAGAAACACAAGGCCGCGAACTCGTCCTCTTTTCTCGTGTAGAGACGGTACTCCATCGTCCTGCCGCTTTCGGATATCAGCGAGCTGTCATCGCCCCTCTTCCCCGCGGCGTCGAGCACCCGCTGGAATTCCGGGGTTTTCTCGATGAGCGCGTAATAGCCCCGGAACTTGCGGTCGTGTTCGGAGATATCTTTTTCTCCGACGGCGCGCGCCCGGTTGATAAAAACATCCGGGTCGGCGAGCTTTTTCGCTCCTTCGGCGGCGCTGTGCTTCAGGGCCGCGTAATACCTATACATGATGCCGAAACTGCCCGCGTGCATGAGGGCGGCCGTGCCGTCGCCGGCATCCGAACCGTGGTACAACAGCACCATTTCATTTTTCCATCCGCGGATGGGGCTCAGTTCGGGATACTCCCCGTTGATGGAGAAATAGAGCGTCATCTCCCCCTCGATCCCGGGATACTCGGCAAGGATCTTCTTTTTGACCTCAACGTCCACGCCCAGCTGGCCGCCGAGCGACCCCTGCCGGCTGTCCTTAAGTTTCTTGTCCAGGTCTTCAAGCGCGCCTATGAAGCCTTCGGTCACGTCGGCATACCCTTTTATGATCTCACCCATCAGCGGGATGCCTTCGGTAAACCCGCCCATGTAATCCAGCACGCCTTTGATCTTCTTCAGGCTGCCGGTTACAGAGCCGTCGGTCTTCGGGTTGAACGTGTCCATGAACTCGACCGCGTTGTCTATCTTTCCAAGCAGTTCGCCGCCAGCCTCGAATTTTTCCTTTACGTCAACCAGCCGCTGGTACGTTCCGCTCTCGCGCATCTGCCGGTCGGCCGCGCTCAGCGTGTACATGTAGCCGAACTTGCGTTTTTTGTCCTGCGGCAGGGAATCGAGGAGCTTCGCGCTGATCTTGCTCTTTATCTTTTCCGGAATATCTCCAGGGATGGAAATGCCGGTCGCCTCGCTGAGGTATTCGGCAAGGGAATCTATGGCGCCGAGCTGTTCCTTGGTCAGATCGGTGATGCCTTCTATGCCCGCGTCCTGGAACTCTTTCGAACAGGCCCTGCGCCACGTGGAGACGGCCTCGTTGAACTTGCCGAAAAACTCGCAGGTGGAATCGAGGACGCCCTTCGTTTTGTCATAAACGCCTTTGAAGGAATCATACGACTCCTTGAAACTCTCGTACGCGGCCTGGTCGGCTCCGTCGCCCGCGCAGAAAGCCCGCGCGGCCAGGAACGCGCACAGCGTCAGCGCGCGCAACGCAACTGTTCTTGTTTTCATTGATAAACCTCTTTAAAAAGAATAAGAAAGACAACAGCAAGCTTTCAGATATCAGCAGTCAGCAATCAGCAGAGGCAACAGATACAAGCAAAGGCGACACTGGACGTGGGACGTGGGACATGGGACGTGGGATAAGGGTTATGTCCCTTACCCACATCTTTCGTCTAATCGTCGATATAATGAATGTGCTTTAGTTCCCCTCGCCCTTTCAGGGAAAGGGTAAGGCGAGGGTGAGTTACCAACGTCGATAATTAACCCCTCATCCTGACCTTCTTCCTCGCTCGCCGGCTCGGCCCAAAGACTTACCCTCAAGGGGAGAAGGAATTGCGGATCACGAAAAAACGGCCTGTTATCCTGGATATTCGAGCGATGTAACGCAGGAATTATATCCCCACGATCAAGGATCTTCTCCCTATGGAACATCAACACATCAAATCTCTAAGTTAACAGGCCGCTGATAGTCGCTTCGGCGAATTTATCCGTGATGCGTATGACCCGTTAAAAATCCGGGCCGGAAGCCGAGTATTTGTAACGGAAGGTCGTTGGATTTCCCGCACTGATTATCTGCACCGCTGCATATTTTCCGCCCGGCATTTGAAAGTAATAAATATTTCCTGAAGTCGCTGTCATAGCGCCTGTTGTCTCCGGAGAATAGCCTGTTGTAGGCGCTGAGGTTACATCAGACAAATTACCTACCCCCCCAATCCGTACACCAACATTAGAGCGCGTCTTAATATGATGGCTATCGCCATATACGGAGAAATCACCCGTCATTGTCGACGATGTAGGTCCGGAACCCGGCGCAAATGGTTCGGAATTAATCGAGTCATCAGAAAACAATAAGCTTTGCGACCATAAAGGCAGTGACGAATTGTTATATGACAAGGCCCCTGAACTAATGCCGAAAGAGCCGCCAGCGCTGCTGCCGCCCAGGGTGACGTTGCCCGTGTGGTCAACTGTGATGTTGGCGGACTCGGGAGCATTGACCGCTCCGGTCGCGACCGAGGACGCGTCGCTGAGGCCGAAAATTACCGGCTGTTTCATCGAGTAAACCTTCAGCGCCGTCCCATCGAGAACGAACGTGAATTCGGT
>CAZNYG010000114.1:2357-2913 GCA_964577205.1 uncultured Elusimicrobiales bacterium | reverse complement strand
CGTTGGGGACGATGCCGGAATTCACCTGCAGGTTGTCAATCATCCAAGTGGCGATCCCCGCCGAACCGTAATTCGCCACGGGAAGGTCCATCTTCTGCGGATAGTAGCACATGGCGTCAACCATGTCCGTAAAGTTCTCACTGCCGGCCACGGCAGGCCCGCCGTCCTGGTTCACCACACGGTACCAGACGCTGCTGTAGGGATCCTTCATGACGGTGTCAATGCCGTTCAATACCCCGAGCGCGTGTTCATAACACTGCGCCGCGAACTCGTATTCCCCCCGCGCGGCCGCCCACTCCTTCATGTCCATCAAAGCCTGGTAGGAGTAGCAGTTGTCGGACATCCAGCTCCAGCCGCCCCAGCGGTAATGGCCGAACGCGTCATCCAGAGTGAACTGACCGGTATCGCTCCCGTACTCTTTGCCTGAACCTGAAAGGCCGTTGCGCGCGCCGGGTTTATTGTCTATCGCGGCAATGATATACTGAGCGCCTTTTTTTGCCGTTTCATAGTACAGGCTGCTTCCGTCCCAGCCAGTCTTCATAACCTTGAACAGGGC
>CAZNYG010000114.1:1134-2347 GCA_964577205.1 uncultured Elusimicrobiales bacterium | reverse complement strand
CATCTCCAACCCTTTCCGAATCGCTCCGAGACGCCCTGCTCCTTCATCACCTTGAACAGGGCCATGATAACCGATCCCGTCTGCGAGACCGAAGGATTGCTGTCGACGCGGACATCATACGCCGCGGCGGCGTTGGATTCATCGTAATGATTGCACCAGAACC
The DNA here is from genome assembly GCA_964577205.1 of uncultured Elusimicrobiales bacterium. Classification (GTDB taxonomy): domain Bacteria; phylum Elusimicrobiota; class Endomicrobiia; order Endomicrobiales; family CAIRNS01; genus CAZNYG01. The sequence continues at coordinate 2,184 of CAZNYG010000114.1, read as the reverse complement.
CTTCCGCTTCCTGTCGCCTTCTCAGATACTCGGCGCAGCGAAGGGCCGCAATTTTGTATTCTTCCTCTCCCGTCAGCATGTACGCTTCAATGAGGCCCAGCATCGCGGTGCCGTTCTCGCGCGGCACGACCCATGTGGGCCCAGCGGAAAACTCAACATCGTTGAAGCAGCCGAGATCGTCGGCGCCGTACGCGTTGTTCTTCACCTGGCATTTGAGCAGGTAGTTCGCTTCGAGCGTGACGGGATCGACCGGCACGGATTTCGGTATAAAGGCGACTTCGCAGGTTGTCGTTGTTGTATTAACGCTTGAAAACGCGGCGAAGCCCCGGCCGGTAAAGCCGAAGGCAACCAGGGCGATGATAAACAGCCAGCGTTTTTTATTCATAAAATATCTCTATCGTCAGTTTGTTCGTCCTGTATGTGCGCGGCGTCAGCGCGCCGGAGAAGTCAGCGCCGAAATAGACGTAGTTGGGCGATTTTGCCCCGCCCCAGGTTGATTCCGCGTGCTGGATCCCGTCGATGTTCCAGGCCGTCGCGTACTCCCTGTCGAAATTGCCGGACTGGACGTCCTGCATCCAGAAAAAACAAGGGTACTCTTTCGTCAGCTCGCCCGACCAGAGACGGTCCGGATAATCGACCGGGTCGCCTAACTCCATGACCGTCGCGCCTCTGTTGATGGTCAAAGTGTCTGTCGAAACGTCCACCACCCGCCAGCACATGCTGAGAGTCGTCGAGGACGCGGACGCGTCTTCATCGTCGTATCCTACAAGGCCGGCCGGGTTGCCGATACCGGAGTAGCGCGGGGAGGCGTTCGAGGCTGTGTTGTCCGTGTAGACCAGTATCCCCCAGCCTTCCTGGGCATAGTCCACGGACACTTCAAGATGCTGCTCTGCCGCCTTCCAATGCGTAATGCCCGGATTGACATCCTCCCAGGTGATCGAATCGGCGGGCGACCCGTCCGAATTATTCTTAAGAGCGACGCTCACGCTGCCTGTCCCCGGCTTTTTCCAATAGACGTCGTCTATGTAGTAAGTCCGCGAGTAGGGAGGC
>CAZNYG010000114.1:0-1124 GCA_964577205.1 uncultured Elusimicrobiales bacterium | reverse complement strand
CATGTGGAACCCGGCGGGGATCGTTATCTGCGTCAGGTCGATGCCGTTGAAACTGGAAAGCGGGACCGAGACTTTATGCCAGGCCATATCCAGCGGGACGCCCAGATCGCTGTGAATGAACAGCTCATGGCCGCCGGCCGCGCCCCATTCGATCTTGACAGACATTTCGGTGCTGGCCCTTACGGAAAATTCAAGGGAACCGCCCGCGTACGCGGACATATCCGTGGCAACCTTGGGGCTGGAGTCTGTGCCGTTGTAGCCGAACTGTATCCACCAGCCGCCGTTCCCGTTAACGATGGCTTTCATGCAGGAACTCCCCTCCGTCCTGCTCAGGTAGTAGGGGGAAAGCGCGGGAAAAGTCAGCTGCCCGTCACCCTTCCAGGCGCCGGTATAACCGCCGTCCGTATCGCCGGGATTCAGTTCCTGGGATTTCATCCCCTCGTAGGTCTCGGTGAAGAGGCCGTACACATGCCTGCCTATGTTGCCGGCAAACAGGTTTGACGCTGAAACGGCAAGCGCCGCGGCCATGATGAGGGAATACTTTAAAATTTTCATTTGGTCTTGAAACCGCCGTTCTTCGCGACCTTCAATTTTGCCGTGATCTCCTTGGTTTCCCCGCCCGCGGTCACCACGGCGCGCAGGCTGTACTTTCCAGGCTCAAGGAAGGCCGGGGTTTCACTGTTCGCGACAAGCGGGCGGAAAGATCCCGGATAAACAGGGCGGCCTTCCCCGAAATTCAGCGTGGCGACGGCCTGCCCCTTTTTCAAAATCGATAATTCGCCGTGAGGGCGGAGATGCACGTTGCCGTTGTTCGTTACGTCAACGGATGCCTGCAGCGTATTCATCGCCGTCTTAACGAGCCTTATGTCCTTTATGCTCCATGCTGTTCTTTCTGTTCCCCTGACGGTCACGAAAAGCCCGGCGCTGATGACCATGGTGATGTTCTCGCCTTCGCGCGCTTCCGGGACGAAAGACACCATGCCTACGAGCACCCCGGCCGCCGAACTGGGCACATGGACGATGTATTTAACATCCCTGGCCTCGCCGGCGCCAAGGCTGATCTGTCTTTCAGGAACTTCAAGCCACTGCTCTGCGTGTATGTCCTTGTTTTCGGGAAGGTTGAA
>CAZNYG010000113.1:0-3080 GCA_964577205.1 uncultured Elusimicrobiales bacterium | reverse complement strand
GATGATCATGGCCAGGCACAAAGCCGCCCTTAATAATTTTGACGGGGACCTGTTCGCCAAGGCGTTGTTTAAGACAATGCATGACCACAATTTAGATGAGCATGGCATGGAGAAGGCAGACCTTTTCAATATGGATATCATTGATCTGGTCACCGAAACTTATAAGACGATGGCCAAAGAATCCCGCACGGTGGATGAGCTGAAGCCGGAAGTTGAAAAAGTATTCAGGGACCTTCTGCGCGGCATCATGTTCGAAACCTCAAACAACCCGAAGTCCAGCCGCCTCGCGGCATTTGTCAAGAACTCCGGATTAGCGGGAAAACTGGGGAAAGATGCCGATAACTTTGCGGTCATTCCCGACAACCTGGGCGGCCGCTGGACCTTCCACCTTCATATGATATCCGTCCTGGCTTTCCGCGGGCTTAACCCGGAACGTTACTGGAAGGCGGTCAACAAGGCAGTGGAAAAGGTCCGCGCGGAGACCCATCCCGGGCTGGATCTCGGAGACCGGATAGTTGATGGAGGATATGAAGTCATCCGGGTAGTGATGAATGACGAAGAATATGACCTGGCTCCCTATCTGCAACAGAACTTCAATGAAAGCGTCTGGCAGAAAGGGGCACCGACGCTGATGTACGTCAAGGCGTCCAACTGGGAAGCGCATAAAGCTCATTGTGCCCGCGATGCCCGTTTCAAGACCATAGTGCTTAACCTGAGCTCGCTGTCTATCGACCAGAAGGGCTTTAATGTCGTGGACCTCCCTTTCAGGCACCTTGGCAGATTGCCTGAACAGAAACGCGCTGAACAGCTGGGCCTTTTAGCGGTATATTTTAATGCGATGACGATGCGTGTCGGCTTGCGCCTGAATGAACGGGCATTGAATGAAGAGGGGTTCAGCGCGTCAGACATCGATTTGGATGATATTTCTTCCGGCAGAGCCCGCTCGGCGTTTATGGTGCTCAAAAATAAATCTTTATCGCTTCAGCCCGAAGTTGAAACGGCTAAACATTATGTTGAAGAGGTTATGAAAGGTCTGCTAAATAAAGGCAGAGCAGTCATACAAAAGTATTATAAAAAAACCGCGCTCAAAGAAGCGCGGGAGACTACCGATAAAGTCGCGAACGGCACGCTTGACTTGGCCTCCGAGCTCATGGAATCGTACAATACCGCGCTGGAAGAGAGGCGCATCCTGGCGGTAAACGTGTATGGTTCCGGCAAAGAATACCGGGAATTCCGCGATTATGTCGAGTCTCTCGGGCTTGATATTCTGCTGTTGCAGGGCACTAAAGACCAGCACATTACCATGCAGCAGGTATTGGCGCAGCCGGATAGGTTCTCCCTGTTCGAGATATCATTTGTTCAAGACATCGAAAAGGATGGAACGGCCGGAGAAAAAGTCACGGATGAAGACGAGATCAACGAAGATACGTATATCGGTTTTGTTAAAACATTCCTTCACGGTGTTTTTGATGCCTTCCTTCGCGATACGTTCGCCGACAAGACGTGCAGCGCTTTCGAAGAAAAAGCCGGGGCCGTCCGCGGCACTCCCCGCTGTAAATTCTTCCGGCTTATTGACGATCCCGCGAACTATGCCGGATTAGGCGGATCGTTCAGGAAAGTCGCGGATGGACAGCCTGCCGTAACGAAGAAATCAGCTAGGCAGGGGATACTGGAATACTACGAGCAACGTATCAATGGGTTGCAGTCAACTGTATTGACGTTTTTCAATATACTGGTTGATGCGGAGCGTTTCGGTGACGAAGAGCTGATCACCCGGGCGAGAACCGCTTTGGATCAGGCTCTTTCTAATCGAGGCAAGCTGGACGCCGGGCAAACCGAAAAAAGATTATTTCTCCTTGCGGAGGAAGTCCTTGATGTTGGGAATTCAATAAATCCTGACCTCAGAAAACGTATGCGCCGCGCCGCCATACCAGTATTTAACAAATACTATGGCAAACGGCTGATCGCATTCGCGGAAGTAAATAATAAGATTTACGGGGCTCAGGCGGTCAGGAACATACTGTCCGGCGACAACGCGCATGTCGGCAGGCTGATTGAAATCGTGTTCGACAAGTCAGCCGATCATAAAAATAAAATGAAAGCCGTAGAGGCTTTGAGAAAGCCGTGGGTCACGGCTTTCTTGAAAAGAGACGCTGTGGGCCACGCTCTAAAATTATTGGAGCAGATGCAGCAGGACGAGGAAAAAGCGGAGACAGAGTATTTAAAAAGCGATAAACAAAAGATTACACAAATGAGAATTGAATTAGCAAGGCAGCATCGTGAAGCGATAGATGCTATTAAGTTGAGTGTTGACGAATTGAGGAAATACAACGACCAGGTATTCAGACTGGATGGGACCATCAGGGAAGATGCGGTCGCTTCCGGGGTTGGTGTCGCGGTTCTTTTGGGATTCGCGGGGATAGTTTATGGGTGCCTCGCAAGCGGGATCGGCATCGAATACACTGCGTTGATCGCCCTGCTTGCCCTTATGGCGGTCGTTGTTGGATACGCGGGGTACGGATTCGCCGCTCCATACTTTTCGAAGAAGTATTACCTTAAAATACTCGCGCCCTGGGATCAGGGCAGACGAAAAATAATCCCTATGGAGCAGTCCGAGGCGCTTAAACGGCTGCGCGGCTCAACGATATTTACCCCCTATGAAGTGGGGGCAATCGTCCTTGCTTTTCTTGAGAAAATGGAACGAGAGGACACTGAACTCATCAGTGAAACTGTGCAAACGCTGGAAAAGAATGGGGTTGAAATTGATGGCGCCGAGCTCACCCGGGATGGCCTGATCAAGGCCATTAAAAAACTGCCCGCTCCCGGCGCCCGCGGTGGGATCGTCAGCCCGCGACTGGCGCTGGCGCTGGGTGCGGCTGTCGTCATTTTCGCCCTGACGCGCGCGCTCCCTCTTTCGACAGATCTGTTAATTCTGGCAGGTACGCCATTTGTTATTGGCGTAACGGCCAGAGGCCCTATTATTCCTGGTTACGGTCGATTGGAAAAAGGATTAAGTACAATTGCCAGGGAAGGCTTTTACATTATTAACCAAGTCGAAACAGTAGTGTCTCTCTCTGAAA
>CAZNYG010000112.1:0-3401 GCA_964577205.1 uncultured Elusimicrobiales bacterium | reverse complement strand
GGATACTGAACCTTCTATTGGCGGCGTTCGACGTGAATATCGGTCAATCACTGGGGAGCGGGCCTGCGTTCAAGGAGAAGGTCGATACGTTGAAGGAATTGTTGAAGGACAATCCGGAGATAGTCAGCAAGATCGTATGGCCGGAGTACGTGACGCTGCTGATGGGCACGGACCTGAACACGGAGAGTCCCGAGTACGCGGTCTGCAGGCTGGTGATGAACGGCGTTTCGGTACCCAAGGGCCTTGAGCTGGCGGATGAAGATATCGACGCGATCGTAAGAGAAAACTATGATGCTGGCAACTGGATGATAGCCGATATAGATCCCGCTGCGTACGTTAATGTGCTGGACAACCTGTCTGATAAAGCCGGCGTGATCGGGAACGGGACGATCGGCGTTTCGGATAAAAAGAATCTTGAAAAGATGCAGTATGGCACGAAAGCCGTCATAGCGGCGATGCTGAGAGCGGCGGCAAAGAACGGGACGTACTGTCTTGTGGGCGGAGGTGATGCGATCCAGGCGCGCGCGGACTTTATCGGGTACGCGGCCGAAATGCTCGGCATGACGAGGGAAGAAGCGTTGAAATATATAGATGTCGTGACGGGCGGCGGCTCGGCGCTGGAGTACCTGCGCAAAGGCAAACCGCTGGCGGAACAGGGAGACGAAACGCTCCCCGCAATCAGAGAGCTCAGCAAAAAGATGGCAAAGGTTGTTCATTCCTTCCTTGCCGCGGGGGCTGTTGTGGCTATGCTCTCGGGGCTTGTCGGGAAAGTTGACGCGCAAACCGTGGTGTCTGTGGCGATGGCCGCGCGGGATTACGCGCCCGAAGGCACCATAATGATGCTTGTCTGCACAGTGATGTTTGTCGCGTTTTTCGCGGTCATAGTGTATGCGATTTTGAATGGCGATCTTTTTGAATATTACTACTCGCTTACTCCCTTGTCGATCGGGATCTTTTTGATAGCGCTCATGCAGTTCCATGGTTTTGGTGATTTATCCCTGCCGCTCTCGATCGGTTTCGGGCTTATAGGCCGAGTCGCGTTAGGAGGTAATACGACAAGGCTGGATGATCTGTATGATCGCCTCGCCGCGGATCAATATATCGACGTTAGCAGGTTTAACGAACTATCCAGCGAAAAAGTCGCGTATCTTATCAGGAAGGCGTTGAGGGACGAGAATGTCGAGGTATTCAACCGGGTCATTGACAACTATTTTCTTTCAGACAGTTCAGACAGGATCAACAAGGAAGAGTTGTCAGGAAGGTTGATGGCGGCTCTTTACTGGGCGTACAGTAAAGAAGGTTCGAGTTTCCGTTTGGCAGCTTTAGAGCAGCTGATGCGCGAGGATCTGAAATGGGAAGATGAGAAGCTTATTACCGCGCTGCGTAAAAAGATGGTCATTGCGGAAAAACCCATTAAATTCAAATTCGAAGGCTCCTACTACTCTATCGGTGAGAATGGTATAGAAGTCAGAGGAGATCCGAAGAAAGAGGCAAGAGACCTGACTGAATCTGAAATCGGGCTGCTGCTTGTGAAAATAGCCAAAGATGAGAAGAATTCGTTTGGACAAAACGACCATAACGGTCAAAACTCCAGGTACGACCGCGTTTCCGTATTCACAATAGTTCTTTGCAGCATTATGGAGCCGCGTAAAAATGGATCGTGCGTATTCATGGAGCTGATGAATAAAAACAGCGATTTCGAAAAGTATTTGAAACTATCGCGGTTGTACTTCAAGGACAACGACACTGTGAGTGATTGGATCGGAAGGCTTATCGGAGATAACTCCCGCCGCCCTGAACTCCGGACAGGGTATCCACCGTCGCTGCCGATCATGTCGGCGATGATCGTTTTACTTGTCATGGCTCTGGTCAGCGGCGTGTCGGCCATGCCCGCGGATATGGCGGGCATGTTCGGAACCGTCAGCGCATCCCTTGCCGGCAACCCGTTGCAGATCCCGGTCATTATGGCTGTTTTGATCTCTGTTTTGTTCAGCATCGAAAGCAAAGTCTTGCCGAATGCTGTTTCCCGCAATGGAGTCGGTAATCAAGAGGGCGAAAGGATCATTCTGGGAAGAGCTGAATATTATGCGCTTTTAAAGCTCGAAGAACTGATAAAATCCGGCGATGAAGAAAAAATAAAAGCGGCGCGAGAAGAGCTGGAAAAGATACAGAAAACAAAAAGATTGTTCGATGCTTTGGTTCGGAGAATGCGTGCGGCGGGTGTGGCTGAGACATGGACGAGATTGAATTTGCGCAACGAAATTTACGAGATAAACCTTGAATACCAGACAGCGCGAAGAGAAATCGAACACCTGATAATAAAAGCAGAAGAGTTCGGTGTTGAAATGGCGCTGCGGCGAGGGATCAGAGACGCGATGACGTTTATTCCCGCCAGGACATATTACCTGAACGCGATCCCGGAGAGCCTCCGGGATACTCCGATCGCGGGGAAAACGGTTGTCCTTTTGACGAACGATCCGGAGAACACGGTTGCCGCCCGGCTGGAGCTGATGGGCCGGGTTGGAGGCAACTCGCTGTGCTTCTCGCTGAAGCCTTCCGGGACAGGCGAGTATGCGCACACGTTCCATTTTGATCACGACGGTTTAAAAGCAAACGCTGATGTTCATGTTAGAAAGATACCGGGCAGCGACGCGGCGGTTGTCAGTTTTCATGTTACATTCGACAACTTGGAATACGGTTCCGCGGAGCTCGATGACAGGCTCCTTTTCGCGTGCTCACAGGCGTACATCCGGCTTCTTGCCGAAAAGGAAAGCTCGTGGAGATATGAACTGGAGAAAGCCTGCGGTTTCAGCGCGGGCATACAACCCGCGGTAATGGAACTGCACCTTTCGCCGTCAGCGGACTACGCTCCGGGCGAAGAGCTTGCGGGCATCGCGGTCGTCGGCCCGGAAAGATCCGCGGGAACGCTGGCCGGCATGACACTGGAAAGCGTCGTTAAAGATCTGTTGAGCTATGTGCCCGCGCTGCGCGGCCGCAAGGCGGAAAAAGGGGTTACCGCGGGATATTCAGGGCTTGTCGTGGAAGAGATCATAGCCGGATCGCCGAAGGCGAACATAGCCCGGCTGAAAAACATGGCTTTGAGCGCCAAAATGCGTAACGTGAGCATAGACCTGCTGCTTACGGGCGCCGCAGGCGCCGGATTGGCGGAGGAATACGACGAATTCATATCGTGGATGAGGGACCTGAAGATCGACAGCAGGGTCTTCGTCACCGTCCACTCAGTCGATGCCGCTGTTATCGAGAAACTCGGCCGCCGCGGGTTCCATGTGAGGATAGATCAGCATAAGAGCCCCGTGACGACAGGAGTCATCGAGGAGATAATGTCTTCGAACCCTGGAATGAAAGTTATGATAGCCGCCAGGGCGGGCTCCACGGAGGAC
>CAZNYG010000111.1:0-3450 GCA_964577205.1 uncultured Elusimicrobiales bacterium | reverse complement strand
AGAGAACAAGGGAGTAGAAGCCGAGGAAAACATAGAAAGTAAGCATGATGTCCACGTACGTTCCCGTGGCGAGGAACATGGCCGCGGGCGTAAAAAGCCACAGCGCAGCTGTCAGCAGCGCGAAACGGGCATTCCACACCCTGCGGGAAAACGAGTACAACGCCATGCCGGTCAGCGGATAAAAACTCCATGCCACTGCGTTGGCAAGGATGTCTCCATGTATCCCCAGCGCCATTTGAAAGAGCATTTCTGCATTCTGCGGAAAAGAGAAAAACAATGAGTGCGGCACGGCGAAGATCTTCCCCCCGGCCAGGTAGCGGACGGGCAGCGCCAGGTGATAGACCAGGGAATCGAACTGGGTTGGCGGCGCCATGGCCCCGATGACGGTCCCGGAAAGCGGGATGGCCGCGAAGATGGCCGCTTTCCATGCCGAACGGCGATAATCGCGCGAGGCCGCTATGTTATGAGCCCAGTATACATATAGAAGAATGCCGAGCGCCAGAAGAGCGATAAAAAAAGGAAGTCGGGCGATGGAAAAGGCGTTTCCCAGAAGAACAAGAAAGGCCATTATGCCGAAACCGGCTGCCGTCGCGAACAGGAAGCGCTCCATGAAAGACAGGTAAAGGTTCTTCCAGAAGAATCCACCGAACCCGTTGGCCGCGACAACAAGAAAGAAGAGAAAACAGGCATACACCGGGATCATTACCGGCGGAACAAGGTGCTGCGGCCGCGGGAATCCCCGGAAGAGCTCGAGAAAAGGGTAAAGCCGGTAATAAAGCAGGCTTATGCCGGCGATCCACAGAAGGAAAACGAAGTATTTGAATTTTCGGGAAATGAGCATATTCATTCAATGACTGGTACTAAGCGCGATACCTTAGCTGCTGTCGAGTGTTCCATGCGTCAATGATGATATTTCAAATCTTAAATTTCAAAATGCAAATTGAACGTCAACAGCTTTCAGCCATTCAATTTGAAATTTGCATTTTGCGATTTGCAATGGCATGTGCCCGCCCGCTCCGAAAGGACTGGAATTCCCTGTCTGTGACCTGTGGAAGTACCTCAGTCGTGGAAATCTTGCGTTAGACCAGTTACTTACTGACGTTGCGTAATGCCGGTCATTCGCTTCCCTTCGCGTAGTACTCGGGATAGCGTTTGATGCGGAAGCGGTGGATCGTGAAACGGCCGATATTGAGCAGCGTTTCGTAACCGTATTTGGCGCTGCGGATAAAATTGATGGAAGAGGCGTCCTTGAAGTAGAGCGCCGGCACGGGTATCTCTCCGATGCGCAGGCCGAGAGCGGCCGCCTGGATCAGGATCTGCTGGTCGAACACGAAATCGTCGGAGTTTTTTTCCCAGTCGATAAGTTCGAGGGCTTTGCGGGAGAAGGCCCTGTAGCCTGTGTGGTACTCGCTCAGGTTAAGGCCGAGGAAAAGGTTTTCGATGAACGTCAATCCGCGGTTGCAGATGTATTTATACAACGGCATCCCGCCGCTCAGGGCTTCGGCCCTGGTACGGATGCGGTTCGCCATGACTATGTCGCAGATGTCTTCCCTGATAAGTCCTGAAAGGTATGGGACGAGCTTCGGGTTGTACTGGTAGTCGGGATGCAGCATGACGACGATGTCGGCGCCGTCTCGCAGAGCCGCGCGGTAACAGGTTTTCTGGTTGCCTCCGTACCCAAGGTTCTGAGGATGGCGGATGACCTTCAGGCCCAGCGAACGGGCCAGTTCAGCGGTATTGTCCCGGGAGGCGTCGTCTACGAGGATGATCTCGTCGGCGCTTCCGGGAGGGATGGCGTCCAGCGTCATCTTCAATGTTTTTTCGGCGTTGTATGCCGGCATTACGACTACCGTCTTACATTTTTTTTCCATAGATGGTGATCCTCGGATGATGGAACGCCGCCAGGGGGATGCGCGGCCATTCCATTAATGGTACATATTCACGCAGCAGCGAAGCTTCCCACGCGGAAGGCGGTTCGCCGCCGAACGAGCTTATCACGATATAATCAAAAGCCCTGCTCAGGCCGGCAGCCGGGACGCGGGATGTTTTCCCTTCCCAGTCGACCCGGACAAGGAACGGGTCTGCACGGGTAAATTCCGGCGTGTGAGGAAGCCGGAGTATCCTCGCGCCGCGGGGAAGATTTTCCCTCATCCAGCGGAGTGCCGTCAGGCGCGTATCTTCTTTCGCGAGCAGCATGTCCGTGCGGACGCTTTTATACAATGGCGCCGCGCAGCATATCCCGATAAGCGCCGCGGCCATCCATTTCTTCCGGTTGAAAAGAACAGAGAGCCCTTTGACCCCGGCGAGCGCGATGAACGGTACCGCGGGCAGAACGTAGTGTGGCGATCCTATGTTCCACGTTCCGATGAACAGCAGGTAGGTGACGGGAAATGCCAGCCACCATCGATAACGCGCGCGGTCCGGACCGGGAGCGGCGGCCAGGACGATACACCCTGAAATAAGTACCAGCGACAAGGGGAACGTCAGCGCCGCGTTCAGATTGTTCAGCAGGATCACTGGATGAAAAAAAGACGCGTGAGCCGAAGCTCCCGCCGCTCCCTGTCCCGCCGGCCAGACGATAAGCTGGAAACGGTCGATGAACCGCGCAAGGAACGCGCGGTGATCTATCAGAGCGTACGGGCAACCGGCCAAAAATCCGGCGGCACAGGACACGATCGTTCCCGCCGCTGGGATGATCGATCTTTCCCGGCAGACGGCGTATGCCAGGAGCGGCACAAGGAAAATTCCCGGATAGTATTTGGCCGCCGTCGCCACGCCAAAGAGCAACCCGGCGATGTAAAGATACTTCCGTCCTTCTCCCGCGAGATAGCGTCCCGCGGGCAGGAAGGCGGTGAGCAGCAGAAATATCGATACGATGTCGACCGTCGCGTAATGGCTGTGCAGCACCAGCATCGGCAGTATCGCTGTAATTATGGCGGCAAGCAGTCCCTTGCCGAAATGCCGCTTGCCCAGAAGATATACCAGCCAAACCGTTCCCGTGCCCGCCAGGGCGCTGGCCAGCCTGCCGAGAATATAAAAGAGCGAGGCATCTCCGTTAAGGTACATGCCGACGAACTGGTCCAGCGACGGGGCGAGCCCGAAAAGTTTCCCCGCAAGGAAGGCCGCGTAATAGATGCCGCCCAGCAAGTAGAGAAAAAGCGTCGGGTAATCAAAGAAGATATGCGGATTGAGATCGCCCGAAAAAAAGCGCATCGTGTAAAAGATCACCACGGACTCGTCGATATGCGCCTTTTTGAGCGGCAATCCCCACCCGATCGCCCACACGCGAAGCGCAAAAGCAACCAGAACGACCGCTCCCGGCAAAAGCCATGCGGGCAATGTTTTTTTCATGAGATTAAACAACAAACAACGGCGACTATCAGACTTTCAGACTATCAGCACCGGCGATAACGACAGAGGCGAGGCTGGATAGTAGCAATAACAGTAATT
>CAZNYG010000110.1:3069-3707 GCA_964577205.1 uncultured Elusimicrobiales bacterium | reverse complement strand
GTTTGCTCAATTCGTCGATTTCCGCGCGTATCAGATCGAGTTCCTTTACCTCGGGATCAACCGGCACGTCATCGCCGGTGCCGATGGCATGTTCAAAGAGACGGCTGACAAATATTTTTTCCATCTCAGGCGAAACGAAACGGGCCGGCGTTCCGGTCCCTTCCACGGATCTCCATGACGAGGCGGCTGCCATGCCGTATACCCATCCCGCCGCGGCCGCCGGACGCGTATTCCCCTCTCTGAACAACTGTTCCGTATGCAGCGCAAGCGAATTATGATCATGTTCTTTCAATTTGTCCGCCAACGACAGGCCGGCATCCGCGAACTTTTTACGATCGGCATCCGGGACATTCAGCGTTCCGCCCTCTTGCGAAACGGCAAACGACAGGACCTCTCTCATTGCTTCCCTCAGATCACCATTGCTTTCATCCACGCTTTCCATCGCGAGCGCGAGATCCTTTTCGCTGTTGAACTCGCCGGCCGGCGAAGAGGCAAACGGCATGTTCAATCCCGCCAGCAGCGTGCCGATATACCCCGGGCTCCCCAGCTTGTCCAGCTCTTCGCTGACAATGACGACATTGGCCGCGCCCCTGGCCCGTTCGATCCATTCTTCCGCGTCTTTATGCCTGATCACTTTT
>CAZNYG010000110.1:0-3059 GCA_964577205.1 uncultured Elusimicrobiales bacterium | reverse complement strand
GTGTCAAGCAGGGCGTAGAGCTCGTCTATGCTGTTTATTCCGTTTGCGGCGGCGTTTTCAAGGACAAGTGCGTCATTGTATCGCATGCCGGGCACGCTGCCCCCCAGGGACATGGACCGGACACAGGAATATCCTTCATGCGCTTCACCGTTCCTGATCGAAAGATACGCGAACGGGGCATGTTCTTTCCTGATGCGGCTCAGTTCGTCAGGGGACATCTGATCGGCTCTTACGTCTTTCATGTCAATGACGATACCTTCCAGGGGGATATGCTCGTCCGATCGCCGGATCTTTCCCAGGTCTTCGGCTCCTTTGACGGCATATTGAGCGTAAAGCTGCACGCCCCCGCGGCGTATCTCGTGAAGCAGGCTTTCGCTGTCCCTTATGAAAGCGCTGACCTGATCCGGCGTCCCCGTCAGCAGTACGGCGTTATACGACTGTTCCGCCGCCTGCCGCATACGCGCCCGCGCCCTTTCGGCATTTTCAGGGCTGACAGATATTTCCTTCAGAACGCGGACGGGTTTGAGTGCGCCACAGGCGTGGACGATCTCAGCGGCGGAAGCAACCAGCTCAAGGACGCTGCCTGCCGGATCCTGTGTGGAAACGTGAAGGTCCTGACGGAGGGCGGAAGGCGCCATATCATAGCAGACTACCGCCCCGGGGCGCAGTTCATCCGCCTCGCCAGTGAGCAGCTTCCACAGCCTTCCCGGCGTGTTCTGCGAAGCAAGATCGTGCCGGAGCGGCCCGTTATCCCTGATCTCGTCGGAAATGCTTTGCGCGGCTTCGGCCAGAAACAATTCGCGGCCGGCAGCATCTTCTGGAAAGCTTTTGCCGTCTTCGGGCAAAAGATAAAGGGTGTCGCGTTTGCTTTTATTGACCATAAGGCGCACCATCATCATTTCTCCATGGCAGGACACCACTGCCTTTTCACTGAATATGTAATTCTCCGGGTTCAATTCTTCTTCCGCGGATCCCAGCGTAACGTTCAGATGCACCGTGCCGAGTTCGGATGTATTATCGGCGAGTTCTTTTACTATTGCGCGCGCCTCCGTCTCCCGTTCGGGAAGGAAGGCGTGGAAAATGACGCTGCGGGAAAGCGGCGACGCGGCCGGGCCGCCCATTCTCCTGATGCCCGCGAACCGCACGGCGCCGACGGTGAACGCCGTTGACAACAGCAGAGGGTCAACACCGAAGCCGGCGAAAACTGCCGCCAGAACAGGCAGCGCGGCAAGGGATAAAACAACCGAGGCAACAAGCGTCGGCCCTCTTTTTACGGGACTCATCTCTTCACGCAGTGTAATTTCTTTCCGCGGAGACAGGTCTATGATCTCTCTCCTGCCGCCAACGAGACGCACGTACCCGAAATTATCCCGGAACGCGGACTGGACCATCGTACGGCCATTGGCAAAGTAATACCATTCCTCATTGTTCTTCGAAGGGGTATGGGAGATATAGAACATGCAATTATCCCGCGGCAGCCCCATTTCCCTGACAAGCCATTTTTCAACGTCATTTTTATCAAATTTCTCCGGTTCCGCGTTTTGGAGCATCCAATTGATGACACCGGTATTTACCGACGGATCAACTCCCCGTATTATTCCGTAGAACATGCTTTCTTTATCCTTGACTACCGGCGCTCCCGCGTGCGCGGCGCCGAAATTATCTCCCACCGCAGCAATCGGGCACCTGCTTATGAACTCTTTCAGTTTGTCGTAATAACTGCCGTCTTCTATCCCGTCGACGTGTTCCTTGAAAAATCTTCCCGGATTATTCTTCCCATATTTCATATATAGATCCAGCCATTCATGGTTCCCGGGGAGGAAGAACACAGTGTCATGCCCGTTATCGCGCGCCTCGATCATCAAGCGGATGATTCTATCCATCGTGTCAAGGGAAGACTGTGTGTTGTGCCTGTTCCTCTTGTCATGGATCGCGTCGCCGAGGATGATGATAGTCCGTTCCCCGTTGACGATCTTTTTCTCGTTATCGTTATCAGCGAGTATGGCCTCCAGGTTATCATTCCTCCCGTGAAGTTCGCCGACGATGATGACATCTTTGGGAGCGGGCGCGTTAGGATCCGTCGTCGTTTTTCCATACTTATCGGGATCACGCAGATCGGCCCATGCTCCGTCGCGGTATTTACTGTGAGACAGTATCTCGATCGCTCTTTCGAGCCTTGAGATATACGTGCCTTCTTCAACCGGATGAGGTACTTCTATCACTTGGGCGGGACTCATTATCCCAGTTGGCTTTCCGCTGAGCCTCCTTAAAACATCAATAACGACTGAACCCGAGACAAAGAACATGCCATGTCCGGAAAACTGACGGGCGGCATAAGCCCCGGCGCTCTGATCCATCAGATGCGGCGGCAGCGGCGCGGCGGCCAGTTGCCCGAGGCCGTCCGGGGCAATACCCGCCAGCAGGGCAAACAGAAGAGTTACTGCCAGCCCGGCGGGCAAAACATGGGTTAACAGAGGATGTATGCCGGCCGGCTTTGACGCTGCTTCCTTTTCCCCAAGCCGCGAAAAAGCAACCTGCTGAACACCGTGGCCATCTTCTACCCGGCGGTCATAGGCGGCATTTACAGGCAGATAAGGGTTATCGATCCATTCTTCATCAAGCTCGATGCCGTACATGGCGCGGGAAGATGGCGGTTGAACCTTGCCTGACATCATCGGCACACCCCGGCCTTTTCCCCACAACCCCGCCTTCTTCGCTTTTTCAATCGCCTCGTTATCAGGACTGTGTTCAAGATGGTCATCAAAAACGGTGATCTTCCGTTCTTCCAGATCGATATGGAACGCGATGCTCCGGTTCTCAAGGCGGTTGCCGTGCACATACGCGTTTTTCAGCATTTCCAGCAGGAAAAATCCGGGCGTTATCGTTTCGAACCCGTCATGGACCGGCGCTCCGGCTCCCTGCCACAGGGTTTTTTGAAAATTGATCCCAAGGCAATTCGATATATCGAAGAACAGCGTGTGCAGATCATCGAACCGCCCGTCTTCCGTGCCGTATGAGGAAATATCAAGGACAATGAGCTGTCCTTCCCGCACCGCTTC
>CAZNYG010000109.1:0-3836 GCA_964577205.1 uncultured Elusimicrobiales bacterium | reverse complement strand
ACAACGACACGGACAGTAATTGCTCCGCCAGGCCGGGCCCGTCGTCTCCCAGCAGGCCCATGAACATGTCCTTAAGCAGCGCTTCCTCGTCGCGTATCCGTCCGACGTACGCGTCCGGATCGCGGGTTTCCTTTTCCGTCCGATGCACGGCAAGAGGATTATCGCAAATGACCTCGATCCGTTTGCCGTTCCTGATCACTTTCGCGTTCCTGATGAACTCGCCGGGATAGTAGGCGACCCCGCTGTCTTTGCCCATGGCCTGATAGACATGAGCCGCGGCAATATCCAGAAGCTGCACCGCTTCCCAATAATGCCTTCCCTTCAGAAGAGACTCGAGTTCATCCCGCAGCGGATTATAAGCATTGCATTGATAACGTATTTCCTTCTCTCTGACAAATAATCTTCCCTGATCCGGGTTCATGAACGGTAACCGGACATATTCCTCCAAATCCTGTATGAAGGAAATATCGTCAGGTCTCGTCATGACGCGCACGAGAGTGTTGCGGCCTGATCCGTCTTTGCTTGGATACTCATTTTTCCAGCTGTAGAGAGGCCCATCTTTGCTAACGACTATGGGAACTCCGGAACGGCCATCGACAGTCACACCTGGAACGGCCTCATTGTCCGGAACTCGACCGGGCAGGACAATGGATACAAGCAGCACCAGTAAACCTGAAAGAGGATCCAGAGGGCCCTTCCTGACTGTTGTTGTTCCCACTCCGTGTTTCATGACCCTGTTGTCGCCGGAAAAAGTATATTCGGCTGACCGGCCATCCATAGTCAATGAAAAGATGCGTTTTCCGTCAGCCGTTTTTCCCTTTTTCAGTTCGAACCTGACCGCAGGTGCTTTTTCGAGGTCTTCCATGGTAAGGCCGAAGTCTTTCATTGAGCGGCACACTTCGCTGAAAAGCTCCGGCTCGCTTTTTTGCAGTTCGGCGACGTATTTGAAAAGGCTGTGCAGCATAGTGTTCAAGTCGTCGGTTACCTGCCGTTCCGTCTTAGAACCTGATTCAAAGGCCTCGATGCACTTCAAAAGAGCCGTGCTTATCACCGCGGACGGCTGATCCGTCCCTCTCAGGGAAAGCGCTATGGCGGCGAAAGCGTTGGACAGGACGCGGTTCTGGCGGGCGATGACGCGGGCGTAGACAAGGTCGGAGTCTTTCGTGCCTTCAGTGACATTGGGAGTTATCGTGAGCGATGAGACGCCTTTTTGCGCGAGCAGGGCGGTGAGCCCTTCGGTATGGAAACCGCCGGTGACCACTACTTTTATTTCTTTAGCATGCCGCAGCGCGGCGCAGACGCGGTCTTCCGGTTCTCCTTTCCCGGCAGCCGTATCCAGTTTTCCAGCGACGGTGCCATCGAGAATGTTGGAGGCGAAGCAGTCATTGCGCCTGATGTTCGCCTGATAATAATCGCGGTATAACGAGTAATAAGGCTCAAGGCGCTTTATCGTGTTTTTGCCGGTGTAAACCTGGTAGAGAAGGTTGAACTCGTTATAATTTTTCGTGAAGTATTCGTGATCGGCGGCGGTGGCCTTATTCGCGAAGAAGTCTTTGAGCACGCGGGTGAACGCGCTCAGGAATACCACTTCCCGCTGGCTTTTATTTTCGGCCATCACGAACCCGAGTTCATTGATAAGCCGGCGTTCTTCCCGTATAAGGGCGAGAGGATCGACGCGTTTTCCAGTTTCAAGGTACCGGAAAAACCGCGCGAGGGCAGGATATTTCATCAGGGAGAGCGAACGGCTCCCGACAAGGGCGTTCAGCCGGAGGTAGAACCGGTCCATACGCTGAAGATCGCCGCTGTCCTTCATCAGCGTTTGGTATTCGGCGTACGGCAGCGCGCCGCGCAGTTCGCCGAGCAGTGCCCGTATCTCCACGGAGACTTTTTTGTAGTCGATCTGCTTTTCGAGGGACAGGAGGTTGACGTACCCTTTCAGGTTGGGATAGCTCTCATTGTCCGTGCCGATGCCGCGCCCGTACTTCAGGAGCATCCGGTAATACTTTCCGCTCTCCAGCTTTCCCGCCTCGTGTCGGACGACAAGGCCCTCGATCTTGTTCTGGCGGGCATTGAAATAGCTTTTGCGTACGCGGGTGACCGCTGCGTCTATTTCGTCAGTCATCGCCTTGACCGCGTCTTTTTGATCGTTTATGCCCTGGAGCCGGAGGGAATTCTCTTTGTACAGCTTTTCATTTTCCAGTCCCCGTATCACCGCTCCCGGGGCCAGCGCAGCGAATTTCTCCGCGCCGGTAAGCTCGCCGTTACCCAGCAGTCCGTCCACGATCGACCGCCGGAGCGGTTCATCCGTAATGCAGCGCAGCCAGCCGGTATCGACTGTTTTTCCCCATGTGCCCTCAAGGTACACCGACTGCGCTCCATACTCTTTTTGAAGGAAGAAAAGGATGTCCGCGATATTCTGCTGGACCTGCGGATGGCAATGGAGGTCCTGAATGGCAACTACCACGGTGTCTGAACCCTGATCGCGCGCGCCGGTTATCCGCCCGATAGTGTTCGGAAGAGCGAGACCGCCTGAGGGCTGTTCATAATATGCCGTCACCCGGTTTCCCCGCGCTGTTACCGCGAGAACCTGGCCGAATACTCCCGTAAGAATAAAACAGGCCGCTGTAACAACGGCCGTAGCCTTTTTGATCAAGAATGGTATTTTTTTCAGGGTTTGAAGCATTCTGCGGAAAGCCAGGCCGGCTGCGATCATAAAGAGAGTCTCCATTTGCATGTGTACGCAAAGCAAGAAAACAATATGACCATAATAGGATGATCATGTGAAATAACTGCGCAATTAACGGGGAATTGTCAGGGATTCCGCTGTTTTTCTTCAGCCCAGGAACGGCGGATATACAGGGGATGGATCCGCGTGTAGGAATGGGGCTGAAGTTTTTGGGCAGCGAGAGCGAGAACGCCTGCCCGGGGTGAGTTGAGGCAGGTATCGGCTAAAACAGCCTTTTTTCCAAACAGTCCTTTGATCTCTTCACGAAAGGACTCAACAGCATTTCCCACAAACAAAAAAGGGATCGCGCTTTTCTTAAACAATCGCTTGAACCCTGTAACGGAAATGATTACCGGATCACCATTTTCGCTTAAAGTAAAGACCTCTCCTCGAAGCGCGTCGATGATCGGGACAACACGATAAGGGCCTTCCGGGACAGCCGCGGCAAGGAGTTCCAACGTGGTCATCCCGACCAGGGGAAGGTGGAGGGTTTGAGCAAGGGTACGGGCGCAGGACAGGCCGACACGGATACCCGTAAAGCTGCCGGGGCCGGTGGATACGGCGATGACAGAGAGCTCTTCGAGATGCCAGCCGGCATCGGAAAGCAGCCGGTCCAGGGCGGGGATAAGGCGTTCAGAATGGGTCAGCCCGGAGTACCAGAAGACCTCCGAAACAAGGCAGCCGTCTTCCGCGAGGGCAAGACTGAAAGTAGTACCTGAAGTTTCTATGGCCAGGATTCTCTTTTTGTGATTTGCCGGTTTATCGGCACAGCTGGCACTTTTAACAGCGCCCATAAATGGGCGAGCTACAACGTTACTACATGCAGCCTGCCGATTTATCGGCGTCTTTTGTTGTTTAGTAGAAAGTTTTGGCATCGATAGTCTCTTCCAATGGATTACTATTTGTGCATTCTCTTATTGCTGCCAATGCTCTATCATTTCTTATCACATGCTCATAGTATTTTGGCTGCCAGAGTTTCCTTCCGGCTTCTCTTGAACAAAGAGACTTCAGCCTTCTTACTATCTCCCCTAAAGGCATCGCCGATAAATCGGCAGGCTACAGGGGCATGGCATGTTCGCGCGGCTCGCGGGTTGAACTCATTCAGCGGATT
>CAZNYG010000108.1:1444-3880 GCA_964577205.1 uncultured Elusimicrobiales bacterium | reverse complement strand
GAATCAAGTCTTTCTACGGCACTTCCGAGAATGCGGTGAAGACACAAATCTGGATCGCCATTTCTGTTTATGTCGTAGTTGCAATCGCGCGTAAACGGCTTAAGATCGAAGAGAGTCTTTATACTTTATTACAGTTTTTAAGTTTGAACCTATTTGAAAAAACGCTTATAAATGAGGCGTTTTTAAAGAACATAGAAAAAGTCGAAAGCGACGAATCACAATATCAATTGAATTTTACATGATATTGTGTCGGACACTAGTGACTACTAATATACAATTATTAGAAGGAAGAATGATATAAGAACTGTGAAATTATTGAAAAACCTGGAAGGTCATGCGGCGGAGAGTGATCGACGAAGATCCTGGCCCTAAAAGCGAAAAAGCAAAAAGCTCTATTTTACAATAGAGGATTTCTGCTCAAAGAAATCACGAAGCGGCAAGCAAGGAATGATAATTATGCTCTTCGAAACTGCCCGGTATCGCTTTCAGCGCATCAGCGGCAGCCTGCTGATCGGCACTGGGAAGCAGCTTAACTATCTTCTCCGCGATCATCCGGTCGGGCCTGCCCCAGGGCGCGATGCCCAGTTTAAATCTTTCGATGGTCAGGGGAACATTTGTCGTTCCCAGATGGTTATGCATATTAAGGACACCTTTGATTTTTTGCAAATCCTCTTTGGTAAACCCGTCAGAGTTCAGCCGTCCCATGGTTATGTGCACGATCTCCGGTTTTGACCAGGTCCCGCTGATGGCGTTCCTCAACCGCCCTATGTTTTCCACCATCCCGGGGTCTTCTATACGAAGGATTATGGCGTTATCTTCTGTAAGCAACAGCGTCCCCCGCAACGAGCCGGCGAAATCCGTCAGGCCCGCATCAGCAATGGCGCTGTCGATGACGCTCTTTGCTTCCGATACGCGGGGATCAAAATCTTTTTCATTTTCGTTCGGTATTTCCTCTGTCATGTCTTCGCGGCTTGAAACGACGCTTATGTGGTACTGTTCCGGTTCAGCCAGCGTAAGGAAATTTCCCTGAAGATCGACGATCCCGCGAAGGTCTTTGCGCACTTTCGCAAGAGCGTCCAGGGCGTTCCCTGCGTCCATGGCGTCCCCGTCACCGGGTTTTTCGGGAAACACCAGTGCCAGGACCATGTCGTAACGGACTTTTGCCGCGGCGATCTTATTACTGCCTGCTTCTTTTACAGCATCCAGCATGTGTCCGACAGCGGTATCCCGCGACGGGCTGACAATCTTATCAAGGCCGTCTATCTCCTGGTTTATCCATGCCCTGCAGCCCCTTGCGGCAAGGCCATTGAGGAAGCCTGGCATGTCGTCTATGGCGCCGCTGGTATAAATAGGGTGCTTCTTGTATTTTTCACTGTCCGTCTGAGCGAGGTGTATGTCGTCGACACTGAAATCCTCTTCGAGGATCCTGTCGAGATATTTCAGTGGATCAGTACGGTCGGGGGCGTGGACGGCTTTCGGCACATCGAAGGTAACGCCCAGCCATTGCAGTACATCAGCATAATTTACATCAGGATGATTCCGCGAACGGTCTTCTATTGCTTTCCTTATTGCTTTAAGTCCATTGATAAATTGTTCGCATGTATGGAACTTGCTGTTAACAGCATAGCATTGCTCATCATTCACGCACTTTCCTTCATCCTCCTTCAAAACGAACTTCGTGTTCTCGATCATCACTTTTATATGGAGTTCGGCCGCTTTTATTACGTAATCCGCAAAGTCATTGATCGTAGCCGAATTGCTGTCGCTGAGATCGGTCATGTGGACGGTAACCGCCACCGCCCTGATCTTCTCTCCGAATGTAAGCCACTCGTTGAAAACATCCTTGTCCTTTCCCGGCTCAGGATATCTGTACAAGCCGCTCTCCGGATCCTTCATTGAAATGGCGGGAGTATGTATGATCAGGGTTATCCTCGCCTGTCGCGCCGCCTCGCGTATTTCTTCCTCATGTGCGATGAGCACTCCAATGCGCTTCAGAGCATCATCCCGGTCATCCATGCCTTCCAGCATATGGTCGGCGTATATCTCTAATGCATCAAGCCCCTTTTCTTTCGCATCCCAGATGCTGCTCACAATATCGGGATAATTCTTCGGTTTCTCCCCGCGTTTCGGTCCCTGCTGAGCCATCAGGTTCCTGTGTCCGGCGAGAATCGCCGCGATCTTTTCTTTATTTGGCTGGCCATCTTCCTCTTTTATAGCCTCTCTTGCCTTATCCAGTTTCTCGTTCTTTTCCTTTTCATTCTTTCTTCCTGACTCCACCTCCGGAGCGGTCGCTGATACTAAGACGCGGTTGCTTTCCATTATCCTGCGACGGTAGTTAGTTTCAGCCGCCTCCGTTGCGCTCCCGGTCGCCGGGGTAATCACGCGGTAGGAGATATTGTCTTTTTCCAGCAGACGGGTAAGGCCGTCCGTATGAAA
>CAZNYG010000108.1:0-1434 GCA_964577205.1 uncultured Elusimicrobiales bacterium | reverse complement strand
GGTTTGTCCCTCCGCCAGCACATGGCGGAGAAACGCTTCATTCCTTGCCACGTTGAGGCGGAAAAGGCCGCCCGAGGCTTCGATGAAAGGCATGAGGCCGGTCAGGGCGTCGCTTCCCGCGAACAACTGCCACAGGGCGGCGAAGCGTTCCGCGTTACCGGCGAGATAGCGGTAATCGTCTTCCGTCATGCGCCCGTTGACAAAATCGTCGAGCAGATCGGGAAAACCGGCGAGAAACGCCGCGTCCTTTTGGTTCGCGGTGCGCGCGAGCCGCGCCAACGCCAGCCGCTCCAGTTCTTTTCCCTGTTTTACTATCATGACGGGATTCAGCCGCGCGCGGGCTTCGTTCGATCTCAACCAGGCGTAAAGACGCGGATAACGGGAAGGGACGTTTCCGGACAGGGCGTGCGCGCCGATTGCATTATTCAGCCGGAGACACAGTTCGTCCTGGCGTTCGCTGTCCCCCGCGCAATCCGCGATCCCTTTGTATTCCCGGTAAGCGAGTATCTTCCGCAGGTCGTCCATCAGCATCCGCAATTCCTTGGAGACACGGGCATACCGCAGATGTTTGACGCTTTGCAGGTAATCGAAATGATGCTCAAGGGATGAAAATGCTCCCGGCGGCACACCGCAGGTTCCGGCGGTACCCAGGAGGTAAGAAAGATATTTTTCAGAAGAGATCCTGTCATCACGGTAAGCTTTAGCGAGCCGGTCGAGCTTTTTCTGCCGGCGGTTGAAATGCCTCTGTTTCAGTTGCCGCGCCTTTTCGTGCATCGCCTTGAGTGCGGATTCGGCGCCGGGGCCCGCTTCCATCACCTCGCGAAGCCGGCTTAAAGCCGAAACGTACAGTTTCCCGTCCTCAATACCCCGGAGCGTCACCGGCGTTTCCGATAATGCCCCATAGTACTCCGCTCCGGTCAGGTCGCCCTGTTCGACAAGGCAGCGGGTTATCCTTTCCCGCCTCTTCACGTCGGAAATATTCCTCAGCCACCCGAGGTCCAGCGTCCCGACACCCCCTTCCAGAAAAACTTCCTGTACGCCGTACTGCCGGCGATACCAATCGAGTATTTTTGCTATCGAGAGCTGCGTGGGCACGTGACAGTGGTAGTCCTGTATGATCACTATTAGCCGGTCGCCGGCTCCGATATGTTCAGCCGCGACTGTTCCCAGTGAAGCAGGAAAAAAGGTCAGAGAGGATGGCGGGATCGTGGTCGAAGCCCGCGCTTCTTCTATGCCGCAGGGCAGGGAAGCGGTCAGAAGGAAAAAGGAGATGAGAATAGAAAGCAAGCGTTTTAGTGACAGAGACACGGGATCTCCGATAAATAAAAAAATACCATGGACAGTCTCATCAACGGAGACCGCCACGGTCATATTATACTTCACACCTGTAAAATATATGTAAAATTATGGGGGAATTAATGAGAACTTTCTATC
>CAZNYG010000107.1:0-3901 GCA_964577205.1 uncultured Elusimicrobiales bacterium | reverse complement strand
CGTCGTTTGCCTCTAAAAGGAACCCCAATGACTGAAAAAGAGAACGCGTCACAGATGAATCCTCACGATATGCTGGAGATGGTTGTTCGCAGAAAGGCCCTTGTTCTCATCCCGTTCGCGGTTGTTTTAATAGGTTCGATCATCGCAGGCATCTTCATGCCGAGAATATACGAGACAGCAACGCTTATTCAGGTGAACGACAAAAGGATGATCGATCCTCTCGTCAGGGGTATAGCCGTTGCTCCGAACCTCAGGAACGAGGTGCAGACCCTTTCGAAAGAAATACTCGCGTGGCCGAAACTCGAACAGCTCGTGACACAGCTGAGCCTTGTCAGCGATGCCGCGTCGCCGGTCGAGCGGGAAGATTTCATAAGGCGATTGAAGACCAGCGTGATCGTGCAGGTCCGCTCCAACGACATCATTGAAATCTCCTACCAGAACAGGTCCCCGGTCACGGCGCAGAAAGTTGTCAATACGATAACCCAGAATTTTATCGCGGAGAACTCGCGGCTTAAACGCATAGAGGCGGCAAACGCGGTCGAATTCATCAACGAGCAGCTTGTCATTTACCGCAAGAAACTGGAATCGTCGGAACAGGATTTTTCGGAAAGCCAGATAGACTCCCAGTTAAGGACGATGGAGAACCGGCATGCCGTCCTTCGCGATAATCTGGCGCGCCTCCAGAAAATAATCCCCTCGCAGATCACCACCGCCCAGAACCCCGTCATGGCACAGCTGCAAAGCCGGCTCGGCCAGCTGGAGAGCGAGCTGACGCGCGTGATGATGGACGCCAAGGAAGGCAACCCCCGGGCCATGGCTCTGCGTCAGGAGGTCGAAACGGTAAAGGCGAGGATCGGCCAGGAGATGGAAAAGCAGACCGTCAAGGAAAGCGTTTCCACCATCAATCCCGCGTTCATGCAGGCCGAGCAGGAGTATAAACAGCTTTCGCTTGAGATCGAGTACCTGAAAAGGCGCAAGGAAGGCATTAAAAAAAGGTCCGCGACGCCTTCCCGTGAGGTTTCCGAGGAGGAATTAAAGAACGTCGAACGCGCCAAACGCGTTGACGAAGACATTTACCAGATGCTTCTCCGGCAGCTGGAGTCGGCGTACGTTTCGGAACGCCTTCAGGACTCCGAAAAGGGCGATCGGTTCACTATCCTTGAGTACGCCCGTCTGCCATTGAGGCCCGTCAAGCCGAACATGTTGAAGATCATCGGCATGGGTTTCGCGGGAGGACTTGCCCTGGGGTTCGGCCTTGCGTTCATGGTGGAGAACATGAACAAGACCTTCCAGACCTTCGAACAGGCAAAAGCCTTTCTGCCGATCCCTTCCCTCGGCTACGTGTCGCACATGATCACGGAAGAAAAGATCGTGAAACCTTCGTTAGTGCGCGACCTGAAGGAATGGCTTATCGGCAAGATCGAGAGCAAAGAGTCGCTCGCCAAAATGCGTTTTGTGTCATCGCACAACGCGAAGAAATTGCTTAATCCCGCGGTTTCGGCTCAGGCCGTGATCTATCATGAGCCGAAAAGCAAGATCGCGGAAGAGTTCCGGGTCATTCGCGCCGGCATTTTTGAGGGGGGGCATGAGGCGCCCCCGCCGCAAGTGCTGCTGGTGACCAGTTCCCTGCGCGGCGAGGGCAAAAGCACTACGTCGCTTAACCTGTCAATCGCTCAGGCGGATAACGGCAAAAAGACACTGCTGATCGACTGCGATCTCAGGCGCGGCGGATTGCATGTATTGCTTTCCGTTCCTCCGGTCCCCGGCCTTACCGAACTGATCTCGGGAAAGAATTCCGAGAACAGCGCTCCATTGCAGACGATCATTCCGAATTTGAGTGCCATTCCATGCGGTACCCGTCCGGCTCGCCCGTCCGAACTTCTCGGTTCATCTTTCTGTAAGGAGCTCATCGACAGGTATCGCGGCATGTATGACACCATAATACTTGACGCCCCGCCGGTGCTGAACCTTCCCGACGTGCCGGTCATCAGCAAACTGGCCGACGGAATAGTAATGGTGATTCAATCTGGAGCGACACGCCGCAAAGACGTAAGTGAAGCCGAGGGAATTCTGGCGAAGGCGAACGCGCCGCTCCTCGGATTCGTGCTGACCGGCGTCCGCTATTTCATGCCCCGATACATGTACGATTACTATTACTACGAGAACTAAAAACCGGCCTTTCGCATACTGTGTCATTCCCGAGTGTTGTTATCGGGCATGACACCATTTGCGTAACATCAGTTATCATTGAGAGGTGTTGTACATGAAAAATTTCTATCGCCTCATTCTGTTGCTTGCCATGTCAGCGGTTGCCGTCCCGGCAGCATCTCTACATGCCGTCACAGCGCCGGACCTCGGGGATGTCATCACGTATCCCAGCCCTTTTAACGCTGCGCGGGGACATACGACAATGAAGTTCGACCATTTGACGGGCGACATCCGTCTGCGCGTATACAAGATAACTGGCGAATCGGTATTCGACCAGCGCTTGACGGCTGTTTCCGGGGCCGCCGCGTGGGATGTCACCAATAACGACGGTTATCCTCTGGCTCCCGGGATCTATGTGTACCTTATCACTAACGACGCCGCTCAGAAAGCGTCCGGGAAAGTCGTCATCATTCGATAATTGCGAAAGGTGTCATGCCCGAGATCCGTTATCGGGCAGCCAGGTTTTGACGTGCGGCGGTATTTATGGATCCCCGGATAGATCTTCGTGAGTGATCGCGTACGTAAATATAAGCAATAAAAGAGGGTTATGCCATGCAGAAAAGCGTTCGGCTCTTATTGACACTGATTGTTCCATCGATGATCTCGGTACATTGCCTTACCGCCGCTTCTCTTACCGGCACGACGGGCGGGCAGACGCTCGAAATAGTGCCCGACGCGCGCGCCGCGGCGATGGGCGGGGCGTACTGCGCTGTTTCGGACGACGCGGGGTGCCTCTATTTTAACCCCGCGGGCCTTGCTGGGATCAATCACATGGAGATCCCTCTGACCAGCAATCAGCTTTTCCAGGGTATGAATCAGCAGCACGCGGGTATCGTTTACAGCCTGCGCGACGTGCGCTCGTCGAACGTTTTCAACATGGGCACCATAGCGGGCGATCTTTCGTTCTTCGACGCCGGGAACCTGACAAAACGCGATACGGCGGGCAACGCGCAGGGGACCTTTCCGTATAAAGCCATGCTCGCGACCATAGCCTACGGACGGAAGGTGTATGAAGCCGAGAATTCCTGGCAGGTACTGTGCGGAGCAAGCGCGAGGCTTCTTCAGGAAGAGGCCGACAACGAGAAAGCCAACAATATGTCCTTCGACGCGGGTACGCTTCTTCTGACCCCTCTTGAACTCCTGTCTTTCGGCTTCGCGGTGCAGAACGTGGGGGGCAAAATGAGCTACGCCAGTGAAAAATACGACCTCCCGCTGAATTTTAAGACCGGCGCCGCCCTGTGGCTGCTGGATAATTCATTTATCGTCGCGATGGACCTGAACAAGCCGTTTTACGGCAGGAACTGGATGGCGCTCGGCACGGAATACCTCCTGCAGGACACCTTGGCGTTCCGTGTGGGTTACTCCACGTTAAGCGACGCGGCGAACGGATTAAGCGCCGGTTTCGGGTTCAAGGTACGTGATCTCGATCTCAGTTTCATGTATGCCCGCGAACTGAATATCGACTACGCTTTCGTCCCATCCGGCGATCTCGGCGATATTCACCGCATAACGCTCCTTTTCAAACTGGGCGCCGATTAACCCGCGATTTTATTTTACAGTAACGGCGGCTAAAGCCGCCACTGCAATGCATATTTGATGCTGGGCACTGGATAACGGCAACAATCGGAATTGTAGGCGACGGCTTCAGCCGGCGCGATCGATGTGATGCATGGATACAGGCCCCCGGTATACA
>CAZNYG010000106.1:0-3959 GCA_964577205.1 uncultured Elusimicrobiales bacterium | reverse complement strand
TCGGAGGGCTTGCCTGTATGCTTCAGGCGGAGGATAACGCCGTTCTCGCGAGCGAGGTCCTGAGAAAGATGGTCAAGGTTGAAACGGTCAAGGGCCCCCGCCATGCCGCTCGCACGAATATCAACACGATGAACGTCGCGTCCCTGGTAAAACAGGTATCGAACCCTCAGTTCCTGAAGAAGATTCAGGAATGCCTCGGTAAACAGCCGGAACGGAGCGTGAACGCCATATCCCGTGTCACCGATCCCCTGGGCATAAACAAAACGGTGAGCTTTCTAATTCACAGTAAACTGTTCGCCTTGAACACGGTGCGGCACGACGAGCAATGATGTAATAATTGGCCGCTCCTGCGCGCTGCCCCCCGCACCTTCTCCGCACTTCCTTTGCACTGTCTTTGCACTTCCCCCGCACTTCCTTTACACTTTCCCTGCACTGTCTTCACTACCAACCACCCCCGCCACCGCCACCGCCTCCTCCTCCTGAAGAACCGCCACCCGAACCTGACCCGGGGGCGCTGGATGACGAAGAGACCGCGCTGGAGAAGGAGCTTCCCAGCGAAGAAGCGAAGCCCGCGGCTCCCATCGCGCCCCATGCCGCTCCATGATACCAGGAAGGACCGGCGGACAGAGGCGTCTGTCCGCCGCGGTCAAGTGTCCCCGAGAACTTTTCCGCCCATTTCCGCTCGAGGCCCAGCGCGAGCGCGCAGGGGAGATGTTTCTCGAACGATCCAGGCGTCAGCGACGGCGGGATCATCAGGCTCTGCCGGCTTTTTTCGGCTTCCCCGAGGTAGATCTTGAATCCTTCGATCCGGTCCAGGATCTCTCTTCCCGCCCGCGTCGGCGCTTTCAGGATGCGGAAGAATACCGCGTTAACGACGCCCGCCGCCGCGATGATAAGGAACATTGGGAGCGACGCGAAGAAAATGAAAGCCGTGATCCCCGCGATCTCTCCGATGATGAAGGGAATGGAGAACAGCGTCAGGAACAGCGCGCCGAAGACGGCTGTTCTTCTGTACCGCGCCGCCCGCCATTGCGCCAGGGCCTGGTTGACCAGGGCGGCCACGCCGGTGGTCCAGATGGTGAGCCAGATCGTGATAAAGACCGTCGGGAACGTCGTGGGCGAGGCATTGGAAAGCGTCGCGCCCGCGAGGAACGCGATCGATATGCACAGCCCTGCAAGGGAATATTTCGTGTTCGTGACAAAATGTTTCGAAAGGTGGGCGGCTTCGAGCGCTTTTCGAAGCGCGTCCGTCGCGGCTTTTATCGTTACGCGGCTGTCCGTTTTGAACTCGATCTGTTCGCCGTCCTTGAAAAGCGCCGCCGCCAGTTCTTTTTCGTCGCCGGTAAGAGCCGTGTCATCCGCGTCCGTCCTGCGGACGATATAAGTGCCTTCCGCCTCGGTGATGAGGAGGTATCCTTTGACCGCCATATCGATGATGTTCGCGGAAAAGCATACGGTATCGTACTTCATGCGGGACAGGTAGCGCAGCGCCGCGGGCGACAATTTGTCGGGAGGCTCGTACAGAGGGGTGACGGTCCCGCGCGCGGGGCCGCGGCCCACGTTGACCCACGCGTAGAAGTAATACAGGAACACCAGCACGAGGCCGGCGAGGGCGACGGCGCTGTTCAGATTGTCGCGCAGGGCGCGCTTGACCCGTTCCACGGCCGTCGGCTCTTGAATCAGGCCCTTGGGCCAGCGGACCGCGATCGTCAGGCCCTCTTTGAGGCCGAGAGGGCGGGTGGCCGCAAAGAAGGTATTGCCGGCCGCGTCGGTGCCCGAAGTGTAATCTTTTTCCGTGGATCCTTTCGGGCCGGTCCACGCGTTCATGGCGGTCAGCCGCGCCGGCGGAACTCCGGGCACCGTGACCGTGACCGAGACCTGGTCCAGAGGAAGTTCCCATCCATTCCCGTTGACGTTCCAGTACAGCTCGTCATAGCCGTTGAAAAAGCCCACCTGGCGGTCCGTGCGGTAGGCAAGCGTGTATGTATGTTCACCGGTGTCGAGCAGGGTATTCTTCTCCCCCAGGTATACGCGGATGCCGTTCATCTGCAGCTGCGTGTGAAAAGGCTCCGGCTTTCCGTCACGCAGGACTTCCAGCACTTTAAATCCGGTGTTGTGGCGTGATCCCAGGAGAGCGCGGTATCCGGTGGGGAAGTCCCGGTAGATGCCATGACGGATCTGGCTGCCCGCGGAGAACACCCGGATATGCTCGGTAACGGCCAGTGAGGAGTCAGGCGCGACGCTCACCCTGCTGTGGAACTGCAGGACCCGTTCCCGCTGATCCGCGGAAAGAGGCGTCAGCAGCGCGATGGCCGCTGCGGCGGCACACAGCAGGCGGGTACATGCTGTTTTCAGCGGCAGGGGGAAATTTATGTACGCGGCAGTGATCACGAAAGCTCCAGCTCATCACGCAGGATGCAGTCGCGCACTCTCTGCCCGGACATGACAGCCATGGGCATGCCTCCTCCGGGGTTGACGCTGCCCCCCACAAAATACAGGTTGCGGTACTTTTCGCTGCGTTTGGGCGCTTTAAGCCCGAGGTTCTTTTTACGGTCGGAAACGACGCCGTATATGGCGCCCTTGTTTGAATAGTAACGGTCCCGGATGTCAAGAGGCGTCCACATCTCTTCCGCGACTATGTGCGAGCGCAGGCCCGTCAGGCCCATACGTTCCAGCTTATCGAGCACGCGTTCGCGGAAAGGCCGGTAGTCCTCTTCGGTGAACGGCCGGTCGTCGCGCAGATGAGGCACGTGGGGCAGCGCCTTGATGATGGAACACCCTTCGGGAGCCAGCGCCGGGTCTGTCACGCAGGGAGCGACAAGGTAAATGGTGGGATCCTCAGAAAGCTCCCTGCGGCGGAAAAGCGTGTCGAAGTGCGCGCGCGCGTCGCGCGCGTAGAAGAAGTTGTGATGTGCCAGTTGCGGGTAAACATGATCGATACCAAGATGCAGCGCCACGCCTGAACACGCGGGCTCGAACTTGCGGTAACGCCTGAGGAATCCCCTGCTTTCGTTCAGCAGGCGCTCATAGGCGGGTATCACTTCCATGTTGGACACCAAGATATCGGCCTCGCGCCCGGCCCCGTCCGCCAGGCGCACGCCTGTCGCGGCATCCCCGCGGGTGGTTATGGCGGTCACTTCCCGCGAGTACTCGAACCGGACTCCCAGTTCCACGGCCAGTTTTTCGAGGGCGCGTGCCAGCGCGTAAAGCCCGCCGTCTACGTACCAGAGACCGTATCCGAACTGCACGTAAGGCAGCAGGTTGAGCAGCGCCGGGGCGTCGTAGGGAGAAGATCCGACATATTTGACAAAGTAGTTCAGGACATCCCGCAGGCGCTCATCGCTGATATGCGCGCGGACACCGCCGTCCATGGAGCGGAAAAGGTCAAAAGAACGCAGGCTCTTCGAGGGCCCGTAAAAGCGCACAAGCTCCGCGAACGTATCAAGGCCCCGCGCGAAGTATCCTTCTTCGATCGACCGCATAAGCCGGCGGGAGTATTCAAGAAAACCGTAGAAGCCCCGCGACGCGTCCGGCGCAAGGCGGGACAGTTCTTTCTCCATCAGGCGCATGTCGGGCGAAAGGTCAAGCACGGCGCCGTCTTCAAAGAAATTCCGCCAGTGAGGCGAAAGCTCCTTGAAACCCACGTACGCTTCGCGCTTTTTTCCCGCGCGTGTAAAAAGCTCGTCGAACACATGCGGCATCGTCAGAATGGAAGGGCCGAGGTCGAAGGTGAATCCGGCACGCGTGTTTACGTTCAGTTTGCCCCCGCACCGGTCGTTCTTCTCATATACGCTGACGGCGCAGCCTTCAGTCGCCAGCGAGATGGCCGCGGAAAGCCCTCCAAGTCCCGCTCCTATCACGACAACCTTTTTTTTCATGAGCGCGTCCTTTTTATGAAGTAAGGTCACTAGTGTCCGACACATTTAAAATATGAGTTGTAAAATATATTGAAAATAGAG
>CAZNYG010000105.1:1876-4223 GCA_964577205.1 uncultured Elusimicrobiales bacterium | reverse complement strand
GCCTTGGAAGTCCTGGATGTCGCCCGGTCAAAAAATATCCGCGTGCCGGAAGAAATCGCCGTCATCGGCGTGGACGACGACGAAATGCTTTGCGAGAACACGGTTCCCTCTTTGTCGAGTGTCCTGCCGGATTTCGAAGGCGGCGGTTATTTGGCGGCCGAACTGCTCGACCACCTCATGCGCGGGCAAAAGCTCAAGCCTGTAAACATCACATACGGCATCAAGCGGATTGTACACCGACAGTCCTCGCAGTACAGCGTCTGTCCCCTCAACCATCTCGCCGCGGCGGCGATCGAATTCATCCGTCTCAACGCCTGCTGCGCCGGAATCAGCGTGGCGGACATCGCACGTCACCTGAAAGTCTCACGGCGTTTGGCGGAACTCCGCTTCCGCGAAGCCTGCGGCCGCTCGATTCTCGAAGAGATTCAGTTCCGTCGCCTCGACCGCGTCTGCGCCCTGCTGCGCGAGACCCGTTTGACCATGGGGGAAATCAGCGAACGTTGCGGCTATCAGGCAGAGACCTATCTGAAGGTTCTCTTCAAAAAACGGTTCGGCATGACCATGACCGAGTTCCGAAAGAAGGGCTGAACAGTTCGCGGATTGGAAACTTGACTTCACCTGTTCTTTCCAAGACAGGAATAACGCGACTGGTTTCGGGAGTTTTTCACTCTTAGTCTAACACCCTTAGTCGGCTACCCTTAGTCGATTCTTTTCCAAATCAACAACAGCAATCCCGCATGCGCGTAACAAGCTGTTTCTCACACGAAGCCACGAAGGGCACGAAGCTAAAAGAAATCATCTTAACAAGATCCTTTGTGACCGTTGTGCCTTTGTGTGAGATTGAATTGGGTTGCTGGAATCACTCGCTCACGACGGGGAACATCGAAATCCGGAATTTTGTACAGCCGTACGGCACAAGCACGATGCGTTTCAAAGGCTTGTCTTTGGCAAAAGGCGTCGCGGGAAGCGAGGGATATTTTCGATCCGGCGACCAGTCGATCGGCATCGCGTTGACCGTCACCTTCAGCGGCGCCGCCAGAGGCCAGTCCCACTGCCCAGGCATAGGCGCGCGTTCAACCGCAGGCGCGGAATCTTTCACGTCCAGCGCGAAGGCCCAGGGAACGTTCGGATCGGGTGTGTTGGAGTCCTTTGTATCGGGAATCGGCAGTGAGAAGAGGAGAGGTCCGTACGAAACAGTCGCATACGGTTTTCCGGAACCATCCGATCCGGGAATGCCCACCTGCACAGGTTTGTGCGTCGGACTTTTATCAAGCGCAAGCCCCGTGTCATATCCTTTCATCATCCGCGGAACCATTGGGAAACGGAGTCGAACGACATCGTTCTTTTTCCATTCCCGATCTACCCTCATGAAACCGTGTTTCACCTCCGATTTGCACATCACATCATTAACGGCGATTTCCGCCTTTTCACACCAACCGGGAACATGAAAGGAAATCGGGAAGGTCGCGGTCCGTTCCGGCTGGATCGTCATCCGGACGGTTTCGCCGAAGGGATAGTCCGTCTCACAGGAAACGGCCGCGGAAAGGCCATCGGCAACACGGGCCGTCACGCGGCAGGGACCGTAACAGAGGGCCGCCAGACCGTTATCGCGAGTCGCCAGCCACATATTCGACAGATAGTCCGGCAGAATCCGGTTGAGTGCGGCGGTGCAGCACAGGGGATAGTGCTTGCGCTTATAAATACCCCCGCCACCACCCGGACCGTCGGGAAATTTCGGCGAACCCGCCGCGAAGCGATTCGGACACTGGAAGTAGACGTGTTCCCTGCAGTCACGCGAGAACACGGCAGGCGCCGCGTTGAAGAAAGCGCGCTCCATCCGGTCCGCCCGTTTCGCATCGCCGGTCAGCAGCAGCAGATCCCTTTGTTCCTCAAGATACATCGCCACATCGCAAGTCTCGGTACCCCGGAAAGCGCCTGTCGGATGATACCACTCGTCGGAGACCGGAACACCGTAGGGCTGCATGGCCACACGATTGATCCAATCGTCCCACGCCAGCACGGCGTTCAGATAACGGGTATTCCCCGTCCAGAGAGTGCCGACCGTCCAGGAGGTCAGATGCTGAAGAAACATGACGCCGTGCGCATTCGGAGAAGTGCGATTAGGACCGCCGCCCGGCACCGACGCGTAGTAGCGGCTCCGCGCCGGAAGCACGCCCTCACAGCCTTCTCTAAACATCGTGTCCAGTGCAGAGGCGACACCCGAATCGCCGGACCAGACATACGTCTCATAGGCGGGAATAAGATTCGTCGTCCGCCATTTGGCTTTGATTAACGCGGTCGGATCACAGGCGTAGGCGTTTTTCAACGCGTCGAGAATGCGTTTGTC
>CAZNYG010000105.1:0-1866 GCA_964577205.1 uncultured Elusimicrobiales bacterium | reverse complement strand
CCTGTCGCGGTGTACATTTCCAGCAGCGTCCTCCCCAGGATTCCGCCCTTCCCGACGGGAAAACCGTCCGCCGCGTATAAAGCCTTCCAATTTGTCGGATTGTTGTCCAGCCACGAGAGAAAAAAGATGCCGTTGGTGCTCGCGCACATATCGTCAACAACCGCATACAATCGACGGTGCGCCTGTTTCAACAACGCATCGTCATGCAGAGCGAAACCCAGTTTCATCAGACCGTCGAACCAATACGCGCCGCCCTCAAACGGCCAGGAACCTTTAGGCCAAGACAACCCCGCGCCGGTCGGTTTGAAATCAGGCGACCAGGCCCGTTTAAACTCATCGTCCACGTCGTCCATACATGCGGTATAGCCGTCCCTGACACGTATCGCCCAATCGCGCAGCCATCCCCTCGCTTCGATGGCGCCGGGAGGCAGACTCAGGAAAAACGGATGTACCGCCGTTTCAAAGGGCGGCGCGTATAAAGAAAGCGGCTGCCGATTGCCGTCCGTTTCCTTTTGTCCGCGCTCCGCCTCCCATGTTTCCTTCATCCGCCGGAAACAATATCCGCCCAGCATTTCATGACCACCCTCGAACAGGGTCACCGAAACTTGCGGGATTTCACGGTGAAACACAACCGCGCGGCCGTCGAGCTTCCCGGTCGCGCCTGGATCGCCGACTTCGTTCAGAAGGCTCTCAATCTCCGTTTCGCCCACCTGCGAGGCCGCCTGTCCGTATTGCCGAGCGAGCCGGTTGAAAAAGCGGAGCGACTGTGAAACGGGCACGCTTCCCGTGTGTCCGTCGTGAATGCCGGCATAGATTTCCAGCCGCTTGCGCGGCATAATGGGTCCCGCCATAAAAAGCGGCGAACGCCGCCGGGCTTCTTCTGCGTCCAGCGTGCCCTTCGACGACGTGACGGCTAAAATCTCCCCGGCGTATTTGTTCTTACGCTGAACCGATTCGTCATACCATGCCGCCAGATCGGAGATCGGCACCCACGCGAGAAACAAACGGACATCGTGTTTCGACCGCATATACGTGCCCAGCGTGGCCAAGCCGCCTCCCGACACTCCCGCCACGAAAACAAATCGTTCGTCGACAGGCGCATGTCCTTTCGTATAGGCGACAGCGTCGTCGATATCAGAGAACACCTTCCGGCTCAAACAGGCGTCGGGATTTGTGTTGGGACCACGGAAATTCGGGCGAATATAGTTCCATCCCGCCTGAAGCGCATAGCGGGCAACGGGATCTTCCTGATCGAAAGAAACCGACCACGCGTGCAGCGAGACGACCAGCGGCTTTTTCCCATCCGTTGGCGACGCGGACAAAAAATAGGCCGGCTGCCGACTCCCATCGACCGAACACGGAATCTCCACGCGCCGGAACGCGTCCGGCCACTTTTTCCCTGATGTTCCACTTCGGGAAACAGGCGTTTTCGAAGACATCTCACCTTCTGTCCGGGCAAAAGTTTCGGAACCAACCGTTATTATCGTTCCGCACATAAAAAACATGGCGACTTTGTTTATTTTCCGCATCAATAATTTTCCTTTAATTTTCAACACAAAGCTGCTTTCAGCCGCAACCAAATAACACAGTTCCGCTCTGCGAAACAGTCACGCAGGTCCGGTAAAAACCGGACCTGCGGGAACAGGCCTCTTACATCAAGGCGCGTTCATCACCAGACGGAAACCGATAGTGCGATTACGAATATTATGTCCACTATTATACAAACGGACGGACGACCTGTTATCCGAGGCGGAAGCATTCCAAGAACCGGAATATTGGTGATATGTTCCTGTATCGGTTCCTTTGGGATCAACGGTGCCGTTCAAGTTAAAAGGGTCGGCCGGATTGTACCATCCCAGCATCCAT
>CAZNYG010000104.1:0-4238 GCA_964577205.1 uncultured Elusimicrobiales bacterium | reverse complement strand
AAGAAAAAAGAATAGACGCCGGATAACAGTAACAGTAAGAATTGTAGGCGCCGGCTTTAGCCGCGCGCGGCATTTCAAAACATTAGTACTGGATAATGGTAACAATAGGAATTGTAAACGACGGCTTCAGCCGGCGCGTTAGATGAGACGCACGGGCTGAAGCCCGCGCCTACCTGTTAGTTTCTTCCAGCGGTAAGCATTCAGTTGAAGACTGTCCCGCAAGGTTGTTGATCCCGTAGCCCGCCGATTTATCGGCGCCTTTGTCTTTGTCTCTGCCGTTGCCCGTATCCAGCGTCCAGCATCCAGCGTCCGTCTTTGCCTCTACAAAACTATGTGCGGAATCTGCGGTATCTTTAATCTTTCCTCGTCTCAGCCTGTCTCTTCCGATATCCTTCGGACAATGATCAGTCTTCTGCATCACCGCGGCCCCGATGAAGCCGGCCTTTATCGGGATGCCTGTGCCGGCCTCGGCCATACGCGCCTGAGCATCATCGACCTCAGCGGCGGCAGCCAGCCGATCCATAATGAGGACAGAACGATCTGGATCGTTTACAACGGCGAGGTCTTTAATTATCCCGAACTGCGCGAAGAGCTGATAAAAAAAGGCCACCGGTTCGCCACATCTTCGGATACCGAGGTGCTGGTCCATCTCTATGAAGAAAAGGGGACCGATATGTTTGCCCGCCTCAACGGTCAGTTCGCGTTCGCGCTTTGGGATATCCCGCGCCGGCGGCTGCTGCTTGCCCGTGACCGTACCGGCGTGCGTCCCCTGTTCTACACTCAGGCGGGAGGGAGGCTGTTGTTCGGGTCCGAGGTAAAAGCCCTGTTCGCGGATCCCTCAGTCCCCCGGGCCCTTGATCCGCGCGGACTGGATCAATTGTTCACCTTCTGGACGTCCCTTCCTCCCCGTACCGTCTTTAAAGACATCTCTGAACTGCCTCCCGCTCATTATCTTCTCGCTGAAAACGGGTCGCTCAACATCAAGCGTTACTGGGATATATCATATACCGGTCCATTACCGCTGAGCGAAAAGGCCGTTATGGAACAATTGAACGAGCTGCTTCTGGATGCCATCCGCGTACGGCTGAGGGCTGACGTGCCGGTAGGCGCGTATCTCAGCGGGGGCCTGGATTCCTCCCTGATCACGGCGCTGGTTAAGAGAAACTTCAACAATGAACTGAAGACGTTTTCCATAGGTTTTGCCGACCACGATTATGATGAAAGCGCCTTCCAGAAACAGATGGCGTCCCATCTCGGGACGGACCATCACGAAGTGACCTGCACCCCCGCTGACATAGGCGCGGTGATGCCGGAAACCGTGTGGCATGCCGAAAAACCCCTCATCCGCACCGCTCCGGGCCCCATGTATCTTCTGTCCCGTCTTGTGCGTGAAAACCGGTTCAAGGTAGTGCTTACCGGCGAAGGCGCCGACGAGATATTTGGAGGTTACGACCTTTTCAAGGAAATGAAGATCCGCAGGTTCTGGGCGCGCCAGCCCGGATCGCGCGTGCGGCCGAACCTTCTCAGCCGCCTTTATCAGTATATTCCCGACTGGCCGCGGCAGGCGCCCGCTTTTCTTGTCGGTTTTTACCGGGCGCGTCTGGGTGAAACGGATAAGCCCTATTATTCTCATATTCCCCGGTGGGAAATGACGTCCGGTATCAAGAACTTGTATTCGGCGGGCTTCAGGGAACAACTCGAAGGATACGATCCCCTCGGCGATCTGTTGAAACTCCTGCCGGACGATCTCATGCGCTGGGACGAGCTTGCCCGCGCCCAGTATATCGAAATGCAGACGCTTCTTTCGGGGAACCTGCTTTCGTCCCAGGGCGATCGCATGGCCATGGCAAACGCGGTGGAAGGCCGGTATCCATTCCTTGATCATCGCGTAATGGAATTCGCTTTCAACCTTCCGGCGAACCTTAAAATAAAAGGGCTGAACGAGAAATACATCCTTAAGAAAACAGCCGCCCCCTTCCTTCCCGAAAGCATTACGAAACGGGTAAAACAGGCATACCGTTCCCCCGACTGCGCGAGTTTTTTCAACGGGTTCTCCCATCCTTATCTGGAGGAAATACTTGACGAGCGGAACATCACATCCACCGGATACTTCACTCCTCAGGCGGTAAATCTCCTTGCCGCCAAAAGCAAAGCCGGAGGCCCTGCCGCCGCTGGCGCCCGCCACAACATCGCAGTCACCGGCATATTGACCACCCTTTTGCTTGACCGCCTCTTTGTCAAAGGATTTGACACCCGGATACCTAATCACCATGTCCCCATCAAGGAGATACATGCCGCATGATTTTCAACAATTTCACTACTATTTCAGATATGTTTAATGGTATGTACATATAATTCCAAGATGTTGATCAGGTCACAAGGTGCTGGCTTTACATACAGTGGTGTAATTGCCGAAGATTAATGTCTGGACATAATGTTGATTTCTGTAATTGTAGGCGACGGCTTCAGCCGGCGCGTTAAATTTGACGCACGGGCTAAAGCCCGCGCCTACCACAACTTTTCAACTGACCGACGCGTAACATCACATAATTATGAAAGTATTCGAATTTCTTACGACCAGTGCCCAGCGCTTCCCAGACAAGGCGGCTGTCGTCCATGGCCCGCGCCGCGTCAGTTATGGATTTCTCAATGCCTGGTCTGACGCGATCGCGGCTTCCTTGCGCGGGTCGGGGCTTCGGGCCGGAGACCGCGTTGCCTTATTGATAGAGAACTCGCCGGAA
This sequence comes from uncultured Elusimicrobiales bacterium, assembly GCA_964577205.1. Taxonomy (GTDB): domain Bacteria; phylum Elusimicrobiota; class Endomicrobiia; order Endomicrobiales; family CAIRNS01; genus CAZNYG01. The sequence goes on along the minus strand of CAZNYG010000104.1, from coordinate 1,497 downwards.
AGTGTTGCCGCCTATTTCGGGATATTGAAAGCGGGCGGGGTCGTCGTTGCGATGAATACTCAGCTGGTGGAGCGTGAACTGCAGGCCGTGACGGACGATTGCGCGCCGAGGTTCATACTGACCGATGCCGGGAGACAGAAACGCGCTGCCGCGCTCCATGATATTTCGACGGTTAGACCGGCGGTTTTCCGCGTGGAAGAGGCCGGATTGGTCCCGGTCGTTGAATGCTCCGGAGCGGATACTGAGCCTCCACCGGTCCCTCTCGCGGCCATCATGTACACATCCGGTACTACGGGGAAGCCCAAGGGTGTCATGCTGACACACGAGAATATCGTTGCCAATACCGGATCGATCATTGAATATCTCGGGATTAACGATACCGACAGCATGATGGTCATACTGCCTTTCTATTATTCGTACGGCGCTTCCCTGTTGACCACGCATATCAAAGCCGGGGGCACGCTGGTGCTGGATAACCGTTTTCTGTATCCCAATACCATCCTGGAAACCATGCAGCGGGAAAACGTGACGGGATTTGCCGGAGTACCATCGCACTACGCGATCCTTTTGAGAAAGTCCGCTCTGCGCTCATATCCGCTTCCATCCCTGCGTTATGTCACACAGGCGGGCGGCGCTATGAGCACCGCGCTTATCAGCGAGTTCCGGGAGATCGTTCCGCATGCCCGTTTTTTTGTCATGTACGGGCAGACCGAGGCATCCGCCCGCCTGAGCTATCTGCCGCCGGAGATGCTGGAGACGAAGAATGGCTCGATCGGAAAAGGCATTCCCGGTGTCACCCTTGCCGTGGTCAGCGAAAACGATGATACTCCCGTCCTTACCGGAGAGGCCGGTGAGATCGTCGCCGAAGGCGATAATATAATGCGGGGATACTGGCGCGCGCCGGAAGAGACGGCTAAAGTGCTCAGGCACGGGCGCCTTTACACGGGAGATCTCGCGCGCGTTGATAAGGACGGGTTCATTTATATCGTAAGCCGCAAGAAAGACATGATCAAATGCGGCGCCAACCGTATCAGTCCGTTCGAGATAGAGGACGTCGTATGCCAATTGCCGGGTGTCATGGAATGCGCGGCGGTTGGCATCCCGGATGAGATTTTGGGAGAGGCCATCAAACTGTGCGTTGTCCCTTCTGAAGGTGTATCCCTGACCGACAAGGATGTAATGCTTTACTGCAGAGAGAACCTCGCTTCATTCAAATTCCCGAAGATCGTCGAGTTCTATCCCGCGCTCCCCAAGACCGCGTCGGGAAAGATCAAACGCGAAGAATTAAAAGGGAACGGCGACTGTCAGACTATCAGACCATCAGACTATCAGCAAAGGCGATAACGACGGATACGTGGTTGGATAGCGGCAACAAAAGGAAATGTAGGCGACGGCTTTAGCCGGCGCGTTTAATGAGACGCACTATCAGCTGCATGAAAGAAAGACAACAGCAAAAGACTGTCCCGCAAGGTTGTTGATCCTGTAGCCGATTCATCG
>CAZNYG010000103.1:0-4329 GCA_964577205.1 uncultured Elusimicrobiales bacterium | reverse complement strand
GAGGCCCGCGCGGCGCGGCCCGACGCCGCTTTTGTCACCAACCCCACGTCCATGCACATTGAGACCGCGACGCGCTGCGCGCGGGAGAACTGGCCATTGTTCATCGAGAAACCCGTCGGTTCGTCCCTTGAAGGGCTGGATGTCCTTCTCGATGAAGTCCGCGTGAAGGACCTTCCGTCCTATGTAGCCTATAACCTCAGGTTCCTTCCGGTCATTGTCTGGCTCAAGGATTTCCTTAAAGATAAGAAGGTGTATCACGTTTCGGTATACAATTCGTCGTTCCTGCCGGACTGGCGCCCCGGGACCGACCACCTGAGATCATACTCATCGCGCCGCGAGCTCGGCGGCGGCGTCCTGTTCGACATATCGCACGAATTCGATCTCATGTACCATCTTCTCGGAGCGCCGGACAGCATCACCGGTTCATGCAGCCGCCGGTCCGACGTGACCGTCGACACGGAAGACTGCGTCGATGCCTTGCTCGACTGCCGGGGCGTTCCGGTCAACATGCACCTGAACTTCCTGAGCCGGCACCGCGAACGCACCATCAGGATCGATACCGACGAAGGATACGTGTTCGCCGACCTTATCGCCGGCGCCGTCGAAGTGTCGGGCGCGCGGGGCACCTTTTCACGTTCGTTCGATACGGGAGTGCAGGCGACATACGCGGCGCAGATCGATCATTTTCTGAAGAACAGAGGCAATCCGCGGATGATGAATAATCTGAACGAGGCGGAGCCGTTGTTCCGCAAACTGTTCGCCTTTAAGAACGGATGCCGTCCGTAAGAGGGAAAAAACATGAAGATCTGCGCAACCATCGCCGCGCGGGGGGGCTCCAAAGGAGTTCCAGGCAAGAATATCCGCGATCTGCTCGGCAAGCCGCTCATCGTCCACACGATCGAACAGGCGCACCAGTGCGAGATGATCGAACGCATTATCGTCACGACCGATTCCTCTCAGATCGCGGACGTCGCCCGCAAAAGCGGGTATGCCGAGGTCCCGTTCATCCGCCCCGCGGAACTCGCGGCCGACACGTCTGGCAAGCTGGACGCCCTCAAGCACGCGATCCGTTTCCTGATGGAAAAAGAATTGTACGTTCCGGATTATGTCGTCGATCTCGATCCCACGTCCCCGCTCCGGAGCATCTACGACATCCGGGGATGCATCAACCTGATGATACAGGATCCCTGCGACGCGGTCATCACCGGCTGCCGGTCCCGAAAAAGCCCCTATTTCAACATGGTGGAACTGGACGGAGAGGGGCGCGCGACGCTCTGCAAAAAACTTGACAACAGCGTCATCCGGCGCCAGGACGCGCCCGCGGTTTATGACATGAACGCTTCGATATACGTTTACCGGACCTCTTCGCTGCTGTCGATGAAGACACTGTGGGACGGAGAACTGAGGCTTTACGAGATGCCTGAAGAAAGGTCCATAGACATCGACCGGGAGATCGACTTCAAGCTCGTCGAGCTCCTGATGCGGGAGAAAGGACTATCGTGAGTTACTCTGAACTGTTTTCACTTAAAGGCAAGTCGGCGGTCGTTACCGGCGGAGCGGGGCTGCTCGGCAGGGAGATATGCCTGGCGCTGGCCGAATGCGGCGCGCGCGTTTTCATGGCGGATATCGACGAAAAGAAAGCGGGGGAACTGCTTGGCGGCGAGGTTTTCAAAAACCTGTCCGCGGAATTCCTTCCGCTGGATATCACGGACACGGGCTCGATCGAAAGGGCTATCGAACGGGCGGCAAGCTCAGCGGGGGCGGTGGACATCTTCATCAACTCCGGTTATCCCCGGACCGCCGACTGGGGCGTGAAATTCGAGGACATCCCGGCGGATTCGTTGAGAAAGAACGTGGACATGCACTTGAACGGCTACATGCTGTCGTCGCAGCGCGCGCTGAAACAGATGAAACTTCAGAAGAAAGGCGTGCTGATCAATATAGGTTCCATTTACGGCGTTCTCGCCCCCAATTTCAGCGTCTATGAAGGCACCGCTATGACGATGCCCGCGGCCTACGCGGCCATCAAGGGCGGCATCATCAATTTCTCGCGTTACTGCGCGACGTATTTCGCGAAAGACAACATCAGGGTGAACGCGATCTGCCCCGGCGGCGTGTTCGACGATCAGAATCCCTCGTTCGTCGCTGCATACGAGAAACTCACCCCGATGGGGCGCATGGCGGCCCCGCGGGATATTGCCGGGCCGATCGTCTTTCTCTGTTCCGACGCGGCCGCCTATATCACCGGACAGGTGCTGATGGTGGACGGAGGATGGAGCTCATGGTGAACGGAACGAAATATGTCGTCGTGAACTACGGCATGGGAAATCTCCAGTCCGTGGTGAACGCGCTGAAATTCCTTGGCCTTCCGGCGGTCATTTCGGACCGGAAAGAAGACGTGGCGTCCGCCGATGCCCTGATCCTGCCCGGGGTGGGAGCGTTCGGCGAAGCGATGCGGAACCTTGCGCGGCTCGGCCTCATTGACGCGCTCAACGAGCAGGTGGTTGAGAAAAAGAAACCGTTTCTCGGGATATGCCTCGGCATGCAGCTGGTCGCCGCGGATTCGGAAGAACACGGCATGAACAAAGGGCTCGGCTGGATCCCGGGCCGAGTGCGCAGGATCCCGACGGACCTGCCGCTCCCTCATATCGGCTGGAACGATGTCGAGATCGTGAAACGCGCCCCGCTTTTCTCAAAGCTTAAAGATGACACGAATTTCTATTTCGTCCACTCATTCTATTTTGACTGCGACCCTTCTTATGTCTCGTCGTATTGCGCCTACGGCGTAAAGATCACCGCTTCCGTGCAGAAGGACAATATTTTCGCGACCCAGTTCCACCCGGAGAAAAGCCAGCGCAACGGCCTGCGCCTCCTCCGCGCCTTCAGCGACTACGCCGGCACAAAAGGACGTTCGTAAATCCACTTTTAAAGGATCCCTTGATTGGGATATGGATAGTATTTAGCACAGGCTAAAGCCTGCGCCTGCCGGGGAAAGTACTCATGAACCCATGAACTCATGAACGCAGTTAAGGAGTTCTTATGTTAAAGAAGCGCCTTATCCCGGTGCTCATATTGAAGGACAACGTCATCGTCCAGAGCATCGGGTTCAAACGGTATCTGCCGATCGGAAAGGCCGGCATCGCCATCGAGTTCGTGGCCCGCTGGGACGTTGACGAGATCGTTCTCCTCGACATCACGGCGGCCCGGGAAGGCCGCAAACCGAACCTCGCCCTTATCTCGTCGGTTTCCGAACGCTGTTTTGTTCCATTGACCGTAGGCGGGGGCATTCGTACCGTGCAGGATATACAGGATGTCATCCATGCCGGGGCAGACCGCGTCAGCATCAATGCCGCGGCGCTCGAAGATCCGTCTTTCATCACGGAAGGCGCGCGCGTATTCGGCAAGCAATGCATGCTGGTATCCATCGACGTCAGGAAGAACGCTGCCGGGGCCTGTGAAGTCTATGGGGATTCCGGCCGCCGTCCCACAGGCAGGGACCCGGTACGCTGGGCAAAGGACGTTGAATCGCTCGGCGCGGGAGAGATCCTGCTCAATTCCATCGACCGGGACGGCAGCAAGGAAGGCTATGATATAGAGTTGATAAAGTCCGTTACCGGCGCCGTTTCGATCCCGGTGGTAGCCCTGGGCGGAGTCGGAAAAATGGAACACCTGATAGAAGGCGTCACGCGGGGCGGAGCTTCCGCGGTCGCGGCTGGCAACATATTCCATTACATCGAGCACTCGACGATCGTCGGCAAGGTGCACCTGAAGGCCGCGGGTATCGATATCCGGCTGAACACGGACGCGAAGTACGAGGATTTCACGTTCGACGAAACGGGCCGTATTTTAAAACGTAACGAGCAAAAACTGCAGGATATCTGGTTTGAGAAACACGAGGTGGAAAAGATATGAACTATTGCAGGCGATGCCTCTACCCGGCGAACCATCCGCTGAACATTACGTTCGACGATGAAGGCGTGTGCAGCGGCTGCCGCGTCCACGAGGAAAAAGACGTCCTGAACTGGGATGAACGCAGGCAGAAACTGGCAAAGATATTCGACGCCTACCGCGACAGGTCCGGCAGCTATTACGACTGCATCATTCCGGTGACCGGCGGCGGGGACAGCCATTTCATCTGCCAGACGGTCATCAGGGAATTCGGGATGAACCCGCTCCTTATAGTCTATAACCACGGGTACAACACAAAGATCGGCATACGCAACCTCGCGAACCTTTTCACGCGGTTCGACGCCGACCAGATCAGCTATACGCTGGACCCCGGCAAGCTCCGCGCCATCGCCCGCCACACCCTGAAAAAATTCGGCAGCA
>CAZNYG010000102.1:0-4462 GCA_964577205.1 uncultured Elusimicrobiales bacterium | reverse complement strand
AACTGGCGGTCCCTCATATCCTGGTATGTGGGACCAGTATCTTGGTGGTGGTTTCTATGAAGCGGTGCATTTCTTCTTCGGTGCCGATGGTGACGCGGAGGTAATTGTCTATGCGGGGTTTGTTGAAATAGCGCACCAGTATTCCACGTTCGCGGAGTTCCCTGAACAGTTCGGCGGCGGGGCGGCGCGGGTGGCTGATAAAAATGAAATTCGCTTTGGAAGGGATGACAGTAAATCCGATCTTCTCAAGTTCGATCGTCACACGCTCACGTGTGCGCATAATCTTTTCCACGGACGTTTTGAATGATATTTCATCCTTGATCGCCGCGGCAGCTCCCGCCTGAGCCAGTCTGTCTACCGTATAGGAGTTGAAGGACTCTTTGATCCTTTCAAGGCCCTGTATCAGTTCCGGGCCGCCCATGGCGTATCCGACGCGCAGGCCCGCCAGCGAACGCGACTTGGAAAGAGTATGAACGACCAGAAGATTGGGATTGTCCTTGATGAGGCCGGCGGCTGATTCGGCCCCGAAATCAACATACGCCTCATCGATGATGACAGCATGGCCCCTGTTCGCCTTCACAATCGAAGAGACCGCCGAAAGGGGCAGAGCCATGCCGGTGGGCGCGTTTGGATTGGGTATCACCACGCCGCCATTGGGACGAAGGAACTCTTCTATGGGTATCGAAAAGTCATCCTTTAACGGAACCAGCCGGACATCGAGGCGGAAAAGGTTCGCGTACACGGGATAAAAACTGTATGTAATATCAGGGAATACTATCGTTTCCCCGGGTTCAAAGAAGGTCATGAAGGCGAAAGCGAGTATTTCGTCCGACCCGTTGCCGATGAAAACGTTCTCGCACGAAAGCCTGTAGCGTTCAGCGATCACCTGGCGCAGTTCCCCGCAGGAAGGGTCGGGGTAAAGGCGAAGGCGGGCATCCGCCGCCTCCGCGACAGCTTTCAGCACCGCGGGCGAAGGAGGATATGGGTTCTCATTCGTGTTCAGTTTTATATAACTTCTGTCCTTTGGCTGCTCGCCCGCGACATAAGGCGTAACGGCACGGGTAAGGGTGCTCCAGTATTGGCTCTTCAAGGATGCTCCAAAAGCGCGATTTACCGCTTATTTTCGTGTACGGCCATCATGCGGTCCGTTATTTTCTTCATTCTCTTTTCGTCACCGCTGTTCATAGCCTCCAGGTATTCCTTCGACATCGCTTTCTGTTCCGGAGTCATGTTCTTTTCCGCTTCCTCCATCGCCACAGACATGTAATCAGCGACGCTCTCCGGCACAGCATCGGAAGAAGCTTCCGCGGCAGCGGACGGGGGCATCTTTTGCTGCATACGCTGAACAGTTGTCTGCAGAGCTTTGCCAGCAAACCATGAGCCGAGAGAAACAAGGACATACAAACCGGCGATGCACAACATAAGGATCTTCGCACGTCCCGGTTTGCCATGCAAAGCAACGGTCAAAGCGAGATACGTGAGAAACAGTACATACCCGGTCGCTATCCACGAGACAACAATCACGAACAACTGTGGAAGAAAAACACCGGATGCCATGATTGCCACCTGGACGATCATCATCGCGGCGACAGCTGCAACAGCGCGGACATTAGCCTGGTATTTTGTTTCTCCATTGCAGATCGCGGATAAGACCAGCATGATGGCACCGGAAATAAATAAACCGATAAGCGACAATGCAGGGAACAGCACGAGTGTTGTAATCACACCCGTGGCACCGACACTTCCCAGAGGTGAAAGCAGCAAGGCTACGGAAGAAATGACAGCGGACACAAATGAGTATGTCACTGCCTTGAAAATCGGATATCCAAATCCGCCGTCCCCGGGCATGGCGGTAAAATATGGTTTCGGACGCAGCAGGGTCTGCACGGTTTCAACTGCCAACTCTGGGAAACTGAACGGTGATTGAGCCATTTAAGAAGCCTCCGGAGAAAATTTGGCAACGTTTTAACAACAGCTTACTACTTCAAAATCAAAGAAAATGTTGAATGCGCGGGATGAAGCCCATACCTGCAGTTCTGATTCCTGCCGCCATCCAGCGTCGCCTCTCGCCTTTCTACCCCCTCTTCGCGGCGGCGGTCAATTCGGCCAGAGCGGCGGTCTCTTTTGAGGTGAGCTGCTTATCGGTGAAGCGCCATTGCCAGTTGTCCTCGGTGGTGCCCGGCAGGTTCATCCGGGCGGCGCCGTCAAGGTTTAGAACGTCCTGAAGCGGGAAAATGGCGGTGTTGGCGCGGGAAGCCATGGCGATCTCGATGAGATCGCGGGCGACCGACGGCGCCTTGACGGGACGGCCAAGGTACTTTTCCAGAAAGGCCTTTTCCTCCGGGCTGGCATCGCTGGTGAACCAGCCGCGCGCGGTATTGTTGTCGTGCGTGCCGGTGTACACCACGCAATTTTCGTCGAAGTTCTCCGGGAGATAGGCATTCTCGCTGGAACCGTCCGAAAAAGCGAACAGGAGGATCTTCATGCCGGGGAAACAGAATTTGTTTTTTAACGCTTTCACGTCGTCGGTGATGATGCCGAGGTCTTCGGCGATGACCGGCATGGGCCCGAACCGTTCCCGGCATGCCTGAAAAAACTCTTCGCCGGGTGCCGGCACCCATTTCCCGTTGACGGCGCTCTCCTCGCCGGCGGGGATCTCCCAGTACGCGGCGAACCCGCGGAAATGGTCAACGCGGACGACATCGTACAGAAGGAAATTATGTTCCATACGGCGCATCCACCAGGCGAACCCGTCCGACCTCATGCGTTCCCAGTCGTAAACGGGATTTCCCCACCGCTGGCCGGTAGCGCTGAAATAATCGGGCGGGACCCCGGAGACGAACAGCGGCTGTTTTTCCGCGTTCAGTTTGAAGAGACGCGGATCGGTCCATATGTCGACACTGTCGTAGCTCACGTAGATCGGGATATCTCCGATCACGCGTATCTCTTTTCCGTTGCAGTACTTCTTAAGGTTTTCCCACTGCCTGAAAAAGATGAACTGCAGGAATTTCTCAAAATCGATCCGTTCGGCAAAACGTGCCTTCAGCCCGTCAACAGCATGATGTTCGCGGTCCCGCTCGGCGGCCGGCCAAACCGTCCACAACGCCCCCTGCCTGTCGGCGCGGGCGGAGACGAAAAGGGCGAAATCATCGAGCCATGGCGCGTGCTTCGCGCAAAATTCGTCAAATCCTTCACGGGCAACGCCGTTCCTGAAACGTTGAAAAGCCTTATGGAAAAGCTGTGTTTTATAGGCAATAACCGTTTTATAATTGACACGCGCCCCGGGAAAGCGCGGCACGGACGCGGCGTCATCAATGGTAAGAAGCCCTTCCTGTACCATAAGTTCCGGGCTGATGGCCGTGATATTCCCGGCAAAACACGACATGCTGCTGTAGGGAGAATTGCCGTGCGCCTGATGGGTGTAGTTCAACGGCAGCACCTGCCAGTACCGCTGCCCTGAATCCGCAAGAAAATCCGCGAACCGGTAAGCCGCCGGCCCCAGGTCGCCGATACCGTAGGCGGACGGCAGCGACGTGATGTGAAGAAGAATACCGCTGGCGCGGCGCGTCATGTCGAACAAGAAATCCTCCCCTTGCCGTGTTGCTTTTTGACGTCCATCAGTATGTGTATGACTCCCTGAATGTTCCCGTCCCCGTCCCTGAGAGGGGCGAAGAACATCGAAAGGTGACCGCTGATCCCCTTATGCAGAACGGGGTTAGGCATTTCAGTTGTCTGTACCGTTTCCCCCGCCAGCGCCCTGTCCAGGAATTTATCCCTCTTCAAGTCAGGCCCCGCGGGGAACAGTTCGGAAAAAGTTTTGCCGATGACTTCCGAAGCTTTTTTCCCGGTGATCCGTTCCATGTAATTATTCCACGACCGGAATCTTTTTTCAACGTCGTAAAGAATGACGCCCAGCGGAGAATAATTGAAGAAGGCCTCAAGTTTCTGTTCGCTTTCCCTGAGCGCCAGCTCCATGCGGACGCGGTCGGCTATGTCATGGATAATGACATACGCCATTCCCCTGCCCTTGACCGAGATGGGCCCCGCGTAAACTTCCACTTCGCGCACCTCTCCGCTGGCAAGGCGGTGCTTCATGATAAAATAGCGCCTGTTCTCTTCGCGCGCCCGGCACAGCTCGTCATACATCTCCTGGCGGGAAAGGGTCAAGATATCGCTTTCACGCATGGACAGCAGTTCCCTGCGCGAATACCCGTAGTACCGTTGAGCGGCCTCGTTGGCATCTACTATGCTGAAATCCTCGGGATCGATTATCATCATGACGGCGCTGTTATCCTGGAACATGTTGCGGTACATTTCCTCCCGTGCTTCAAGCAGCTCTTCGGCGCGTTTGGAATCGGAAATATCAACGTCCACTCCCACGATCCCTTCAAAAACGCCTTCGGCATTGAACAGCGGCAACGCGGACCCCAGCACCCATATCAACTGCCCGTCCGAACGCAGT
>CAZNYG010000101.1:0-4567 GCA_964577205.1 uncultured Elusimicrobiales bacterium | reverse complement strand
TCCGCAAAACGCTCCCCAAGGGAAACCCGGGTTTCCCTTCGGCGTCCCGCTACACAAATTGCGGGCCTGATCCTTTCCTGAATTGTTAGAACTATGCGCGGACTTTAGACTGTGCGTCTGATAATACGCGCCGGCTGAAGCCGTCGCATACAATTCTTACAGAATGTCAGACCATCTATCCATCATCCAGGGTCCTGTGTCCAGTGTCGCCTTTGTCGTTACATCGTTCTTTTATCGACGACGCGTTTGGCTTTGCCTTCGCTGCGTTCGATGGTGCGCGGTTCCACCAGCCGCACTTTGGCCGAGATGCCCAGCGTGCCGGCGATCTCCCGGCGGATCTTCTGCTCCAGTTCCTTCAGCTGCTTCATTTCGTCGGAGAAAAGCTTTTCATCGACTTCCACCATCACTTCCAGCTCGTCCAGTTCGCCTGCCCTGCGGTCGACGACGAGCTGATAGTGCGGTTTGATCCCGTCTATGCTCAGCAGGACGTGTTCCACCTGCGACGGAAATACGTTGATCCCCCTGACAATGATCATGTCGTCGGTACGTCCCTTGACCTTCGATATGCGCGGCGTGGTGCGGCCGCACTTGCAGGCCCCGTACTCTATCGCGACGATATCGCGCGTCCGGTAACGGATCAGAGGGATACCCTGTTTCGTCAACGTTGTGATGACCAGTTCGCCGGCGTTGCCTTTCTTCGGAGGTTTTCCGGTGGCGGGATCCAGAACTTCGGGGTAAAACACGTCCCACCACACGTGGAGCCCGGCTTTATGCGTGCAATCCTGCGCCACGCCCGGCCCGGTTATCTCTGAAAGGCCGTAAATGTCGGTGGCCAGCATGTTCCACGTCGATTCGATCTCGGTGCGCATGGATTCGCTCCACGGCTCCGCGCCGAAAACGCCTATTTCCCAGCTGCTTTCCCGGGGATCGAGCCCCATCGTCCGGGCTTCCTCCGCCATGTACAGCGCGTAACTCGGCGTGCAGGCAAGTATCCTCGGCCTGAAATCGGTCATCAGCTTGAGCTGGCGTTTTGATTGTCCCGACGAAGCGGGGATAACGGTCAACCCCAGTTCCAGGGCGCCGTAATGCGCTCCCAGCCCGCCGGTGAAAAGGCCGTATCCATAGGCGACCTGGATCATGTCTCCCGGCACCGCGCCCGCGCACGCGAACGACCGGGCCATGACCTCTGACCATAACTTCAGATCGTCTTTCGTATAGCCGACCACGGTCGGGTTGCCCGTCGTACCGCTTGAAACATGCAGCTCGGCGATGCCTTTGACCGGCCGCGAGAACATTTTAAAAGGATAACTGTCCCGGAGATCGTCTTTGGTGGTAAAGGGCAGTTTCGAAATATCGTCGATCGAAGTGATAGATGAAGCCGTAATGCCGGAATCGGCCAGTTTTTTCGCGTACAGGGGATTGTTTTTGACGACATACGCCACCAGCGACGCAAGCCGTTCCGACTGGAGATCTTTCATTTCTCCGGCAGCCATGCACTCCATCTTCTCATTAAAGATCATTACAAACTCCCGCAATAAAGACAAAGGCGTTCATGAGTTCATGGGCTCATAAGCTCATGAGTGAAAGTCAACAACGATGTTCTTATTATACCAGATAAATTAATGTCTTTGGTAGCCGCTTTTTTCATGCAGTTAACCAATGAACCCATCAACTCATGAACTAATGAACGCTTTATTTAGTATGGCGTGCCGTTAAAAACACGGCGCGGTTCGTCTGAAAATACTTGGCGGGTAACGCCGCTTCCATCGCGGCGATCCAGCTTTCTTCTTTCAGAGGCAGGCAGCGCGAGAGCACTCCCAGCAGCCAGGTGTTCAAATACCGCATGTCTTCCAGATGCCGTGACGCGTTCTCAAGGCCTGGCAGCAGGTCGGTACCGCCCTTTTTCAAAAAGGACGACAACCGGTCATGCTCGTCTTTGTGGAACGGCACAAGGTAATCGGCCGCGCCATGGGGAATAAGAGGAGAGAATACCTCTTTGCCGAACCGCAGGTGCGATTCGACCGACCCGCCTCTTTGCGCCATGCCGTGCACTTCGGATTTCTTTACATGAAACCCTTCGTTCATGGCGGCAAGCCCGCAGATCTCCGCGGCTTTCAGGACCCCCTGCCCCCCGGTCCCGCAAAACAATATATTAATAGTATCGTGAGATTGCTTTGTAGTATGTTTCATAATAAATACTCGTTAATCGTAACTGCTACAACGGTTACGAAGCCCGTTAAAGTCGTAAACCGGCATCGTTACCGTCCCACGTCTGTCGTCGTTCCGTGTTGTCAGGCGCGGAGCGCCTTTTTAGGGCAGACTTTTACACACAGGCCGCAACCGACGCAATAGGCCGGGTTAACGGACACAAATCCGTCTTCCGTTTTCGACAATGCGGGACAGTCTATGTTGAGGCACAGCAGGCACTTGCTGCACGCGCTTTTGTCGTATTTCGGCGCGGCGGCCGCGTTTCGTTGAAGGATCCTGCATGGGAACCGCGCGATGATGACCGAAAGCGCCCGCTCTTCCATCCGTTTTTTTATGAGCGTTTCAAGTTCGGCGGTGTTGAAGGGATTGATTATGTCGACGGAATCGGCGCCCGCCGCCCGGCATATATCCTCGATTCGCAGCCGCTTTGTTTCTTCTCCTTTTATAGTCTTGCCGGTGCCCGGATGCGGCTGGCTGCCGGTCATGGCCGTCGTGCCGTTATCCAGTATGATGACCAGCCCTTTGGCCTTGTTGTACGCCGCGTTGACCAGGCCCGTGATGCCGGAATGGATGAAAGTTGAATCACCGATGACGGCGACCACGTTCCTGTCCAGCACTTTCTGGAATCCTTCGAAAAAGGTTATGCTCGCCCCCATGCACAGGCAGGAATGCAGGCTGCCGAGCGGCGGCAGCGCGCCCAGTGTATAACACCCGATATCACCTGTAACGACGGCTTTCAGTTTTTTCAGAGTCCAGAAAACCGGGCGGTGAGAACACCCCGGGCACATGACGGGCTTTCTTGTGGAGGACGGAGTATCCTGCCTGGGTTCGCCTTTCACCACCGCCGGTATCAGTTCCGGCCGCAGCTCGCCCACCCTGAACGAAGGATGTTTGGCCTTCAGGGGAATTCCCAGCATGCGCACTTGCTCCTCAAGGAAAGGTTCCAGTTCTTCAATGACGATGACCTCGTCCACGGAATCCGCGAATTTCCGTATCAGCGCGTCGGGGAACGGGTAACTCATGCCGAGCTTCAGGAAAGAGGCGTCCGGGAACATCTCCTTCGCGTACAGGTACGCGACGCTGCCGGCGATGATGCCTCGTTTGGCCGATCCTTTCTCCATACGGTTCAAAGGCGACCGTTCCGCGTATTCCTTAAGACGGATAAGGCGTTGCTCCAGCTCGATGTGGCGTTTATAGGCGTGCGCGGGAACCATGACGTTCTTTCCCGGGTTGATGCTGTATATCCTGGGCAGGACTTCGACGCGCCCGCCCGTCAGGACGTTCTCCTTGGTGTGCGCCACGCGCGTTGTAAGCCGCATGATAACCGGCGTATCGAAATCTTCGCTGAGAGTAAAGGCGGCGGGAACGAATTCCCTGGCTTCCCGCGGGCTGGACGGCTCCAGCAGCGGCATTTTCGCCATGCGGGCGATAAGGCGGTTGTCCTGTTCGTTCTGCGAAGAATGCAGGCCCGGATCATCAGCGGTCACGACGATAAACCCGCCGCCGACCCCGGTATAGGCCGAGGTCATAAGCGGGTCCATGGCTACATTCACCCCGACATGCTTTGACGCGTACAGCGAACGCGCGCCCGCCGTAGACGCGCCGGCGGCAACTTCGTACGCCACTTTTTCATTGACCGACCATTGGCAGTCAACATCGCTGAAACGGGCCAGATATTCAAGTATTTCGGTTGCCGGAGTTCCGGGATAAGAGCAGGCTACCCTGAGCCCTGCTTCCCACGCGCCCTGAGCCAGCGCTTCATCTCCCGAAAGCAACCGCGTTGAGGAAGGCACGATAGTTTTCATTAATCACCAATCATATATAATTTTGAATTAATTATCAAGCTCGAAAAACGGCCGGGATTGACGGCCGTTTTTCGAGAAATCGTCGCCGCGCGACAACACTGCAGAAAAGCTGAAATAATTGAAAAAGCGGCCTGAAGAAAAAGATCATTGTTTTATGGAAAGCTGTTCCATCAGCTTTGCGCGCGCCTGCTCGAGGAACAGCAAAGCGGTTTCAGATCGATAGTCCGGATAGGTCCAGGGCAGGGCATGGAACGCGCGGCGCCGCCAGGCCAGGGTCGTTTCCGCGTAGATACCGTCGGAAAGATAGACGCGGTGGCTGTAATCTTTCGTGGAAGCCAGCACCAGTTTCGCCGGGGTCAGGTAGCCTGGGTCCAGGTTCACCCCGCGTTTTCCCTGTTCCGTATACAGTTCTTCGACATCATTGGAGAACCGTTTCCGCCCGGCAAGCTCCACGGGATCCATAAGCCGTTCAAAGCTTATCCAGTACCGGATAAGCCCGCTTCCCATTTCCGGGCCGTAATAATCAGTGAATGCGAATGGAATGACCCCGCTCC
>CAZNYG010000100.1:0-4815 GCA_964577205.1 uncultured Elusimicrobiales bacterium | reverse complement strand
AATACTACGACAACGCTAACAAGCTGTACCGCAACAACAGCCTTCCCTACGCTTTGATCTTTGCGAAAAAGGCGGCAAACCTGACCCCTGAGAACCAGGAAGCCGGTTCTCTTTTTAAGACCGTGTGCGAACTGAGCCATAACATGATCCAGGGGATCAGCGGGACGGACAAAGCTCCTCTTGACAAGGGAATTACCCTTTTTATGAAAGACGAGTTCGTAAAGGCGGAAAAGATATTCCGCAGTCTGCAGCCGAATTATCCTGAATTGAACGAATTTCTGAGTGTTTCGAGTTACCACGCCTTGGACAAAAAGAACGTCGAGCGTTCCCGTGAGTATTTTGAAGCCGCTATGCGCAGCTTCGTATATCACCGGTTCAAAAAAGCCCAGGACGAGCTGTATCTGGCCCTTGAGATCGATAGATTCAATATTGACGCCCGCATGATGCTCGAACAGGTCAATTTTGAACTGGGGATCTGAAAAGGAATCACTGCCGGCCAGCCGGCGCGTTTTCGGCTTTCAATACCGCTTTTCCCCCGCGTGACCGCGGCAGCCTGATCCCATCGTTCTGCTCACCTCCTTCTCAAGACAGTTCCGGCCGGTTCCACGGCCCTTTGTCCGCAGGATTGTTTATCGTTGTCACACGGGCCCCGGGGGTTCTCCGGCGGTGAGTGGTGTCGCGGCTTATCACGCAGGAAAAGGGAGCATTAATGTTCAATATGGCGGATGGCGTTTTCTTTCTAACGACGATCATTATGGTTTTTATTGCCGGTCGCACGGGAAGCCTGCAGTTTGCTTTTATCCTTCTGGGGATGGTGTTTTCCACGTACCTTGCGCAGTATTTATCAACGACAGTGCACTTGCCGTTTTACGCGTTGTTCCTTGCGGGCAGCATATTGTCGGCGCTGATCGGCATTCTGGTAAGCGCGCGCGTAGACTATATACTTCCAGGCAGGCTTGAATCGATCGCGGCGTCCGCCCTTGGGCTGTGCGTCGGCGTTTTTTTCTGCATGTCTGTGTACATCCCTTTTGCGGGACGGTTTTTCAGCCGTGAGGCCCCCTTGATCAAGGCTTCATGGTTCCAGAACAATGTGGTTCCGCGTATCGAGACACTGCTTCCTCCCTCCCGCAATTTCAACATCTCCCGCTACAGGGAATTATCGCTGATCGATTTTACCGCAGGCCTTGGTTTTGACGTGGAATCCGAGGGCAGCTTTATCCGGGAACAGGCAAAACGCCGTGTTAAGCCTTTAAAAGACCTCAAGTAGGCGGGTTGATTAATCGCTTCAGCTAATGTATAATAACTTACCGGCCCGGAGGATAGGGCCTTGTTTTATCCTGTTGACCTTTTTCTCCGAAGCAGCACCGAATATATGCGAAAAATCCAATTATTTTTAATAATGACAGCGGTAATCGCGGGTATTGCGGCAACGGGATGCTCGCGGCGGTATGGCGCAAGCCGTATAACTATTATCGGTTCCGATACCATGGTGAACCTTCTGCAGGGGTGGGCGGAAGAGTTCATGAAGGTCCATCCCGATTATTCCATCGCGGTGACCGGGGGGGGCTCCGGCACCGGGATCGCCAGCCTCATCAGTTCCACCTGCGACATCGCGGCAACCTCGCGCAAACTGAAACCACGGGAAATTGAACTGGCCGGACAGAACGGCGTGAAGCCGAACGAGATCATCGTAGGGCTTGACGGCATCGCTGTCGTGGTCAATCCCGCCAATCCGGTGGGAGAGCTGACTGTCGGCCAGCTGGCCGATATATTCACCGGCAGGATAACCGACTGGAAGGACGCTGGCGGGAACCCGGGCGTGATCGTTCTTCTTTCCCGCGAAGTCAACTCCGGAACTCATATTTATTTTAAGGAAAAGGTACTCGGAAAGAACGCGGCCGGCGTACAGGAAGAATTCGCTCCATCGACCCTCATGCTTTCTTCGTCGCAGGCGATCGCCGACGAGATCACCGGCAATCCCAACGCGGTCGGTTATTACGGCATGGGATATATCAATCCGTGCCAGAAAGTGGTAAAAATAGCGAAAGCGGCCGGCGATAAGTATTACGCTCCGGATGACGCGAACGTGGTTTCGGGGAAATATCCGATCTCCCGCCCGCTTTTCACGTATACCAACGGCGCTCCAGCCGGCCGGGTCAAAGAATTCGTTGATTTCGCTTTGAGCCCCGTGGGACAGAATATCGTCAAGCTCATGGATTTCGTGCCCTTGACGGGGGCAGGCAGCCAGGAATGAAAGCGACCCGCCGGCAGATCGTTGAATTCGTTATCGAAAAACTTATCCTGGCGTGCGGGATCATCTCCATCCTTTTTGTCATTCTTATCTTCGCCTTCCTGCTCAAGGAAGGCTTTTCTCTTTTCACGACGGTAAAGTTGACGGACTTCCTTTTCGGCACAGGGTGGTATCCCATCAGTGAGCCGCCGAAGTTCGGCATATTGCCTCTTATTCTGGGGTCGCTGTGGGTCACCCTCGGCGCCATCGTCATCTCCGTGCCTATCGGCATAGCGGCGGCCGTCTATATCGCCGAGATCGCCCATCCCCGGGCGCGCGATATCCTGAAAGCCGGCATCGAGATGCTGGCGGCGATACCCAGCGTGGTCATCGGATTTATCGGTATCACGACCCTTGTCCCGCTGGTGAGGAACGTGTTCCATCTTTCCACCGGCCTTACCGCTCTTTCCGGGTCGATAATGCTGGCCTTCATGGCGGTACCCACGATAGTGTCCGTTACGGAAGACGCGTTCTATTCGATCCCCAAACGGTATAAGGAAGCCGCTCTCGCTCTCGGCGCCACGCACTGGCAGACGATCTGGCGGGTGCTTATACGGGCCGCCTTTCCGGGTATCGTGGCCGCTTCGATGCTGGGTATCGGCAGGGTGATCGGCGAGACGATGGCCGTCCTTATGGTAACGGGCAACGTCGCGAAAATACCGCATTCTTTCGTCGATCCGGTCCGCACGCTCACCGCCACTATCGCCTCGGAGATGGGGGAAACGGTGCGCGGCAGCGACCATTACTATTCGCTGTTCGCCATCGGGATCGTGCTCTTCATCATCACGTTCATCATCAACCTTATATCCGACATCTACATGAACCGGGAAATCAAATGAGCCTGAACCAGAAGACCGTGCAGAAGATCGCCTTTTCCCTGCTTTTCCTGGCTACCCTTCTGGTGGTCCTGCTGGTCCTTTTCATCGTCGTCATCCTGGTGGCCCGCGGCCTGCCCGCGATATCGTGGGAATTCCTCACGGCCATGCCCAGCATGGGCATGCGCAAGGGCGGCATCTTCCCTGCCATCGTCGGTACCATATATCTGGTGGGCGCCACGCTTGCCTGCGCGATACCGGTCGGCGTCTTCTCGGCCATATATCTTGTCGAATACGCAAAGGACAATCTGCTGACACGGATGGTGAAACTGGCCATCATCAACCTGGCCGGCGTGCCTTCCATCGTGTACGGGTTGTTCGGCCTTGGCATGTTCGTCATTTTCATGAAGTTCGGCCCCTCTATCATCGCGGGAGCGCTCACCCTCGCGATCATGATCCTTCCGATCATCATCACGACATCGAAGGAAGCGCTCGACGCGGTGCCGCGGTCGTACCGGGAGGTCAGCCTCGCGCTCGGCGCGTCCCGCTGGCAGACGATCCTGCACGTGGTCCTGCCGAACGCCCTGCCCGGCATCATGACGGGCATCATACTCAGTATCAGCCGCGCGGCGGGCGAGACCGCGCCGATCCTCTTTACGGTCGCCGCTTTCTATCTGCCCCGCCTGCCGCATTCCGTTTTTGACCAGGTCATGGTTCTGCCGTACCATCTTTACGTCGTAGCCACGCAGATCCCGAACATCAAGCCCGAATACACGTACGGTTCCGCGCTGGTGCTGGTCGCGCTGGTGCTCATGGCGAACCTGGCGGCGGTGATCCTCCGCTCGAAATACCGGAAAAAGAAATGATAAAGATAAGGACGGAAAAACTCACGGTCACCTGTGACGGTAAACCCGCTCTCAAAGCGCTCGACATCTCGGTCAATAAGAACGAGATACTGGGAGTCATCGGCCCCGCCAACAGCGGCAAGACAACGTTCCTGCGCAGCCTCAACCGGCTGAACGATCTCAATCCCCGTTTCCGTCACGAAGGAAAGGTTTTCATCGACGACCAGGAGATCCACGACCGTTCGACGGACGTAAACCGCCTGCGCCAGCGCGTGGGCATGGTCTTCGCCCTTCCCATGCCGCTGCCCGTTTCCATATACGAAAACGTCGTTTACGGCGTTCGCCGCCAGGGCGTCAGGGATAAAAAGGTCATGGACGGGATCGTGGAATCCACGCTGAAGGCCTCGTATCTGTGGGACGAGGTCAAGGACCGCCTTTCACTGCCGGGGACGTCGCTTTCCGGCGGCCAGCAGCAGCGGCTGTGCATATCACGCGCGCTCGCGGTGGATCCCGAAGTTATTCTGTTCGATGAACCCTGCTCGGGACTGGACCCGATCTCCACCGCCAAGGTGGAAGAAGCCATGGTCCGGCTGAAGGAGAAATACACCATCGTCCTTGTCACCAACCAGACGAAACAGGCGGCCCGCGTCAGCGACCGGGTGGCTTTCTTCCTGATGGGCGACCTTATCGAGCTTGACAGCACCGAGATCATGTTCACCAGGCCGTCCGATCCGCGCACGGAAGGGTATATCTCGGGGAAATTCGGATAACGCATGACTATACTGACCGTAGAACACCTCAATCTGTATTACGGCGCCTTTCACGGGCTGAAGGGCATAAACCTGTCCATCGACGAGAACCGTAT
>CAZNYG010000099.1:0-5264 GCA_964577205.1 uncultured Elusimicrobiales bacterium | reverse complement strand
GACGCAATACGTCGCTCATACCCTGGAAGAATTCGCCGATATGCTGGACAGGGTGACGCTGGACTCCGTTTATTTTCATATTTTTGACGCCCGTTTGCGGCTTGAGAACAAGGAGAACGATTTCTCGCGCTGGATAGATACATCGCTGGGGAACCGGAAGATGGCGGAAAAGATCGACCGGCTCGATCCGTACACGTATGCTCTGGAAGACCTGCGAAAAGCCGTGATCCGCATCGTTACCGCAAAAGGAGGCCAATGACATGGCAAGACTGGAAGAGTACGCACCCATTGTCGGAGGATCGACCATCGATGATCTTCGCCTCCTTGCGGGGAAACTGGAAGGGAAATACATCCAGCACATCAATTCGACGTCGGTCGGCGGCGGGGTCGCCGAGATATTGAACAGGCTGGTCCCGCTCCTGAAGGAACTGGGGGTCAACACGAGCTGGGGCGTGATCAATGGCGGAGAACAATTTTTTGAAGTGACTAAAAAGTTCCATAACGCGCTGCACGGCAGGCCGGAGACGATAGAACAGAAAGACCTCGATATTTTCATGGAGGCCAGCCGGCGCAACATTGAAGGAATGGATTGCGGCGGAGACGTTGTTTTCGTGCACGATCCGCAGCCGATCGCTTTGATAAATAAGAAGAACTCCGGCAAATGGGTATGGCGGTGCCATATCGATGTCTCGCATCCGCATGCGCGGTTGTGGGAGTTTTTGCGCGGATTCATCGACCGCTTTGACGCCGCCGTATTCTCCGTGCAGAAGTTCTCCCAGCTGCTGCCGGTGAGGCAGTTCCTCATCGCTCCTTCGATCGATCCCTTAAGCAACAAGAATATTGAGCTGCCTCAGGAGGCCATCAGCAAGGTGCTGGAGCAATACGCGATCCCCCGGGACAAGCCTCTTATTACCCAGATATCCCGGTTTGACCGTCTTAAAGACCCGGTGGGAGTGATAGAGGCCTATAAGCTCGTTAAGAAATATATCGATTGCCGGCTCGTGCTTGCCGGGGGAACGGCGACGGATGATCCTGAAGGCGTCGCGGTGCTCAATGAAGTAAGAGAGAGAGCCGCCGGCGACGCCGATATCCATATCCTGCTCCTTCCGCAGGATGACATCGTTGTGAACGCCCTCCAGCGCGCGTCGGCCGTGATCGTGCAGAAATCGTTGAAGGAAGGTTTCGGATTGACCGTCGCGGAAGCTTTGTGGAAAGGGAAACCGGTGGTGGCGTCCCGTGTCGGCGGCATCCCGCTCCAGATAACGCATAAATATTCCGGGCTGCTGTGTCACTCGTCGGAAGGCGCGGCATTCGCCATCAAGCAGCTGCTGAACCATCCCGGTTATGCCCGGAAACTCGGAGAGAACGGCAGGGAACACATCCGCAAGAATTACCTTCTGACGCGCCAGCTGAAAGAATACATGCTCCTCTCGCTGGCATTGTTCCATGACAGGGACGTCGTCTATCTGTGAACAAGCGACGAAAGAATAAAGTCCCGGTCTAATTGAAACTTATTCGCTCCCCGCTTGTCAAAAACTGAAGTATCCTGTCGTCGCGCGAACATTGCGTAAGGCCGTTTTTTCAATCCTTTTCCCGAGGTTACCGGAAATGCTTTCTTTTCAGTTCAATAGAAATGCCTTGCTCGCGGCATTCATTTTGGCCTGCGGCGCCGCCCCGGCGGTCGCCGAAGAGCGGTCAACGGCGCGATATACGTTGAATGATTGCCTGGATCTGGCTTTACGCGCCAATGAGGCGCTTCAAATACAGGATGAACGCCTGGCTGAAGCGGCGCAGCGCGTACGGCAGGCGGATGCCGATCGGCTGCCTGTCGTGGATTTCCGATACAATCGTTTTTTCAGGGATACCTCGGGCGTTTCCACCGCCGGCGACGGTACTGATTCGCGTTTAGTGGTGACGCAGCCGCTGTTCGACGGTTTTCGCCGCGCCGATACCTCCCGCTTTGCCCGGTCGGCGCTCAGGAGGGAAGAGTTTCAGCGCGCCGTTGCGGCCCGTTCGTTGAAAGGGGATGTCGCCCGCGCGTTTTTCAGCGTCGCTCAGGTTGAGTCGGATATCAGGAATAACGAAGAGACGCTGGCATTGCTGAGAGAGCGGCGAAGCGAACTCGCTGCACGGGTACGACTGGGAAAATCAAGGGACAGCGAACTTCTGATGGTGGAGTCCCAGATAGCCGGGATCCAGGCCCAGCAGGAAAAATTCAAAGGCGACCATGCCGGCTCGTGGACAGGCCTTGCCTGGCTTACCGGCATAAATGCCGCGCCGTCGTCGGTTATTTATGATACGGATGCCGTGCCGTCCCTTCCTTCGCGATCTGATATTTCAGCTGAGGCCGGGCAGCGTTCCGATGTCCGCGCGGCGGAAGAGGATCTTGCCGCGCAGAATATCCGGACAGCTCTCGCGCGCGGCGCGCGTCTGCCTACGCTCGGATTGGACGGTTCCTGGTATCTCGCCCGCAGCGGCTCTTTGAACGGTTCGGATTGGGAACTGCTCTTCGCGCTCAATTTTCCTCTGTACAACGGCGGCGGCACCAAAGCGCGGGTAGAAGAACAGAGCGCGTCTGAAAGGGAATACCGTTTACGCCTCTTACAGGCGCGGCGATCTGCAGAGACTGAGCTTCGCCGTCTTTCCTCCGATCTTGCCGCGTCCATCGCTCAGGCCGAACCTTATCGCGACGCGTGGGCGCTGGCGGATAAAAGCTCGGAGCTGCAACGGAAAGATTACCGGCTTGGGCTGGTGACCAACCTTGATGTCCTTCAATCGATGACCGCGGTGCTCGACGCAAAGAAAAACCTTGACCGCTCCATACTGCAGGCCCAGCTCAACAAGGCCCTGCTGGACATAGCGACAGAGAAAGACTAAAAACAAAAAAGGCGTTCATGAGTTCATGAGTTGATGAGTTAACGACTGTGGAAGACAAAGCATGATGTTGAACTTGAATACTCAGTAGACATTTTTTTCCGGCGTGTGTATTGATAATCCAAACGAATCTGTTGCTGTTCACTCATGAACCCATGAACTCGTCAACTCATGAACGCCGTTTAATCAAGGTGGTTCCATGTCTTTATCCGACAGTTCGATAAAAAACCCCGTGCTGGCTTGGATGGTGCTGATAGGGATGCTCGTGTTCGGCGCCATGGCGTTCAATCGTCTGGGGATAAGCCAGCTGCCGGATGTCGATTTCCCGGTCATCAACGTTTCCGCGTCATGGGAAGGCGCCGCCCCGGAAGTGATGGAGACCGAGATCACGGACGTCATCGAAGACGCGGTCATGGGCGTGCAGGGCGTCTCGGAAGTGATATCCACTTCCCGCCAGGGCAGCGCCAGCGTGACGGTGCAGTTCGAACTGAGCAAGGACATCGACGTTGCGGTCCAGGAAGTGCAGAGCCGCATCGCGCGCGCCCAGCGTCTTTTTCCGCCGGACATGGATCCCGCCGTCATCACGAAAAGCAATCCCGAAGACCAGCCCATCATCTGGCTCTCGCTTTCAGGAAAAAGGGATCGCAAGTTTTTGATGGAGTACACCCAGAATTACCTCAAAGACCAGTTTTCCACCGTTCCCGGCGTCGGGGAAGTCTCTCTCGGGGGATATGTGGACCCCAACCTGCGCGTCTGGCTGGACCGGAAAAAGCTTGACGAGAGAGAATTGGCCGTCGATGACGTCATCTCCACGATCCAGACCGAACACGCGGAACTCCCCGCGGGATATATCGATCAGAACGGCCGCCAGCTGAACGTGCGCGTGATGGGCGAAGCGGGATCCGTGAAAGAATTCAGTTCCATCGTCATACCGGCGCGCCGCGGTTCGCCGCTCTGGAAAAAGTTCACGATCGGCGATGTGGGCACGGTGGAAGAAGGGCTTGCCGACATCCGCCGCGTTTCCCGCGCCATGGGCGAGACGTCGGTGGGCATCGGTATCCGCAAACAGCGCGGTACCAACGCCGTGCAGGTGGCGCACGATGTAAAGAAAAGGGTCGGAGAACTTCAGAAATATCTGCCCGGCGATGTCACCCTGCAGGTGCGTTTTGACATGACGTCATTCGTCGAGGATTCGATCCGCGAGATGACCCTTGAGCTGCTGCTTTCCGTCCTGCTTACGGGGCTGGTCTGCTGGCTCTTTCTCGGCTCGTTCAGTTCCGCGTTCAACGTGTTCCTTACCATTCCGATGTCAATAGCGGGGACCCTGTTTGTCATCTACACGGCCGGCTTTACGCTGAATACCTTTACCCTGCTCGGGCTTTCGCTCGTCATAGGTATCGTTGTAGACGACGCCATCATGGTCCTGGAGAACATAGCGAGGCATCGGGAAGAAGGGGAAACGCGCATACGGGCGGCGATCAAGGGTGCCCGCGAGATCACTTTCGCCGCCATGGCCGCGACGGTGGCTATCCTGGCCATTTTCGTGCCGGTGGTCCTCATGAAAGGCATCATCGGCAAATACTTTTTCCAGTTCGGTGTCACGATATCCGTGGCGGTCGCCATATCGCTCCTCGGCGCGCTGACGCTCACGCCGATGTATTGCGCCCAGTTCCTGAAGATCGGGCATACCAGCGGCCCTGGCCGCGCCATGGACGCCCTGATGGCCAGGCTGCGCGACGGTTACGCGAAACTCCTGCGCGGATGCCTTGACAACCGCCTGAAGGTCGTGGCGGGTTCACTGCTTCTTTTCGGGCTCTCTTTTTTCCTTCTCAAGACGGTGAAAAAGGAATTCGTGCCTCCGCAGGACCAGAGCCGGCTGATGACCACCGTCAAGACAAAGATCGGTTCATCGCTTAGCTATACGGACAGCGTCATTTCGCAGGTGGAAAAGGCGATCGCGCGGCGTGGAGAGATCGACAGTTACTTCACGAATATCGGCGGCAGCGATGTGAATTCGGGGCACATCATGTTGACCCTCAAGGAACCGGGAGACCGGCCTGTCGATAAAAAAACGGGCCGCCCCCTGAGCCAGCAGGAACTGATGCCGGTCCTGAGAAAACTGATCAAGAGCGTCCCGGGCGTGGACAAGGCGATCGTGCAGGACCCTTCGCTCATGGGTTTCACCGCGCAGCGCGGTTTTCCCGTGGAATTCACTCTGAACGGCGCGGACTGGGACCGCCTTGCGGAACTGTGCGGCCAGATGGCGAAGGCGATGGAGAAAACCGGTTTGATGGTAGACGTGGACACGGACTTTAATGCCGGCATGCCGGAGGCGCGCGTTATTCCTGACCGCGCAAAAGCAGCCGCCCGCGGAGTCAGTATCGGCACTA
>CAZNYG010000098.1:0-5602 GCA_964577205.1 uncultured Elusimicrobiales bacterium | reverse complement strand
CCGCGAGATCCGGTTCGTGCGTCACCATGATGATGGTGATGCCCGCCCGGTTCAATTCCTTCAGTATGCCGATGATCTCAGTCGTTGAACGGCTGTCGAGGTTGCCCGTGGGTTCATCCGCGAAAAGCAGCAGCGGCTGGTTGATGAGAGCACGCGCGACAGCCACCCGTTGCTGCTGTCCTCCGGAGAGTTCGCTCGGCCGGTGTTCCATGCGGTCGGAAAGGCCCACCCGCTCAAGCAGCGCGGCGGCATCCTTTTCGCTCCCGCGTTTCGCGTCCGCGTAAATGAGCGGAAGAGAAACGTTCTCCCGGGCGGTCATGCGGGGCAAAAGGTTGAACTGCTGGAAAACAAAGCCCATGAACCGGTTGCGCAGGCCGGCCAGTTCGTCTTCGGACATGCCGGAGACGACCTTGCCCGCCAGCCGGTATGTCCCGGACGACGGCGTATCGAGAAGGCCGAGGATGTTCAAAAGCGTTGATTTGCCGCTGCCGGAATGGCCCATGATCACGACGAATTCACCGGCTTCGACGCTCAGGGAGACATCGTGCAGAACGGGCACGTCAAGCTTCTCAAGATGATATGTTTTGGATATCCCTTCCAGTTCGATTATCTTCATGCCGTTCCTTCGGGCTCAACGGAACATGCCCGGCATGCCGCCTCTTCTGCGCCCCTGCCCGTCGGTTTTGCCCGAAGCGGGCGCGCGTGCAATCAGAATGGAGTCGCCGTCGCCGATGCCGCTGACTATCTCTATGCTTTTTCCGTTGGTTATCCCCGTTTCGACGCGCCGGGAAGCCGGCGCCCCCCGTGTAGAAGCGACGAGCACTGTCTGCTTCCCGTCTTTTTCCGTTACCGCTTCAACTGGAACCAGCAGCGCGTTCTCTTTTTCCTGAGCTTTCACAGCGACGGTGGCCGTCATGCCCGCCCTGAACTGAGACGGCGCGTTCACCGGCCGTATCTTGACGATGTACACCGTCACGTTGTTGACGACCTGGGATTCATAGGCGACATGTTCCACCACGCCTTTGAAATTCATGTCCGGATAGGCATCAAGGAATATGCCGACGGTGCCGCCCTGACGTATGTAACGGAGATCGGTCTCGTCGACCTGAGCTTCGATGATCAGCGTGTCAGACATGACGATCAGGCTGTCGGACTGGGTGACCGTCTGTCCCGGTTCCTTTTCCCGCGCGATGACCGTGCCGTCCAGAGGCGCGACGACCGGCGTGGGACGGTACAGTTCCGCCCAGCGCGCATACTCTTTTTCGCCCTTTGCCCTCGCGGCGTCCAGGAGCGCCGCGCGTTCAGTCGAACTCATGATGACGATCGTGTCTCCCCGGCGGACCCGGTCGCCTTCATGGACCCGGACTTCCTCGATACGTCCCTGCACGGGCGGCTTGATCTCCAGGCGGTTGCGCGGGCTCACCGAACCGGTGACCCGGAACTCCACCGCTATGGCGCCGCGGCGAGGCTGAATGGATTCTAATGATTTTTTCTCTGAGCGGCCGTGCCGTACGGCGTACCACCCGGCTCCCGCCGCAAGCATGATGATACCGGCGATAATAAGCGTTCTTTTCATGGCAGTTATTCTCCCAGCCCCAGATCGTTCTTCCACTGGGCTTCGTCAAGCGCGGCTTCGCGCGTCGCGTTAAGAAGGGCCTTGCGCGCGCTTATGTAATCATTCTCGATCGTGTACCAGTCCTGATAGGACGAAAGCCCGTTCATGTATTTGCTGCGGACGATCTCCGATTGCAGCGCCGAGGCTTCAAGGAACTGTTTTCTGATGGATATCAGCTTGTGCGCGTCAGTAAGGGATTTCAAGCTGCGCCTCAGTTTCATCTCCAGCGTCAGTTCCGTCTGCTTCAACGATTCGCCGGCGATGTTCTTCTGTGTCCGGGCTATGGCGATGCCGCCGGAGGTCTTTCCTCCGGTGAACAGCGGATAGGAAAGCGTGAGGCCGGCATTCCAGCGGCTGCCGTCCGGCCAGAAAGAAGTCCCCGACCTGCTCGTTCCGGCCGACAGCGAAAGTTCGGGGTACAGCGCGCTTTTCGCCGAAATGACGCCGATCTCCGCCTTGTTCAGATTGTAATGTGCCTGGCGGTATTCCGGCGTGGCCGACACCAGCGATGGAAAGGGAACGTCCGCGGGGACGGGCGAAGGTTCAAGGGAACCTTCGGCGGCCACATCCGTATCGTCGGCGCGTCCCATGGCGCGCAGGAGCGCGGTTGCCGCGAGCGAACGCGCGCGCTGAGCCTGATCAAGGTCGAACTCCGTTGAGCTCAGATCCGCCAGTACCCGCAACAACGATCCTTTATCTTCGCGTCCGGATTCGTAGCGCAGCTGTATCATCTCAAGGTTTTCGCTGCGCCGTTCCAGTATCTTGCGCGCGAGATCCCCGGATTCCTGCGCCCAGAGAAGTTCGATAAAGCTTTTACGGACGTCGAGCATGACGTCGGCAAGGGCGCGCGTATACGCGGCTTCGGCGATGCGGATATCGGCTTCGCGGCTCCGCAGTTCGCTGATATCGCTGAACCCGGAAAAAATGGAAAGGCGTGCCGACAATCCCAGCGACGCTTCCCGTCCAAAGCCCGCGGAACTGCTGTCGGACTGTGATGTTCCCGCTGTCGCCGTCAGCTGCGGGAGGAAATTACTTCGCGAGCGGACATAGGTTTGTTTCGCGGCTGTCAGCGTTTCCTGTGCTTTTCTTATCGAGGGATTGTGTTCCAAGGCGGTGGACACGGCGTCCCGCCAGGCCAGCGTTCCGGCGGAAAGGGGGCCCACGGCGGCAAGGAAGCAGACGGCCAATAGCATTGTACGCTTCATGTGTGAAGATCCTTTTGCCCGGAAGGCGGAGAGTACTATTCAGACTGTTAGACAAGCGGGAAGCAAAAAGGTTTCAGCTTGTACCGTTCAGCTTGTACCGTGAAATTGTAATATTTAGGAGCCCGCGTGTCAATTCCTTGAGCGGTAAATCATTGAAAAAAGAGAAAAAATTGACTTGTCTTCGATATTATGATATCATTATTGAAAGTCAATTAATGCCCGTCGCTCCCGCACATGGAAATTGATAAGAAGCCAACAATACTGATCGCGGATGATGATAAGCAGGCATTGAACGTCCTGTACCAGATCCTGGTGGGGCAGGGATACAACGTTGCTACGGCGGGCGACGGGTACATCGCACGCGAAAAAGTTTTCACCGACAAACCCGACCTGGTCATCCTTGATAACCATATGCCCGGCATTTACGGGAACGAGATCTGCCGGGAGATCAAAGCGCACCCCGATACCCGCCTTATCCCCGTCGTCATGCTGACCGGATACACCGATACCCCGGAAAAGATCGATTCCATCGAAGCCGGCGCCGACGATTTCATCAACAAACCTTTCAAAACCATCGAACTTACTTCACGCATACGCTCGCTGCTCAAAGTCAAATTCCTGAACGACAAAGCCGATTCCGCGGAAGGCGTGATTTTTGCCCTGGCGCGCGCGATCGAAGCCAAGGACGTGTACACGCAGGGCCATACCGAGAGGGTCAGCCGTTTCGCTCTTGCGGTCGGCTATCATCTTGGCCTGTCCGTTGAAGAACAGGACGCTCTTTTCAAGGGGGGCATCCTTCACGATATCGGCAAGATCGCCATTCCCGACGCCATATTGAACAAGCCCGGCCGGCTCACCGAAGAAGAAAGGAAGATCATCGAGACGCACGCCGACCGCGGGGAAAAGATCTGCCAGCCCCTCAATTCCATCAAACCCGCCCTTCAGATCATACGGTACCATCACGAAAAACTCGACGGGTCAGGTTACCCCGACCATCTTACCGGGACCCGCATCCCCGTCGTGGCGCGTATCATGGCCATCGTGGACGTGTACGACGCGCTGACGACGAACCGGGCTTACCGGACGGCTTTTCCTCAGGACAAGGCGTTCGATGTCATGGAGCGGGAAGGCGAAATGGGCTGGTGGGACAAAAAGATTCTCCGGGAATTCAAGACGATCCTCAAAACCATGTAATGCCTTCCTGGTCTTTCTATCCGCTTTTGCCGCCACGACCCCATCTTGAAAATATTCATCCGGTCCGTGCACGCGGAACGGCCTTCTGTGATCATCCGTCAGCGATGTCCGGAGAGTGCGGGTGACCAACTTGCGGTGTTGATTTATGTCATCCCGCTTTAACGGGAATTGAATTCCAGAATGCAATAATGTAAAATTCTACGATATTCGCCGCTCAACTCTGCTACCCGGGAGCCATGTCATGAAATCCATTAAAAAGATCGGGGTCATTACTTCAGGAGGCGACGCGCCGGGCATGAACGCCGCGGTCAGGGCGGTCGTGCGTCAGGCGATCTACAGCCGCCTGGAAGTCGTCGGCATCAACCGGGGATTCCGCGGCCTTCTGGAAGACCAGTTCGCGCCGTTGTCGCTCCGTTCGGTCAGCGGCATCATCAACCGGGGCGGGACGATACTGAAAACGGGGCGATGCCCTGAACTGCGCACCACCGCGGGGCTTAACCGTGCGGTCGCGACGCTGAAACAGCTTGAGATCGGGGGGCTGGTCATTATCGGAGGGGACGGATCGCTGCACGCTGGGGCGAAGATCTCGGCAAGCAGCGGTATCCCGGTAATATGCGTCCCCGCGTCGATAGACAATGATATTTTCGGAACGGACGAAACCATCGGTTTTGACACGGCCCTCGATACCGCCGTAAGTGCCATCGACAAGATACGCGATACCGCGTCCAGCCACGAGCGGGTCTTTATCGTGGAGGTCATGGGCCGGGAACACGGGTTCCTGACGCTTTCCGTCGGGGTCGCTTCCGGCGCGGAATTTATCATAGTCCCCGAGGCACCGGTCAACGACGCCGCGCTGTACGCGGCGCTGGAGGAAGAACAGTTGAGAGGAAAAACCTCTCTCGTCATCGTTTTCGCCGAAGGCGCGGGAAATCCGTATGACCTCGCGAAACGGATCATGAAGAAGACCGACCTTGAAGTAAGGGTCAGCACGCTCGGGTATATTCAGCGGGGAGGCACTCCTTCGGGACGGTCCCGTATCCTGGCGAGCCGTTTCGGCGCGCACGCGGTCCAGCTGCTGGTCAGGGGTAAAAAGGACCGGCTTGTGGTCGTTCAGAAGAACACGGTCACTGATATTCCGATCGCCGCTGCTTCCCTGAAGGAAAAGAAATTCGACATGGAGCTCTACCGCCTTGCCGGCCGCCTTGCCCTTTAGCGCCAGTGCATTGGAAGCGCGGGAAAAGTGCAAAGAAAGCGCACGGGGGCTGGAGGATATGATGGAATTGACGGACAAGGATGTTCAGTGGGCCAGGGACCTGATAAGGAAAACTGGATTGTTCTCCGTGTGTTCGGACGATGAGATCCTGGAACTTATCGGCGGCATGGAAAAACAGCGCTACTCGGGCGGCAACACGATCCTTCTGCAGGGAGAGATCTCGAGCCGGTTATGTCTTGTCGAGTCGGGGAAGGTAGCGATAATGGTGCGCAGGGGAAAGGAAAAGAGCAAGGTCGCCGAACTTGGGCCGGGCGCTTATTTCGGCGAGATATCGCTGCTGATGCCCCGCGCGGCTACTGCTACCGTCAAGGCCGA
>CAZNYG010000097.1:0-5912 GCA_964577205.1 uncultured Elusimicrobiales bacterium | reverse complement strand
TCCCTTGCTGGAAAATGGATCGTTCGGAGCTGTTGAAGAGATAGAGTCCATCGCCGGCCGTATGCCGAACCCCGCAACAGGCCAAAGGCTTGTCAAAGAGGCGGCCGCGATCATGTCCCGTGAAGACAAGAATGCCGCCCGCAAAGAGCTGGCGGGATTTATCCGGAGCGTGGTTGAAGGCCAGCTTTACAGCAGATATGTCGATCGTACCGACCTGGAGCCCGCGACTTATAATGATAAACGCGCTTTGAGGGCGATGATTCTGGCAGCGGTGTCCAAAGACGTTACGATAGGCCAGCTGGTGGAATGGCAATCTGATAAAGAAGAAAGGCAGTTCAATGAACGTTCTGAAAACGGCCTTGTGAAAGCGGCCTCGATGATAAACCGTAGTGGAGCAACGGCGTTTGATATTCAGAGAGAGATCAATCCGATCATTACCGGCATAATGAAGGACGGGCTCAAGGCCGGCATACTGGCTCAGAAAGGCGATGAACGTGAAGTCGGACGCGCCATAGCCGAGATCATATTCATGATGAACGGTTTGGCTGATCATCGCCGTCGCACGAAAGTCGAAGAATTCCAGAAGATGCTCGACGACATGAACGCGATCCGCGCCCTGACGGCCGCGGCATAACGATCAAGGACACGGTTCATAACCGGCATCCCCCTGAATGCTTCCCGCTTTCAGGGGGATGCTTTTTTCAGATATTTCACAGGTGTTTCTTTATTGTTTTCAATGAGGTTAATATAATTGTTGTATATTTATGGCATTTGCAGCCCGCCGATGTATCCCGCATACGGGATTTCATGGATTTATTATGCTGAATGTATTCAATCGGCGCAGTTGCTCGGTGGTCTTATGCAAGGGGTGCCCGAGTTAATCGGGCATCTATGAATGCCGTTCAATGGAACGACTGGATTCCCGATAACAAATTTCGGGAATGACAAACATAATTACAAACATCCAACCGTAAGGAGAATGCAACATGAATGCAATGCGATGCCGTCTCAACGATCTTTCCGGGGCGCTCTCTAAAACACGAAAGGATCTTATCGACTGGTGCGAAGCTTTCAACGCCATCAAAGCGGTAGCGATGACGATCGTCGCCTGTTTCCTTCTCTCCTTCGTCACGGGCCAGTCCATCGCCGCGCTGCTCGAGAACCATCGCGAGGCGCGGATCTTCAACAAAAGCGTTGACGGCTTCGCCATACCCGCATCGCTCGGCCGCGTCAGCGACGCGAAGTACTTCGGCAGCGACCAGGTGGTCATCAACATCCAGGACCTGCACTGCAACCCTGAAGTGCAGCGGAACATAAGCGGGATACTCGCCTGTCTTGACGGCACATACGGGCTTGAGAGCGTGTACCTTGAAGGCGCTTCCGGCCCTGTCGATACATCGTGGCTGTCCGGTTTCGACGCGCCGCTCAGGAACAAGATCATCGAATCCTTCCTAAACGACGGCAAGCTGACCGGCGCGGAGCATTATTCCATGGTGTCCGGCAAGACCGGTTTGATCCGGGGCCTTGAGGACAAACCCCTTTACATGGCCAACCTTAAACGCCTCGGCGCCATCATGGACGAAAAGGACGCCATCGCCGCGAAACTGAATGCCGTCACCCTGCCGATCGGCCGCCTGAAAGAGGCTTATTTCAACGGCCAGCAGAAAAAGCTGGATTCGATCTCGACGCGGTTCAGAGAAGGCGGGATGGAGAACCGGAAATATTACGCGCTGCTGAAGAAACTCGCGGAAAAGCAGGGGATCGACACCGCCGTCTGCCGGAATTTCACCCGCTACATGAACGTGATGGAACGCGAAAAACAGTTCGACTACCGCCGCATTTCGGGCGACCTGAAGGCGTTCATCGGCCTGCTGCGCCAGAAACTCCCTTACAACGCTTACGTGTCCCTGGCAAAGGAGACGAACAACTTTTCCGACGTTGACCGTCTTTACACCATTCTTATCAAACTGTCCCGCGACTACCGGGTGACGCTGTCCGGCAGGTTCGCCGCGCTGTCGTCGTTCTTCGCGTACATCGAAGAAAGCCGGAGCATCAACCCCCTTGAACTGGTGAGCGAAGAGAAATACCTGACGCGCGAGCTGCAATGCCGCCTTGCAGCGAACGGCAGCCAGAGGGAAGCGGCCTTCCTGGACGATTTCAGCCGGTACCTGCGGGATTTCGCCGCGAACAAGATCACTTCAGACGATTACGAATGGTACAATGCCAACCTGACAAAGTTCCGCCAGCTGTACGCGAAATACATCAACAGCCATAACCTGTCGTTGCTGGATTCACGGTTCACCCTTTTGAGCGATTTCTACGCGGTCAACATCCAGCGCAATGAAGCCTTTCTCCGTAACTTCCTTGGAGCGGCGCGGAACAACGTCCCCAAAACGGCGCTCGCCTCGGTCGACGAGGCCGCCCAGGCGCTTGAGGCCGTCAAGACCGGCGAGAAACTGAAGGTGGTTGTCACCGGCGGCTTTCATACCGAGGGCATTGCGCGGCTTCTTGCCGACCGCCGTATTTCCTACGTCACCATCACCCCGAACGTGACCAAAGACACCAAAACGTCCGACGAGCTGTATGCCCGCGTCATCAAAGCGCAGAGCAGGATAGCCGCCGCCACGTTCGCCCCGTTGGTTGAAAATGGGTTGATAAACACAACTACGGTGGATGAGATAGTCTCTGCCATAGACGACAGCATGCCCGTTGACCAGGTGATGAAAGAGGTAAACAGGGTGCTGAATGGGAAGTCGCCGCTGGAAGTGGTGGCTCTTTCTCCCGCTGAGAACAAGGTAGTCATCAAAAATACCGAAAATCGTGATGAGTATGTTTACGTCCACGGACAGGGAACAAAGCTGAAGAAAGGCGAAACGCGCAACATGTCCCTGAAGAACCGGGCGGGCATGACGGTTTTCAGCTCGATATTCGCCGCTGCCGGCGCCGCCGCGACGGTTGCCGCGGTTGCGTCGGGCATCTCCCTGCTGGCCCTGCCCCTGTGCGCTTTCACCGGATTGTTTATGGTCGCCGCGGGCTACTACACGCTTCAGCGTTATATCATCAGGCTCGCCATCACCAATGCAAGCCTGTGTCAGGTTGATAATGAGAGTATACAAAAGGAGATAGTGAGAGCTTTGAACAGCCGGGGCCGAGATCTGAAAGGCCTTCCGATCACGTTCGTTTTCAATAACAGCGATAATAATGTGATAGCGAGGGCTAAGGACGGAATCGAGATAGTCAATCCCACGGCTATGTACCTTCTGAGCGAGGTCAATCTGCTGAAGAACGCGTTGCCCAAATGGATGCAGCGCCTTCCCGGTATTGAACGGTTTATCGTCACCATGCCCGGGGTTGTTGATGCGCACGAACAAACACACGCCCGCATCGCGAGTGACAGGCGTCTTCTCCACAGGTTCGCACGGCTCGAAGAGATCATTGTTTCCCTGCACGATCCGATAAACGCGTTGTTATATATGTCCCGCGGCCAAGCCCGCCCGCGGGAAAAGGCTGTAGTCATCGAGACCGTAGAAACAGCCGTTCCGATGAACAATCCGTTTACGCTGGTTCCTCTGCTCGTCATCGCCGCGGCGATCGTCATGCTGGCGCTTACGCATGGAGCGCCCGATGCCGCCGCGCTGGTTCAGGGGATGGCGGGTTCGGGAATGCTTTCGGGCCAGCGGGGCGGCCTTCCCGTTGTTTTATCCGGCCTCGGGATAGTTTTTGGGGTGGTGCGCAACGCGGGCGATGTGCAGGGAAATTGGTCACTCGAGAACAAACAAAACTTGCGTTTAGCGTTGTTCTATCATTTCCTCTCGGGTATATACGCGCGTGATAAAAGGTATTTCAATAAAGCATACATGGCTGGTTGGAGAGCTTTGCAGAATGACATGAAAGTACTTTCGAGCAATCGCCGAAATGAAAGGACCGACAGCGGGGAGTACAAGTATGCCGGGCTCCTCGCGGGCTTGCCGGAAGATAAGGATCCCGCTCGAACCGTCGTCAAAGCCTACAGAGAATTGGGACTGGGCGAGCGCGAAGAAGTGCTGAAATATTGCCTGGCGAAGACATGGAATACGAACGCGGGTTTCATGATAGAGGACATTGTTCAACAGTGTATAAGTGACGCTTTATTCGCGGAAGGTATCACAAATAAAGAGACCCGCAATTTTACTCTTTTCGCATTGAACTCGTAT
The DNA here is from genome assembly GCA_964577205.1 of uncultured Elusimicrobiales bacterium. Taxonomy (GTDB): domain Bacteria; phylum Elusimicrobiota; class Endomicrobiia; order Endomicrobiales; family CAIRNS01; genus CAZNYG01. The sequence continues at coordinate 1,719 of CAZNYG010000097.1, read as the reverse complement.
TTTGAAAATCTTAAATCGTCAGTGATAACGACGAAAGTTACTAAAATGTTGGCGGCTGCTGCGAATGACATCAAAGAAAAGATCACTCTTCGTTCGCTGGCTGCCCAGGACCTTGGGTTTGCGGGAGAATCGCTTCTGGCATTGAGAATTCTCAAAAATATAATGAACCTTTTCCCCGCAGGTTCATCCGAGCGCGACGAAGTGTATGATATTATCAGGGAAATCAACAATGGCCCGCGCGTGCCTGGATTGCCGGGCCATGGATTTTGGGGAGAAGACGCTGTTTCGCCGTGGGCCGGCATCGTGCTGATGATCGGGCTGACGGCATCGCTTGGCCTGATGACTACGGCGGTCTTTGGCCTGGCGCCGTGGGCTGTCGGCGTTATCGGGATCGCCGGAACAGGCGCGGTCGGCGCGCTGCTTCTCACGCTGTGGCTGCACCGCCCTCCCGCGAGCGACAACAAAACATTGCATTGGCCGTCGTCCTGGCCACTGAGGGACTTCCCGAAACCGGCTCTGTTCGTCATCGCCGCGGCGATCGTCATGCTGGCGTTGACGCACGGGTCGCCTGATGCCGCCGCGCTGGTTCAGGGGATGGCGGGTACAGGCATGGGCGGATTCATGCTGAGCAGGACTTCGCGGGGTAAGCAGCCCCCAGAAGATGTTACGAGGGCCAGTACAGTCGCGGCAAAGATCCTGAGTGATCGGAGTTTTCAAGAAGATACAAGTATTGAATTAGCGGCAAGGATCATTGACTCGCTGCGCGATATAAAGAGAAGCGGCAGGATCGATCTGCCGGATATTCTGCTGCATCTGGAATCGCTCAGGTCATACATAAGAAAAATAGGCCGCGAGAAAAATGAAGCATTGAGCATCCTCGAAAAATTAATCGGATGGAGCGACAGCGAGCGGCAGGACTTTGTTGCCTGGCTCATTCCCCGGGCAAGAAATGCCGACATAAAGCAGATCGGAAAGATCGCGGAGTTCGCGGAGTATTTTGGAGCGGATAAAGTTACCGCCGCGAGCGCGTTCGTCGAAGGCATGCGGTCCAATTCGGAAAGGACGCGCGAGGGATCTTTCAAACTGCTGCGCAACAGGTTCAATAAAATGAGCCCGGATGAAAAAGAGAAGATAAGGGAAATCATGAAGCAGGCTGTCGACGAGGAAAAAAGGAATTTTCCGGCATTAGATTCTTTGAAAAATGGAATAGACAAGCTGTTCAAACCGGCGGCTCCGGGAAAAGCGGCGGGCATCGCCGCGGCAGTCCTCATAATTCCGATGCTGCTTGCCCAGCTTGTACAGCCGGCCGGCGCGCTTTCGGCGCCTGCCATCGCCGCTCCGGCCGCCGCCACGGCGAATGCCTGCGGTATGTTCGGCATTCTCGCGCCCGCCGTTACGCTCGCCGCGGTCGCCGTGATGCTTGCGATGGCGAAGCGCTTCGGCGTGGAAGGATCGGCACGGGAAGATCACGACATCAAAACGATCAGCGGGACCACGAGCGTCCGGATCTACTGCGACCCCGGCCGCCTGTCCGGAAAAGCGGGCAGCGATACTCTGAAGGAAATGGCCGAACTCAAAGAAGCGGGGATGGATGTTTCGATGATCGTGCCCGCGGCGGAAGATGATATTCAGGGCCGGCTCCTCATGACCCTGGACGTGACCATGCCGAACGGTGATGTGAGGGCTGTGGAGATGTATGCCCGGGCCGTGCCTGTCATC
>CAZNYG010000096.1:0-5914 GCA_964577205.1 uncultured Elusimicrobiales bacterium | reverse complement strand
CGCTCCTCACATCGACAGGCCCCCACGAAGCCAGCCGCTCTTCCGCGGCGGCAGCCTGTTCCCGTGACGCGGCAATAACGCCCGCGACAAGTTTCACCCGCTGCGGCGGCCGAATAGCCCCCATTACCGTTCCCCTTCCGGGATAATGAAAACTGACGGGTTGTCGAAGCCGCGTCTCATGCGCCAGAAAAAAAAGTAGGTTCCCGGATGGATCCGGTTCGCAAGCTGGTCCAGCAGCATATGCTGCGCCCATCCCAGTGCGAGCCCGGTCACGACGGGGCCGCGCGTAAGCCACGCAAGGAAAAAAAAGGGAACGGTCAATTCCAGGGAATGCATCAACAGGAATACCCTGGTCAGCCGGTACCCTTCGCAAACCTCAAAAAAATCCCTGACGCTGAAGCTGAACGGACGGTCGCGCCAGTAGTCCAGGATATGGTCCAGGTCTATCAGCGTACCGGAAACCACCGACGCGGCAGCCATGGGGGCCGACCCGGTCATCCCGTATACCGCGGCTCCGAAAGCCGCTGAAGCGATAACATGTTGATATAAGCGCATATTACGAAAACTTTAGCACAATTGCATGCCAATGACAAGTACTTGTATAATTAATAATTACTGTGTATAATAAGCCCGTCGCCTGAAAGCAGCTGCCGTAAACAATCCCCCAAGGAGGAGCAAGCCATGTCTATCGTTTCGGAGTCGGAGTACAAAGGAAACCCCATGCTTGTCATCAAGACCACGGAAGAGGACAAATTCCCTTTCCAGTTCGGCTTGAAAAAAGCGAAACTGATCCTCGAGAACATCGAAGCGATCAAGAAGTTCGTCGACACCCACGATAAGCAGTAGCCTTGTCCCGCAGTTCCGGTATTTTTCCCGAAAAGCCAGCCCCTGCCACGGATACATTTTTTCCGAAACAGGGGCATGTTGTGTTCCGCCGCCTTTTCTTCCGTTGCGCCTGTTCCGTTCCCGCCCTTAAGCCCCCGCGCGGGCGAAAACCAATCATCGCCCGGAACATTTCCGCTGACGAGCTTATGAGCCGTGAGCTAAATTGCCAATTTGTTTTTCAGGATCGCCAGGTCCGCGACGAGCAGCTCCCTGAAACGGGGATTGCGGAATACCGACGCGGGATGATAGGTGGGAATCAGAGGGAAATTCTCGTACGTCAGAATTTTTCCGTGGACGGCTCCGATGCTCTTGTCCCTGCCCATCAACGCGCGCAGCGACGAGTTCCCGAGCGTGCAGAGATAGTCCGGCTTGATGATGGTTATCTGCTGCCTGAGGACAGGCAGGCAGGCGGCGACTTCCGCCTCGGTAGGCGGCCGGTCGTTGCCGGCGCGGGAGGGGTTTTCCGGGTCTTTCATGGGCCGGCATTTGACGACATTTGCGATGTAAACCTCTTCCCTTGAAAGGCCGATACCGGCAAGTACCTGCTCGAGCAGCTTTCCCGCGCGCCCGACGAAAGGGCGGCCTGTAAGGTCTTCACGCGCGCCCGGCGCTTCGCCGATGAACATGACGCGGGCTTCGGGGTTGCCTTCACCGAAGACATAATGCGAGATCCCCTTGCCCCCGGCACAGGAGCTGCAGGCGGTCTCCGCTGAACGCAGCGTTTCCAGCGCGCGGCCTTTTGAAGAAGTCATGCCTGTATTATATCACATTTGGCTTTTAACGCGATTTGTGCTATATTTTTGAAAATTCCCCGTTATGGTTCATTGGAGGGAGGAGCGCATGGGCACTTTTGAAAGCGCCGCGGGCAGTTACAAAGACAATGCCCTGGTGCAGCAGAAAGCGGCAACCCGCCTTATCGAACTGCTGTCGTTCGTCCCCACGGACGATATTCTCGACGTCGCCTGCGGCCCCGGGCATATCACGCAATGGTTCAGCCGGCATTCGCTCGGCAAGGTCGTCGGGATCGACGCGTCTCACGGCATGATCGAAAAGGCCGGAGCCCTTTATCCTTCCGTCGAATTCCACGAGGGCGCGGCCGAAGACATGGCCTGGGGCGAAGCGTTCGACATCGTTTTCTGCAATTCCGCTTTACAATGGTTCGCCAAACCGGAACAGGCGGTATGCGCCATGCGCCGCGCGCTCCGTTCCGGCGGAAAAATCGGCATCGCCTGCCCGGGCACGGCGCACTGGTCGCCTTTTTTCGAACGGGTGGTCCTTTCCCTGGCGTCTCATGAGGATATCGGTAAAATTTTCTCTCACTGGAAAAACCCGTGGTTCATGCTGCCTTCGGAGAACGATTACCGGGCATTCTTCGAAAAGTGCGGCCTTGTCACCCGCCACCTGGAAGTAGTCCACGAACAATCCTTCTACTCTCCTGACGAAGCATTCAACATCTATCTTTCCGGCGCGGCTAACGGGTTCGCGGCGAAACAGTACTACGACATCCCGATCAGCGACGACTACCTTGTCCGGTTTGACGCCGCCGTGCGCGCGCAGGTGGAAAAAAATGCCATAAACGGCAAGGTATGCGTGGATTTCAACAGGCTTTATTACGTCGGAACGCGATGAGGAATGCGATCAAATGCAGTAATCCAGGACATCGCGGGCCTCCAGTTTCCTGGTCTTTTCCACAAGGTCCTGGAACGTAACGGCATCCACCACTTCATTGATGCGGTTGCGCACTTCCATGAATACGCCGCGCAGAGCGCACCGGCTTTCAAAATCGCAATGCGCGTAACCGGACCTGCTGACGCAGGTGATCGGGGAAGTCGGCCCTTCCACCAGACGGATGATCTCGCCCATAGTTATCTTTGACGGCGGTTTTGCCAGGTAGACCCCGCCCCGCTGCCCCCTGACCGTTTTTATGTAATTGCCGCGTTTCAAAGTAGTGATGATCTGTTCCAGGAACCGCTCAGGAATATCCTGGCGCCGGGAGATCTCCCGTATCGGAGTGATCCCCTGGTTCCACGACACGGCAAGGTCCAGGATTATTTTAAGAGCGTAATCGCCCTTGAACGATATTTTCAATGGAGTGATCCTTTCAAGGATGCTATTTTAAATTTCAAAATGCAAATGTCTATCGGCTTATGACAGAATATAACAAAAAACAGGGGCTGTCAATGGATGAAAATATATTCGAAGACCGCGCTTTTTTTGAGAAACTGAGGAAAACCCGGATGCCCTTCGGCAGGTACCAGGGACGGTTCCTGGTCGAACTGCCGGAAACATACGTGCTCTGGCTGAAAAGCAAAGGGTATCCCGCGGGTGAACTGGGGAAAATGCTCGCACTGGTCTATGAGATAAAGCTGAACGGATTGGAGTATCTGTTCAGGGATAAAAAGTGTTTATAGCGTTATTTCCTGTTTCTTTTTCCCGAATTTGTTGCAATCGGCTTCGACACTGATCGTGTCGCCCTTTTTAAGGCCCGGGAAATTGTAGACTGCCGTCTGGGAGTTCCCGTCTTCCTGGCGGATAAGCTTCTGGGTGATCATCTTTTTGCCGTTGACCGACACGATGACATCGTCGATATAATGGCCCGCGGGGTCCTTCACCTGGTGCTCGATGGCAAGAGAAATATTACTCCCCTTGACATCGATCACGATGTTTTTCGGCGGATGAGCCATCACGGCATTACCCCACAGCATTGCGGCGGTTACCAGCATCAATCTTTTCATGTTCTTTCCTCCTGTTCTTGATAAAGGGGCACTTATGAAATTTGAAAAAGACGGCAGCATCGAATAGGCCTATTATCATTCTACAAAATACACAGAAAAAAAGCCTGCCCCGCGATATGTGATGCACACCGCGGAGCAGGCTTTGTCTTTTCTTAATGTGTTATTGACGTTACTTACTCGCTTCGAATTATTTTGCTTCTTCATCCGCTTTCTTTTCTTCCGGGGCTTTCCCGGGGGCCTTTTTCTGCGCCGCGGCCTGCAGGCGCTTCAACGTCAATGCGGCTTCCTGGGTGGAAACCCCTTCGAACCCTAGGCGGCATTCGTCTATGGCCTTCGCGTAATCGCCCGTCTGTTCGAACGTCAAGCCGTTCTGATAATGGAAGACAGCGATCTGCCGGCGGATGTCTTCAAGGCGTTTCGCAATTTCGATCGAATCCCTGTCGCCGGCAAGTTTTGCTTTCGTTTTTTCGAATTCAGCGGACAGCTGGCTGATCAGCTGGTTGTAGCTCTGCGTTGCTCCCGCGTAGTTCTTGTCGCTGAACTGCGCCTTCGCCAATCCCGCGCGGGCATCGATCATAAGCGGGTTGCGGGTCAGCGCCTTGTCGAACTCGACCGCGGCCTCCGTGTATTTGCCGAGCCGCAGGTATGTCTGGCCCAGCTTGTATTGGAGCTCTTCTTTGTTCACGTAAGTCTTCGGCAGCTCATCCTGCAGAAGGCCCAGCAACGCGGTATATGTCGTTTTCGCGGTATCCGTTTCGCCGCTGTCATAAAGGATCCCGGCATACTGAAAAAGGTATTCGGTGTTGTCCGGTTCCAGTTTGGAGGCTTCCCTGCTGTTCGAAAGCGCTTCCTGCTGTTTGCCGGCTTTCAGGGACAGCGCCGCAAGTCCATTATATGCCGCGGCTGAGGCTTCCGCGTTCTCCGGGAAATCCTTCGTAACGCGAAGAAAGGATGCGGCCGCCTCGTCGGCCCTGTTCTGGTTCATCGCCGCTGTACCGTTGGCGGTCAGCGCGGCAGCAAGCGCCGTACGCGCCTCGGCGATCTTTTCGATCTGCGGATAGTCTTTGACTATGGATTCGAGGATCGGCGCTGCATCGGCGTATTTCTTATCCTTGAGCGGGATCTCCGCCTGGGCGTACAGGCACGTCCCTATGATGGTTTTGAGGCGTTCGATCCCTTCGGTGTCGGCGGCGGCCTTCGCCTGCGCTGCTTTTCCCTGTTCCACGCATTCGGCGTACCTGCCCGCGGCCGCGATCGGGGACGATATCTCCACCTGAGCTGCGACCAGCGCCGCCTGCGCGTCCTTCAGCGACGGGGCTTCCCCGTACGAAGCGATCGCCTGTTCCGCTTTCGCCTTCGCGTCGGCATAATCTTTCTTCTTCATGGATTCTTTCGCCTTGATGACGAGGCATTTCGCGAGGCCGTCCGTCCCTTCCTTGACCAGCGCGGGATTTTTACCGGCATATTTTTCGGTAAGCTCTTTGTAAAGTGCCATGGCTTCGTCGATATTGCCTTTGCCGATCAGCCTCTCGGCCTTTCTCGCCGGAGTGCTCAGTTCCGCAAGGCAGACCGACGCCCCCAGGCACAGCGTGACCACTGACGCAATAATCCTTCCTGATCGCATACGGCCTCCAGAAATAACGGGTTCTTATTGTCCTGAAACTCTCAATAGTATACATGAAGGCGGCGGATTTCGCCACATTATGTTGTCACACCCTTTGCGGCTTGACACTAATTGCTTGACACATAATTGCGTTCTTAGTTGCCTGTTGACATATAAAGTTATATAATGCAAAGGTTGTGTGCCTTACTGTGCACGGCAAGGGGTTACGTTATGAAACTGCTTTTCGAATTCCTGCCCATCGTCCTGTTCTTCGCGGCCTTCAAGATAAAAGGCATCTTCTTCGCCACCGCGATCGCGATCGCGGCAAGCGTAGCGCAGATACTTTACATGTTCCTGCGCCGTAAAAAAGTTGAGCCGATGATGTGGATCAACCTCGCAGTCATCGGAGTATTCGGCGGATCCACCCTTCTGCTGCGCAACGAACTCTTCATCAAATGGAAACCCACCATCATTTACTGGATCTTCGCGGCGACATTGTTCACGTCGCGCGCATGGTTCGGCAGGAACCTGATGCAGTCCATGCTTAATAAACAGATACAACTGCCTGAAAACATATGGAACCGCATGAATTCCGGCTGGATATCGTTCTTTGTGTTCCTCGGGGCGGTCAACCTTTTTGTCGCGTACCATTTTTCCACCGCGGCCTGGGTCAACTTCAAACTCTTCGGCT
>CAZNYG010000095.1:0-5993 GCA_964577205.1 uncultured Elusimicrobiales bacterium | reverse complement strand
TCGCGTTATTTCACGCAGGTGCCGCTGAACGGGGAAAACGATCCCGAGGGCCTTATCAGGTCGGGGAAAGCCGACCTGGTGCTGGCCGCTCCCCGGGGAGGGCTCACACGCGCGGCGGGCCGCGGCGCGCCGGAGATCCAGCTGCTCATCGACGCGTCGAACGCCACCAGGGCGCGTTCCGTCGAGAATTACGCGCGCCAGATCATCCTGAAGTTTTTTACGGACGCGGCTCCGGGCCGGGCTCCTCCCCCGGTCGGCTTCGACGTGCGCGTTCTCTACAATCCGACGCTTGAGACCTCCTGGTTCATGGTGCCGGGCGTCATGACCATGATCATCTGCATCGTCACGGTCATGCTTACCGGCATGTCCATTGCCCGCGAAAAAGAGCTGGGAACGCTCGAGACGATCATCGCCGCGCCGGTCGGCAACGGGGAGGTCATTCTGGGGAAAACCATCCCTTTCGTCGTGCTGGGCCTGGCGGACGCTCTGCTGGTCATCGGCGCCGGGGCCCTCATTTTCGGTGTTCCGGTACGCGGCCCGCTGATACTGTTGCTGCTCGCGTCACTGGTATTCGTGTTCACGACGGTCAGCGCGGGGACGCTTATCTCCACGTTTTCCCGCAACCAGCAGCAGGCGATGATGGGCTCGTTCCTTTTCGTCTTTCCAGCCACGCTTATGTCCGGCATCATGTTTCCCGTGGAGAACATGCCGGCGGCCATGAAGGTGATCGCGTACCTCGACCCTCTCCAGTATTTCGCCAGCATCCTGCGCACGATCATGCTGAAAGGTACCGTCGGGCCGCTGGTCTGGTTCGACCTTGCCGCTCTTTGCCTGATGGCCGCTGTCATCATGCACATATCGGTCAAACGTTTTAATCGGACGGTGCATTGACAAAGGTGCGAAATAATTGTAAAACATAGAGGATTTCAATTATTTTACTGCCGCGGGCGCTTTACTGACGCTGCCGGCGGAGAGCCCGGACGCCCGCGCCGCCGCGCGTGATCGTGACACGCCGAAACCCCCATGGTTGAATCGCCCTTTTCAAAAAAACAGCCGGATCTCGATCGCCCCTATCATTATTTCGATACCGCTCTGGTTCCCGCCGAAGCGCGCGTCGTCAAGGTGATGGGTGTTGACTATGTCCACATCCGCACCAGGGACGGCGGCGACCTGTATGTCACTGAATACGGCCTTCCTTTCCTCGAACTGGTAAAACCCGACCACTGGTATTACGATCCGGAACGCAAAAAAGACCGCGAACGGTTGAACGGCAGCGGCACGCTTTACCGGGTGCGTAACCGCGACACCGGGAAAGGAAAGATCGACCTCGTCATCAAGTGGTCGCGCGTCGCCCAGGATGTCCCGGGGCGCACGCCTCTGACCCTTGACGAAATGGGCAACGTCGAGTTTAATACGCCGTTCGAGGAGTTCGGGCTCCTGATGGAGATGAGGGACTCCCGCTACGAATCCCCGGGCGCGATCCATACGCACCTGCCCCTTGCCATCTACACGCCGGCGGAACGCGTTGAGCCGGAACGCCTGGGACGGCGGGCCTACAAGATGCAGTCCAAAACGCGCAATCTCGAGATAGAACTCGACCTTTACCGGCAGTATATAGTCATTTACCAGTGGGTCAGGGGCGTGGACCTGATGCATTTCTCGCGGCGGGCCGGAATGACGCAGGAAAAGCTGGATGAACTGTCCGGCATGGCTGAACGCGACATGGCCGCCAAGGGATTCCGGGATTACGACCGGAAACCGAACCATATCATCGTGCGCCCGGGTGACGGCGGGGAACTTAAAAAGTCGCGGGACGCGGGGAAGCCGCTCTACGCGTTCGTTGATTTTGAGATGCTCCGTCGGACCGCCGAACGGGAACGCTGGGTGAAGGAATCGAAGCGCGCCGAATACCTTGTCCGCCAGAGGGACCGTTTCATACCGTCGCCTTCCAAAGCGCTGCCTCCGCATCTGCGGCTGGTCAACATACTGGGCGTCGATTATGTGTACGGCCGCGTCGAGAGCACCGGCGGGGCTTTGTGGGTCGTCGGACGTGACCCTTTCCTTTTCGATTACTTTCTCCCCGAACGCTGGCGCCGCACCCCGCGCCGCAAACTGTCGCAGCTTAACGAGCTTTACCATACGACGACGAAAGACGATATCCATGTCGTATGGAAAGTGTCCCGCGTCGGGGAAAAACCCGAGTTCTTCCAGAGGGAAGGCAATCACGAGACGGTCGCGCTGCACGGGTATAACAGTCCTTTTGAAGAATTCTCGTTCGCGCTGGAGTTGAGCCGCAAGGGAGTGCCCACCATTTATCCGCGCGCCATTTACCGCACGGGATACGAGATGACCGCGTCCGAGTACATCGCCGACAACCGGCGTTACGAGACGCACAGGGGCATCGTCATGCCCGACGGTATTACCGCGCTGCAGCGGGGGTTCAATTACATTATCGTGTGGGGATACTGGAACGGGCCCGATGAGCTGCTGGCGGTGCGCGACGGCGAGTTTTACAGCGGCATCAATCTGTTCCAGGCCCGGAACGGCAACATCATTTCCCGGGAGATGTACGACGGGTTCATGTCCCGCCAGAAGTCAAAGCTGGCCGACGCTTCTTTCGAGGACATCAATCTCCGCGCCGAGCATTTCATGATCTCGGTCGATAACCAGGGGAAGCTCATTACCGACCCGCAGGGCGGCCCCGAGATCCGCTGCGGCAACTTCGAGTTCATGAAACACCTGTAAGAACGTTCCCTTCATTGCACGCGACGGGTTAAACAAATTGCATTTATCAGGGAATTATGGTATAAAATAAAGGGTCCGGACGAAGAGCCCGGAGGATATGAATGGTCGGGCCGCCATTCGGACGATATGTCCGGACAGCGGTCTTTTTTTCGCCGGTAACCGGACGCGCGGCTGTCCCGTTACCGGTTTTTTCTTCTTTGAGCATGCCGGAGCTTACAACCCATTTCAGGGAATATCATGAAAAAGATCTTATTGTTCACCCTCCCGATCCTGGTCATCATGTCCATTGTTTTTGCCGTGTTCGGATTGATCCAGGTGCGTTCGCAGGAAGAAAGGCTCCTGGACGATCTGAGGAGAAAAGCCAGGAACGTGGCGGAAAGCATGGAGCTTTCGGCGCGTCAGATATTTCTCAATAACGACACGAAAACCGCCCGGAAGCTCGCCGACACTTTCCAGAAAAGGGAACGGCTGCAGGGGTGCGTTTTTTATAACATCGAAGGGAAAATACTCGCGATAACGGAACGGATCGCGGATTGGGACCGCGAGGACCGGCCGTTCATTCAGGCCATACTCTCCGACGGTATCCCGCGGGACAGATCGGCAAAATACCGCGATCGTTCCCTGTACAGCTACCTCCTGCCGGTCACGGACGACGAGAACAACAGGCTCGGCATTCTCGAAGTCGCTTATGACACATCGTATGTGTACACGTCCCTTGCCGATCTCTGGAAACGCATCAGCGTGACCTTGATAGTGCTGGTCGTTCTCATGGCCGTTATCGTGCTGATCCTGCAACGGCAGATATTCTTTCTCCCGCTGCAACACCTGACCGACTGGTTCCAACGGTTCCAGAAAGGCGAAATCGACGAGCTTTCAGCGTTCAATGCTACCGGGGCGCTGGGGAAACTTGCCAGTGAAGTGGAGCAGGTCGCGCTTGGGCTCAGGGTGGCAAAGAAAACCGTGTCGCAGGAAGCCACGGAACGCATAGCGAAAGACGATCTGTGGACGGAAAACAGGCTTAAGGACCTTGTCCGCGCGCGTTTAGGCGACGCTTCCCTTTTTGTCGTTTCGAACAGGGAACCCTACATGCATGTTTTCGAAGACGCCACGGGCTCTTATCGATGCGTGCGTCCCGCGAGCGGCGTGGTGACCGCTCTTGATCCCGTCATGCGCGCCTGCGGCGGCCAATGGGTCGCGCATGGGAGCGGGAACGCGGACAAAAAGTATGTCAATTCCAAGGGCAAATTGGGAGTCCCTCCCGAAGACATCCACTACATATTGAAACGGGTATGGCTGACGAAAGAAGAAGAGGACGGATACTACTATGGATTTTCAAACGAGGGACTGTGGCCTTTATGCCATATTACCCATACCCGCCCCGCTTTCCGCGAAACGGACTGGCAGATGTACGAACAAGTCAACCGGAAATTCGCCGACAGCATAGTCGAAGAACTGCCCGCTCAAAATCCGTACGTTTTCATTCAGGACTACCATTTCACGCTGTTGCCGCGCATGATCAAGGAAAAACGGCCCGACGCGACGATCGCCCTGTTCTGGCATATCCCCTGGCCGAATCCGGAAGTCTTCTCCATATGTCCCTATCAGAAAGAGATACTGGACGGGATGCTGGGATGCGACCTGATAGGGTTCCATGTTCAGTACCACTGCAACAATTTTCTCGATACGGTCAACCGCCTGATAGAATCGCGGGTCGATACGGAAAAGTTCAGCGTCGTGCGAGCCGGCAGAGAAACGTTCGTCCGCGCCTTTCCTATCAGTGTAAGCGATCACCCGTCCGGCGACATGTCGGAAAAGGTCGCGAAGATCCGGAAGGAATTCGACCTGCAGGGCAAGGCCGTGGCGCTGAGCGTCGAAAGGATCGACTACACCAAAGGGATATCCGAACGCGTTCAGGCTATCGACCGGTTCTTTGAGAAATACCCCGAGTTCAGGGGAAAGGCGGTTTTTATTCAGATCGCCGCTCCCAGCCGGACCCATATCAAACGGTACCATGACCTCATGGCGGAGATCGACGAGCAGATCGAAAAGGTCAACTGGAAGTATTCGGATGGGACGTGGCAGCCGATCGTGTACCTGAAAAGGCATTTTTCACTTGACGAGATCAAATCTTATTATCAGTGCGCCGACACCTGCATCGTCAGTTCGCTGCACGACGGAATGAACCTGGTAGCCAAAGAATATATCGCTGAAAAGCGGGATCTCAAGGGGACTCTTATACTCAGCTGTTTCACCGGCGCGGCGCGCGAATTGCAGGGCTCTCTTCAGATCAATCCGTATTCCATCGAGGAATTCGCGGACGCCATCAAGACAGCCATCGAAATGCCGGACGAGGAAAAGGAACAGCGGATGTCCGCCATGCGCAAAACTGTCAGCGAAAATAACGTTTACCGGTGGGCGGGGAGCATCATTACCGAAATGACGAACATCAAGATCGTTTAATCATGCGTGTTTATCTGTTCCTCGACTATGACGGGACCCTGACGCCGATACGGAGCGCTCCTGAGAAAGCGGTTTTGAGCCGCCGCGGCAGGATGATATTAAAGGAATTATCCGCGCTTCCGGCGGTAAGGACGGTTATCGTCACCGGCAGGTCCCTGAAAAATATCAAGAAGACGGTCGGTCTGAAGAACCTTGTCTACGCGGGCAATCACGGGCTTGAGATCGAGGGCCCGGGTATCGGCCGCAGGGTGCTGGCGGGGAACGAATGCCGGAAGGCCATTGCCCTGCTCAGCCGCCGGCTGCGTACGGAACTGTCTTCCGTGAAAGGGATACTTGTCGAGAACAAGGGACTGACCGCCAGCCTCCATTACCGTCGAGTGTCTCCCCAGGTTCTCCCCGGGGCCCTCTCGGCTTTCAACCGGATCACCGGGCCTTTAAGGAAGAAAAAGATGATCAGGACCGATCCCGGGAAAAAGGTCCTGGAAATAAAGCCGGCCGTAGACTGGGACAAAGGCAAAGCCGTGCTGTGGATCATGAAAAAGCTCGGCGCGGGATATCCCGTTTATATCGGAGATGATGTGACTGACGAAGCCGCTTTTAAGGCATTGTCAAAAAAGGGCCTCACCGTGTTTGTTGGGGAAAGCGGCGATACGAAGGCGCGGTATCGACTTAAAGGGCCCCGGCAGGTGCTCGCGTTCCTGAACGGGATAAGGGAGGTGTGCCGTGATGGAAAATAAAGCTATTGAGCCATTTCAGTTCTGCACGCGGTTCCACCTTTCGGAATCCAC
>CAZNYG010000094.1:0-6095 GCA_964577205.1 uncultured Elusimicrobiales bacterium | reverse complement strand
TCACCCATGTCTGTTTCCGGAACGACTACTTCCACTTTCATGACCGGTTCAAGAATAAGAGGACTGGCTTTTTTCGCGCCATCCTTCAACGCCATCGATCCGGCGATCTTGAATGCCATTTCCGAAGAGTCGACCTCATGGAAAGAGCCGTCGAAAAGCGTCACGCTGAGGTCGACAAGAGGATAGCCGGCCAGCGCTCCGGAAAGAAGCGCTTCCCTGGTACCCTTTTCCACGGCGGGGATATATTCGCGGGGGATCACGCCGCCAACGATCTTGTTGACGAACTCGAATCCCTTGCCCGCTTCCAGAGGTTCCAGTCGAAGGAACACATGGCCGTACTGGCCGCGGCCGCCCGTCTGGCGTATATACTTCCCTTCGACTTCCACTTTCTTGCGGATCGTTTCGCGGTAAGCGACCTGCGGCCTGCCGACGTTCGCCTGGACATTGAACTCGCGTCTCATGCGGTCTACGATTATCTCAAGATGCAGTTCACCCATGCCGCCAATGATGGTCTGGCTGGTCTCTTCATCGGTACGGACCCTGAACGTTGGATCTTCTTCCGCCAGGCGGCTCAGCGCGACGCCAAGCTTTTCCTCGTCCGCTTTGGATTTCGGCTCGATCGCCACGTGAATGACCGGTTCCGGGAAGTTCATCGATTCAAGCACTATAGGATGATCTTCGTCGCACAGCGTATCGCCCGTACCCGTGCTCCTGAGCCCTACCGCCGCCGCGATATCGCCCGCGTAAACCTGCTTGACTTCTTCGCGGGTTTTCGCGTGCATGCGCAATATGCGGGAGATCCTTTCCCGGTTGCGTTTGCGCGTATTATAAACATACGAACCACTTTCCAACGTTCCCGAATAGACGCGGAAATAGGTTACTTTTCCCACGTACGGATCGGCCTGGATCTTGAACGCCAGGGCGCTGAACGGTTCTTTATCGTCTGATTTGCGCACAATTTCTTCATTAGTGTCGGGATTCATGCCGGTAATGCCCATTTTGTCAACCGGCGAAGGAAGGTATTCGCATACGGCATCGAGTAACGGCTGCACACCTTTGTTCTTGAATGAAGTCCCGCACATTACCGGGACGACTTTCCCGGACAGCGTCGCCGCGCGGATCGCCTTCTTGATCTGTTCAACGGTGCAGTCCTTGCCTTCCATATAATTATGCATGACTTCTTCGCTGTAATCAGCGAGTTTTTCTATCATCTTTTCGCGGTATTCTGCGGCCTTCTGCTTCAGATCGTCAGGGATATCAGTGACATCATACTTCGCGCCCAGTTCCTCTTTATGCCATACCAGGCCTTTCATCTGGACAAGGTCCACGACCCCCTTGAACTGGTCTTCCTGTCCTATGGGTATCTGAAGCGGCATGGGGTTCGCCCCCAGCTTTTCCGTGACAGAATCGACCAGCATATAGAAGTCTGCGCCGACTTTGTCCATTTTGTTGCCGAACACAAGCCGGGGCACGCCGTAACGGTCGGCCTGACGCCATACCGTTTCCGACTGAGGCTCGACGCCGTTGCCTGAATCGAACACGACGACGGCTCCATCGAGGACGCGCAGAGACCGCTCCACTTCCGCGGTAAAATCAACGTGGCCCGGGGTGTCGATGATGTTGATCTGGCAGTCCTGCCATTTGCAATAGGTCGCCGCCGACGTGATAGTGATGCCGCGTTCCTGTTCCTGTTCCATCCAGTCCATGGTGGCTCCGCCTTCATGGGTTTCGCCGATCTTATAGATGCGGCCGGTATAGAACAGGATGCGTTCCGTCGTCGTGGTCTTACCCGCGTCAATATGCGCCACAATACCTATGTTCCGAATTTTTTCGAGGGGGAATTCTCTCATGATAATTCTTTATACTCCGTAACCCGCGTCAAGCGGAAATGGTGCTTCTTTAATACTCTGTCTGCGGGTCATTCAGCGGTCACATGCTCCTTTAACCCTTAAAGACATTCAACTATGCCCGAAGCCCTGCCGCTACCAGCGATAATGGGCGAACGCTTTGTTGGACTCGGCCATGCGGTGCGTGTCTTCACGTTTTTTCATGGCAGAACCTTCTTTCTTGCTCGCGTCCAGGATCTCCTGCCCCAGCCTTTCGAACATCGGCTTCCCGGTCCGGGCCTGGGCGAACTGGATGAGCCAGCTGATCGCCATGGTTATGGAGCGGACCTGCGGCACTTCCATGGGGACCTGGTACGTCGCACCGCCGACGCGGCGGGGGCGCACTTCAAGCAGGGGACGGACGTTCTCGATCGCCCGGGTGAATACCGCGAGCGGATCTTCGTTCGCCTTCTCCTTGACCATCTCCAAAGCGCCGTAGAAGACTTTTTCAGCGGTGCTCTTTTTTCCTTCGAAATTCAGTTTGTTAATGAACCGCGTGACAAGGACCGAGTTGTATTTTGAATCCGGTCCCGGCAGTGCGCGGCGTTCTCTGGGTCTCAGACTTTTCCGTGGCATTTTTATCCTCTTATCCCGTCAAGATTATTTCTTATCGCCGGCTTTTGCCTTTTTGGCTCCGTATTTGCTGCGCGCCTGTTTGCGCCCGTCCACGCCCGTCGCATCGAGCGTTCCGCGGATGATATGGTAACGGACGCCGGGAAGGTCTTTCACGCGGCCGCCGCGGAGCAGGACGATCGAATGTTCCTGCAGGTTGTGCCCGACACCCGGGATGTATGACGTCACTTCGTATTGCGACGTCATTTTTACGCGCGCCACTTTCCGTAACGCGGAATTCGGCTTTTTAGGCGTCGTCGTGTAAACGCGCGTGCATACGCCGCGCCGCTGGGGACAATTCTTTAACGCGGGCGACTTTGTTTTCTTGCTGATGTCTTCTCTACCGTTGGCAATAAGCTGGTTGATCGTTGGCATTGTTGTTCCTCAAATTGAGAGTCTATTTCACTACAAGCAGTTTTGCGGCTTCCTGTGATTTCAGCAGTCCCGTCCCGGCAGGGATCAGGTGCCCTATCGAAACGTTCTCTTTCAAGCCCCGCAGGTAGTCGATCTGGCCGGAAACAGCCGCTTCCGTCAGGATGCGGGTGGTTTCCTGGAACGACGCGGCGGATATGAAAGAGTCCGAAGAGAGGGATGCTTTGGTGATGCCCAGGAGGATCGGCTGCGCCACCGGCAGTTTCCCGCCTTTTTTCTTCATGGCGCGTTTTTCCTGGTCGTATTTGAACTTGGAGATGATCTCCCCGTTGAGGAAACCGCTGCCGCCGGATTCGGTGATGCGGACATTGGACAGCATCTGCCGCACTATGACTTCGATGTGCTTGTCGTTTATGGTCACGCCCTGCAGACGGTACACCTGCTGGATTTCATTCACCAGGTGTTCCTGCACTTCCTTGGGGCCTTTGACTTTCAGTATGTCGTGGGGATTGATCGCTCCATCGGAGAGAGGTTCGCCGACACCGACCCGGTCGCCTTCGTACACCACGAGATGGCGTCCCGAAGGGATGATGTATTCGCGCTTCATTTCGGTATCTTCGTTGGTGACGACCACTTTGAAGTTGCCCTTGGCGGTGGGTTCGCCCAGGTGTACGACGCCATCGATCTCGGACACGACAGCCGCGTTCTTCGGACGGCGTCCTTCAAAGAGTTCCGCCACGCGGGGCAGGCCGCCGGTGATGTCCTTCGTCTTTGTGACTTCCTGCGGGATCTTGGCCAGAATGTCGCCGGCATTGATCTTATCGCCGTCTTCCACCACAAGATTGGTGTCAAGGGGAAGAGGATACTCCATGACCTTCTTGCCGTCCTTTTTGATGACGATGCGGGGACGCAGCCGTTCCGCGGGATGCTCTATTATGACGCGTTCGATAAGGCCGGTGATCTTCGATTTTTCCTTATGAAGGGAGACGCCCTCTTTAATGTCTATGAGATCCACCGTGCCGTCGGTCTCGGCGATGATCGGCTTGGAATGCGGATCCCATTCGGCCATCAGCTCGGTTTTCGCGACATGTTTCCCGTTGGCTACTTTGACGCGCGCGCCGTACGGCAACTGGAACGTTTCGCGGCGGTGGGTCGCGTTATCGGTGAAGATCAGTTCGGCGTTCCTGCTGATGACGATCATCAGCCCTTCTTTATTCTTAATGGCGCGGAGATTATGATAGTTCGCTATGCCGTCAGCTTCGGCATGGATCTCAGAACGTTTCACGACGCGGCTGGCCGTGCCGCCGATATGGAAGGTACGAAGGGTCAGCTGAGTGCCCGGTTCTCCGATGGACTGCGCGGCTATGATGCCTACCGCTTCGCCGGCTTCCACGAGTTTTCCCGTGGCAGGGTGGACGCCGTAGCATTTCGCGCACACGCCGCGTTCCGCTTCACAGGTGAGGACGGAGCGTATACCGATTCGTTCAATACCGGCCTGGACAAGTTTCTTAGCCATGTCCGGGGTGATAGTTTCTCCGCGGCGGACGATGACCTCTTCCTTCAGTTCGCCTTCTTTGTCCGGGATAATGCCGACCACGTTGTCCAACGCGACGCGTCCGGCGATGCGTTCTTCCATTTTTTCAATGACTTCGTCGCCGCTTTGCAGCGTGCCGACGCGAACGCCGTTGATGGTTTTGCAATCGTCCACGGTCACGACGACATCGTGCGCGACGTCCACCAGACGGCGCGTCAGGTATCCGGCGTCCGCGGTCTTAAGAGCGGTATCAGCCAGACCTTTGCGTCCGCCGTGAGTCGAAATAAAGTATTCGAGAACGGTCAGGCCTTCGCGGAAATTTGAAATGACCGGGGATTCGATGATCTCGCCGACGCCGCCGGTCAGCTTCTTCTGCGGTTTGGCCATCAATCCGCGCATTCCTGCCAGCTGACGCACCTGCTGACGGGAGCCGCGAGCGCCCGAGTCCGCCATCATGAATATCGAGTTGAAACGGTTCGTGCCGGCTTTGTAAGGGACGAACTCATCTTTTTTCATCTCGTCGAACATGATATCAGCGACCTTATCCGTCACGTGGGTCCAGATGTCGATGACCTTGTTATAACGTTCGCTTTCGGTGATAAGGCCGAGTTTTGACTGTTTCTCGATGTCCTTGATCTGCTGGCGGGCGTCATTGACCATTTTGTCTTTCTGGGGCGGTATCTTCATTGATTCTATGGAGATCGATACGCCGGCCAGGGTGGCGAAACGGTACCCGTTATTCTTGATCTCGTCGAGCAGGACGACCGTGCGGGCATGCCCGAGTTCCTTATAGCAGCGTTCGACAAGCTCGGCCAGTTCTTTCTTGCCGAGAACCTTGTTGACAAAGCGGAGTTCCTGAGGAATATGCTCATTAAAAAGGACTCGACCAACTGTTGTGTAGCAAAGAGGGTGTTCCTTATCGTTTTTCCATTTGTTTACATCGCGATTCTCTTCCGGCTTAAGATGAGCTTCACGGATCGAGGTAACACCCGCGACTTTAATGCGTGCATGCAGATCGACTCTGCCGCACTGATACGCGCTGATAACCTCGTCTACACCGGAGAATATCATGCCTTCGCCTGGAACGCCGGCTTTCTCTTTAGTCATATAGCAGCTGCCGAGCACCATGTCCTGGCTGGGGGTCGCTATGGGACGGCCGGAAGCGGGAGAAAGTATGTTGTTGGTGGACATCATGAGCAGCCGCGCTTCCATCTGGGCTTCCATGGAGATAGGCACGTGGACAGCCATCTGGTCGCCGTCGAAGTCCGCGTTGAAAGCCGCGCAGGTCAGAGGGTGAAGATTGATGGATTTTCCCTCAACAAGCACCGGTTCGAACGCCTGGATGCCAAGCCGGTGAAGGGTTGGGGCGCGGTTCAACATGATGGGGTGATGTTTCGTCACCCGCTCAAGGATATTCCATACGCCGGAAGCCCCGCGTTCAAGCATCTTGCGCGCGGCCTTCAGCGTGACTTTTTCCTCTTTTATCAGTTCACGGATAATGAACGGTTTGAACAGCTCGAGCGCCATCTCCTTCGGAAGGCCGCACTGATGAAGCTTGAGGTTCGGGCCCACGACGATAACGCTGCGGCCGGAGTAGTCGACGCGCTTGCCGAGCAGGTTCTGACGGAACCGGCCCTGTTTGCCTTTCAGCGTGTCGGAAAGGGACTTGAGCGGACGGTTACCCGCGCCGG
>CAZNYG010000093.1:6031-6530 GCA_964577205.1 uncultured Elusimicrobiales bacterium | reverse complement strand
GCTGGAGCGGCGAGCGCACCCCCGGCTGGAAATCCACGCCTTCCATAGGTTTTGATATTCCCAAAAAGCCCTGCGTCTGCGTTTTCCTTTACGAGGTGCCGCAGATCGTGGGAGGTTCCACGACCACGATCATCGCGTCCGCGCGCCATACGATGACCGTGCACTCACTGGCTCTTAAGGCTCCATCGTCGGCAGTCGCGCAGGACATCGTTCCGGTCAGCGTGACGGTGCCCGGCCCGATGAGCGGGAAAATAAAAGCTTTTATCTGGAGCCCGTACGACGCCGTCATCTCCGGGTCTGAGTGGGGCCGTACCGCTTCTCCGGCGGTCACCATGCAGCTGCGCAACGACCATATACGGGAAGGCGGGACGGTTGACATCTCGTGCTCCGTGACAGGCGAAAAAGGCGGGATAATCGGGCAGGAAATACAGAGGGTATCCGTGCGGCCGGTCAAGATAGGCGCCGCGGTCCCGGGCTCCTGGGAAGGAGGCTTCCCTGA
>CAZNYG010000093.1:0-6021 GCA_964577205.1 uncultured Elusimicrobiales bacterium | reverse complement strand
TCAAAAGGAAGCCCGCTCTGCGCATGCGCCAGGACAATGGCAAAGAAGTCCAGAGCGCCTCGGTGAACGCCTGGGTGAAGGCCGTTATGGATCGTCCCGCCAGCGTATTTTATAAGGAAGAGGACGCCCGTAAAAGCGTTGCCGACTGGGCCGCGAAAAACGGCGCTCAGGTGCGCGAGATAACGATCGGCAATTACAAGGGCAGTATCGCCGAAGTACCGCTTAAATCCCGTTATGGAGGCAACCCGTGGGGATACGTGGATGTCGGCACCGTCCGGGCGAGCGCTTCAGGGAAAGGGCTGCTGTTTAACGGGGCGTTTACGCTGAGCATCGATTACTACATGGGCGGGGGAGGATTGACGCTTGGCACGGGAACGCCCTGGTGGGATGATATGCCGTTCGTGGTACAGCAGACCGAACAGGCGCTCTCCGAGGCTCAGGGTATCATCGCGGGCATAAAGATCACTCCGGACGCGGCAATGACGAAAGGCCCGGAAGAGAAACCGAAGACCGAGCCGAAGGTCAAGCTCACCGCTTCCCGTAAAACCCTGCGCAAAGGGGAAACGGCGGAAGTTACCGCCGCGGTTGAAAATGCTCAGGCCGCGGACCAGCCTTTCACGTATACGTGGAGCGGGAACTTCTCGGGCAAAGGGGACAGCGTCACGTTCCTCGCGTCCCAGCCGGGCAAACAGACGCTCACCGTCGCCGTCAAGGGCGCGAGGTACGGCCTGGGCAGCGCGTCCGTCGAATTTACGGTTGAAGACGTGTCCGTGAAGATCACAAAGGCCAGCCCCCCGGGGAACTCCATTGCCGTCGGGACGGAGGCATCGTTCACGGCAGCGGTGACAGTCGCGGGCAAAGCCGCCAAAGAAATAGTGTACCACTGGCAGCCGCATCCCGAGGTCGCGTTCACCCCGTATGAAGGGACGGAAGGTAAGGCTAAAGCGCGGTTCACACGCACTGGAAAGGTGAAAGTGTGGGTTGAGGCGCTCGAGAAAAAAGACGGGACGCTGGCGACGCTGGGCGCGTCTGAGCAGATAGAGCTTGAGATAGTGAAACCCGAGCTGCAGCTCGCAGTCGATCCGAAGTCCCCGCTGGTGGGGCAGGACGTGAAAGCGGCGGTCTCTTCGAAGGCGAACCTCGCGGAAGCGGATCTCCGGTGGGAGCTTTCGTCCAACGCGCGCCTGATCAGCGAATCGAAGGACTCGCGCGGCATCGTGTTCCAGGCGAAGGACGACAAACAGGTATCCATTACCTGTCGAGCCCGTGTGAAACACCACGGAGATGAGCTGGGTGAAGCAAAAGCGGCGATTACCGCGAAGCCGTATAAGGTGAAAGTCGACGTCCTCGGCCCCCTGGGCCCCGCGCCCAGAGTGTGGAAGCCCGGCCAGGGACTGGTAGAGGAAAAGAGCGCAATTGCCACGTTCCAGAACGTGCGCGTAAAGGCGTCGCTGGACCCCGCGCCTCAAAAAACGCCTCGCTTTAAATGGACGCTCAACGCGGACAGCCATTTCACGGGCGGCCAAAGCGGCAGCGAGATCACCGTGAACCGGAGCCAGAAAGGCGAGTGCGCGGCATCCGTGGAAGTGACCGATGCCGACGGCCTTGCCCTCGGAAAAGGAAGCGCGAGTTTCATGGTCACGGTATCGCAGGACGACGTAAAAGATTCTGAGAAGAAAAAAAAGGCGGCGGAAGACCTCGCGAAAGCGAAGGCAATGGTGCCGCAGGGCATGATGGACGAGGCCCTTGCGCTTCTGGGAGAAGCGGCAAAGAACGATCCTCAGAATGGAGAGATAAAGCAGTTTTCATCAATAGTGAGTTCCGACCGGGACAAGATACGCGGTTACCTTGGTAAATCAAAAGAGCATCTCGCGAACGCGCGCGTCAAAGAAGCGCTGGCGGAACACGGGTTCGCTTCCTATATCAACGCGAAATATCCCCCGGTGGTGGAAATGAAAGCCGCGCTGGATGCCGCGGAGAAAAAAGCCGCTGAAAAAGAGGCCCCGGAAAAAGAGCCTTCAAAACCGGAAGGAAAAAAAGACGATAAAACAGGGAAAGGCGAAACTGCCGCGCAAACCGCCCCGCCCGCGGCGCCCGTGATCCCCGGAAAGGCCGCCGTGCCGGAGCCGGTCGTCAAGCCCGGCGCCGGGACGAAGAAACCGCTCAGCGCCGCCGACGACATAAACTATCAGGCAGAGACGATCGTCACGCAGGGCGACGGTTTTTACGAACGCTACCGCACCAACACGATGACGGGCGGAACAGCTCAGCGCAGTATCGAGCTGCTGACCGCGGCCGCCGGAAAATACGAAGAGAGTATCGCCATGCGCGACCATCCTGCGGTGCGCAAAAAGCTTGAGAACGTGAACAAGATCCGCGAAGGCCTTGAGCAGGCGTTGAAGAATATTGAAAAGGCGGGAGAACTTAGAAAGGAAGCGGATCAGCTCGCGCAGAAGAAAAAGTACCGTGACGCCATAGCGCGGTACCAGGAAGCGATGAAGCTGCACAACTTCCCCGACAAGACGATGCTTGAGGGCGCCGTTTTCAATCTCCAGGTCATGGCCGCCAACGAAGAAGCCGATGCTCTGCGCGCCGAAGGCGAAAAACTGGAGAAAAAAGGGTTGCTGAAAGAGGCGGTAGCGAAGTTCGAAGAAGCGCTGAAGGTGTACCATCCAACCTATCAGTTCCGTCAGAATTTCGTTGTACATATTCAGGAATTGCGGAGTATAATTACCGGCGCGGCATCTTTTAAGAATAGCGGCGAGGCCAAAGAGAAGAAAGGCCAGCTGCCCGAGGCGATTACTGATTATGAACAGAGCGTAAAACTGCTGGCGGACAAGGAGCTGAAAGAACACATCGATGAACTGAAGAAAAAGCTTGCCGTTATGCAGAAGGAAGGCGACCGCTTTAAAGTTCAGGGGGAAAAACTGGAGGCGGAGGGCGATCTCCGCGAAGCGCTCGGGAAATACAATGAGGCGTTTGCCGCCTATTATCTTTCGTCCGATATTCGCAAAGAACTGGGAACGCGTATCGCGGCGATCAAGGCTTCAATTGCGAAGGCCGACACGTTGCGCGAACAGGGTGAGATGAAAGAGAAGAAAAGACAGGTAACGGCCGCGATCGCCGACTATGAAGCAAGCCTGAAAATAACAAAAGATGACGAGCTTGCAACGCATATCAAAGAATTGAAGGCCGCGGAAGCGGTGAAGCCTCAGAGTGAAGCGGCTGCCGTTGCGGCAACAGGCGGCGAGGCGGCGGTGCGGCAGATGTACGCCGATTTCGCCCGCGCTTACGAGTCCAAAAATGAATCGCGCGTCATGAGCTTTATTTCCGGCGAGTGGAACGCGGGCGACGGCACGTCGGTGTCGGACCTCAGGAACTATCTGCACAACAGTTTCACGGTGTTCGACGAGATACGGTATGCCATTTCCGATCTCAGGGTAGTCAAGGCGGACGGCGCCTCCTACCGCGCGAGCTACACCGTCACCATCGTCGGCAGGATCTTCAGCAGCGATATCCGCCACGAAGAAAAGTCCGGAGTCGAAGAGCAGGTCGTCGTGGATTCCAGAGGCAAAGCAAAAGTTTACAGGACGTCCGCAGGGAAATTCTGGTATGTCGAATAACGCCCGGCCGCGGAATTCCTGAACGGGAGGCAGGCTATGAAACTGAAATTGCTGTGTGCCGCCGCGCTGTTGTGCGCCGCGCCATTATACGGGGGCAGCAGAATGCCCGAACTGAGAACGGTGGATCATGTAGATATCGAGCGTTACACGGGTACGTGGTACGAGATAGCGAAGTTTCCTCAGCGTTTCGAAAAAGGCCTGGTGGGCGTCACCGCTGAATATTCGCTGCTGCCGGACGGCAAAGTGCGTGTGGTGAACAGCGGCTACAAGAACGATTTCAACGGTGAGAAAAAACTCGCCAAAGCCACTGCCTGGGTAGTGGATAAGGAAACCAACGCCAAATTGAAAGTGCGTTTCTTCTGGCCGTTCACGGGAAATTACTGGATACTGGAGCTGGGTAAAGAGTATGAGTATGCGGTTGTGGGCGACCCGTCCCGGAAGTACCTCTGGATCCTTGCGCGCCAGCCGCGGATGGACGAAACGGTGTATGGGGAACTGCTTCAAAAGATAGCGGAAAAAGGCTTTGACATCTCGCTCCTGGAGAAAAACCCCCAGAGTTGAATTCTCATTTATTTCACTAAAAATACATGAAAAGAACATAAAAATAACGCATACTTATGAGGGACAGGCCTCGCGGACGCTGGAAGAAAGCTCGAGCCCGTGCCTGACTGACCGCAAATATCAATTCCAGTGGAACAAGGAGCGACTATGAGTTACATCCCTCTGCGACGAACGGTGGCCGGAGCTGTGATAGTGGCACTTCTGTTCCCTTCCGCGTGGGCTGAAAGCTATGTGGGAGTCCTGGAAAAGAGTGGAGTGGATGTCCAGTCCGAATACCAGCAGGGACAGGCAAAGGCTGTCAACAGCATGGTCGTCGCTGTACCCGCGGCGGCTCCCGCTTCATCGGCCCGCACTACCGCCCAGCAGACGAAGATAGTCAATGACCTGCGCGTCAAAGTGAACACCCTCTCCGGCCAGATACCCGTCAAACGCACCCAGGTGTCAAAAGAGACAAATGCCGCCAAAAAGAAGGCCCTTCAGACAGAACTGAGCACGATGCAGAAACTGCTGAAGGAAAGCACAGTTTCTTACAACAGAGAGCTGGCTCTGCTGCTTGAAATGAGAAAAAGTACGGCAACTACAACTCCCGCGACAACGACACCGACAACGACGGTTCCGGTCACAGAGCCTCCGGTGACGACACCTCCATCGGCAGCTCAGGGGACTCCCGAACCGGGCGTTCAGCTGGCGATAACCGGGGAAGTTGAGGGTATCGTTTCCAGCGAGCAGGGGATCCCGAAAATAACTTTTAAGGGAACGGCGCTGGCCGGTCTCAAGGACGCTATCAAAGATAGAATAAGCAAACAACCAAATGCCGCGATCCAAGGGTATTTCAAAAAATACCTTGCGGCTGTTGAAGAACAGGAAAGATCGGGCAGCGTGACGGTCTATATCAATTGCAAGGACGACAGTGACGACAAAGAGGCGATCAATACGCTGCTCTCCAGTGATGGCAAAGAGGTCAGCCTCGCGGTTGCGGCGATGGGACTGTCTAAGAACTCCGGGGAGATATGGCTCAACGTCAAGGCCGCGGATGTCGCCGCTCTGAAGGCGATCCCTCTGGGCGAGGGTATCCCCGGCGTAGGCACATACTTTATGGGAAGCACGAGAAACGGGCATGTGGTATTGACGGGGATAGAAGCCCCGAACGATCTCAATTATTTCAGCACGATCAAGGTAAAATCCGATGACGGCAACCAGATAACGGTCAATTGGAACAGCGGGAATATTCAGAACGCGACAATCGTGGAAGCCAGCAACGCGGCCGGGTTCAAGGACATAGAAAGTTTGGAAAAAATCTGGTGGTATAAGGCGGATAAGAATTTCAGCCAAGCTCAAATACAGGCGATCGGGAATACCACGGCAATGCTGCCCGCTGTTGTTAGCAAAGGGATGACTTTTGTCAGCGGCACCGATTACAGCCCCAATCATGTCGGTGGCGGCGGTTTTTGCCTGGGAGGCGAATACTCCGGCTACATCTTCTTTACCCAAAACAAAGACACCGAAGCTCAGTATTACGGGATCCAATCAATGATCGCTCATGAAACGGGGCACCAGACATACGGGCATTTATCGGCGCAGCAGCAGAAACAATGGGATTCGCTTTGGAACGAGTCAGTGAGGAACGGTCTGTTGAATTCGAGTTTTGTGTGCAAACTCGCGCAAACCGGGAACTTGTACGACGATTCGGCGGAAAGTCTTCAAAGATGGGTACAGGAGAATAAGGACGATCTTAAGTACAAGGCAGACTCCAATACCCTGGCATTGAAAAACGATTACACGGGCGGCGAGGATATTTCGACGACATTTGATTATTACACGCGCAACACCGAAGCGT
>CAZNYG010000092.1:0-6562 GCA_964577205.1 uncultured Elusimicrobiales bacterium | reverse complement strand
AATTTCCGGGCGGGGCCTTCTGCAGTTACTTTCCTGAAGAAATAACAATTTTTAAATATCATCGTCGAACTACCCTGTCGCTGTGCGGGCGGGGTATTATTATCGTGCATGAGATGTATCGTTTCGACGCCTTCAATACATCCGCGCACGGCTAAAGCCGGCGCCTACAATTTTAATGAATATTGGATCTCGGGCATGACAAAACTGTGTGAGTCATGTCAATAAAAGGAAAATAGTAATTATGGAACAGAGTAAGATTCGCAATATCGCCATTATCGCCCACGTTGACCACGGCAAAACCACGCTGGTGGACCAGCTGTTCCGCCAGAGCGGCATGTTCCGTGACAACCAGGTCGTGGAAGAACGCATGATGGATTCCATGGACCTGGAACGCGAACGCGGCATCACCATATCGGCCAAGAACGGCTCATTCATTTATAAAGACCACTTCATCAACATTATCGACACGCCGGGCCACGCGGATTTCGGCGGCCAGGTGGAACGCGTGCTGAAGATGGCGGACGGCGTGCTTCTGCTGGTGGACGCGGCGGAAGGACCCATGCCGCAGACTTACTTTGTTCTAAAGAAAGCGCTGTCGCTTCACCTTCCGGTCATCGTCGTCGTCAATAAAGTCGACAAGCCCGCGGCGCGGTGCGATTGGGCGGTCGATGAAGTGCTCAACCTCTTCATCAAGCTTAACTGCGCGGACCATCATATAGATTTCCCCGTGGTGTACGCCTCTGCCCGCGATGGGTACTCCATGCTGGATTGGCACGAAAAAGGCACTTCCATGGTGCCGCTTTTTGATAAGATCATCGAATTCATCCCGGCGCCCAAGGGCGATCCCAAAGCGTCGCTCCAGATGCTGGTAAGCTCCATCAGCTATTCACCGTTTTTGGGACGGCTCGCCACGGGCAAGATCACGTCCGGCCAGCTGAATATTAATGAACAGGTCGTTGTGGTGAAACGGGACGGAACTACGGAGCCGGCGCGCATCACTAAGGTGTACCGCTTTGAAGGTACGGCCATGAAGGAAACTGATACGGCCGATGTAGGCGAGATCGTCGCGGTGGCGGGGATGGAATCCATAACGGTGGGGGAAACATTGACCGATCCGAACAACCCCATTCCGCTTCCTGCCATGGAAATAGATCCGCCGACCATCTCGATGAACTTCATCCCCAACGATTCTCCATTTTCAGGGAGAGAGGGAAAATTCGTCACTTCGCGGCATCTGCGTGAACGCCTGTACCGCGAGACGCTGTCGGATGTGGCTCTAATAATCGAAGACCTGACCGATTCTACCGGTTTCAAAGTATCCGGGCGCGGCGAACTCCATCTTTCCATCCTCATAGAAAAGATGCGCCGCGAAGGGTACGAGTTCCAGGTCACCCGGCCGCGCGTCATATTCCATGAAAAAGACGGCAAGGTCCTGGAGCCGTTCGAAGAGCTGATCCTCGATATCGACGAACAGTTCATCGGCGCGGTCATCGCGAACGTGGGCGGCCGCAAAGCCCAGATGATGGAAATGCATCAGGAAGGCGGCGTGGCGCGCCTGAAATACAAGATACCCACCCGCGGCCTGCTCGGGTTCAAGTCCGAGTTCATGACCGACACCAAGGGCACGGGCATCATGAACTATATCTTCCTTGAGTATGATGAATACGCGGGCGACCTGAAGAACAGGGTCAACGGCGTGCTTATCGCCATGGAAGAAGGCGTGACCGCGGGATACGCGCTTTTCAGCCTTCAGGACCGGGGTAGACTTTTCCTCGGGCCGGGAGAAAAAGTGTACGGGGGACAGATCGTCGGAGAACATTCGCGCGAGAACGATCTTACGGTGAACGCCTGCAAGGGGAAAAAGCTGACCAACATGCGCGCGGCGGGATCTGATGACAATATAATCCTTACCCCTCCGCTGGTTTTGAGCCTTGAACAGAGCATTGCCTATATAAACGATGATGAACTGGTAGAGATCACTCCTAAATCTATCCGTATGAGAAAACAGATCCTTGACGAGCTGGCGCGCAAGCGCGCCCGCATGGCGAAACAGGAACAGGAGCAGGAGAACAGGTAGGCGACGGCTTCAGCCGGCGCGTCATTCAAAGCAGGAACAGGCAGGCGCTGGCCCGCGCGCTACCAAAAACTGTTTCTTCCGCGTTTCAATTTGCAATTATTTATTTCTTTTTGCTATACAATTAATAGTGACGATCCCGCAGGAAGGATCACGGTAGTAAAGGCCGCAGTTATTTTTCCTGAAGAAAGCGCGGTTATTGCGCGTGAAAGACCGCATTAAAAAAGAGCACCCCCTTTTTGCATTCCTTGACGTTGAGACTACCGGCCTGTATGCGGCCCAAGAGGACCGCGTCTGCGAGATCGCGATCCTGCGCTGTCGCGGCCGCCGCAAAATGGATGACTGGCAGTCCCTGGTGAATCCCGGGCGCCCCGTTTCTCCGGGCGCTTTCGCCGTTAACGGCATTTCGGAAGAGATGCTCGCGGGAGCGCCGGCGTTCTCCGATATCGCCGATCACGTGCTTGAGCTTATCAGAGACGCGGTCGTTGTCTGCCACAACGTGCGGTTCGACCTCGAATTCCTGTCCACGGAGCTGGAACGCTGCGGCAGGAAACTCCCTCCGGTACATACCATCGACACGCTGTACATCGCGCGCCGCTATTTCGACTTTCCTTCCAACAATCTCGGCATGATCGCGTCGTATCTCAACATCGACAAGGGCGAAGCCCACCGTGCGATGGGCGACGTCGCCACCACCCAGAAGATATTCGATCATTTCATGGAGGAACTCGAGGGTGAAAGCATCAGGGATATCTCCGAGATAATTACTCCTTACGACGCGTTCTCTTCCAATACCCCCGGCGCCATGAAAAAAGAAAACCCGTTGTCGCGGCGCATTCAGGAAGCGATCACGGGACGCCGCATCATTTCGCTTCGCTACCTGTCGCGTTCCGGTTCGGAAACTAAACGTGTCGTGCAGCCGCTTCGGCTCATTACGGGGAACGACTGCCTGTGCCTTGAAGCGTTTTGCCGCCTGCGCAATGAACGGCGTTTCTTCCGCCTTGACCGCATCATCAGTGTTGAAGTATTTCCTGTCTGATCGTCTTCCGCTAAAGAATAACACTTAATGGCATAATGTGATAAAAAAGATTATTTTAAAATAGCTATTGACAATAAATAACAGTTCTTGTATAATTATCTCAAAGATAACAGCAAAAGCCACAAGGTGATAAAATATGGAATCAAATAACTCGCAAAACGAAGTTAAGCAGATAATGGACATCCGTGAACTCTCTGAGTACCTGGGGATCGGAAAGTCAAAAATATACAGCCTTATCCGGCAGAAAAAAATTCCGGCTTCCCGCATCGGCCGCCAGTACCGGTTTTCAAAAGAAGTCGTGGATGCCTGGCTTAAGGAAAAGATCATAACGAAAAAAGAAGAGCCGGGGCTTCCGCTGTTCAACAATGCCGCGCCAAGGGAAAAAGCAAAAGAACCCGAGAGCGGCAGCTGAGCCGAATGTCTCAGTCTGTGTCTTACCCACAATTCCCTTCTCCCACTGTGGGAGAAGGTCAGGATGAGGGGAATAGCAGCGGCACCTTGTACGTAGTACAAATGAGTAACTTAAGTTCGTTTGCAGTAAGCAAAAGGAGGTGAGTAAGGAATGGCAGAAAAGGTCTCCAAAACTGGCGTGAAAAGACAGGAAGGTTACCTTTACTTCATCGACAAAGCGGGTGACGTTTCCCGGGTGAAAATGGCTCGCGGCGGCAAAAAAGGCGGCAAGCCCGAGAAGGTCGCGAAATGCGGCGTCGACAAAGAAGAAGGGTTCCTGTACTACATCGATAAAGCAGGCGATGTGTGCAGAGCGAAGATGGTTCGCCGTGGAAAAGGGAAATCAGCCAAGAAAGCAGTAAAGAAGACGGCAAAAAAGAAAAAATAAGGACTGATTTCTTGTAGTCGTCGAGGGACCCGTCAGGGGTTTGGACCTCGGACTATCAGTATCTCCCCACAGGCAAAAATTTCTACGAAGAGCCGACATCGATCAGGGAATCATCCCTGGATCGATGTCGGCTCTTTTTGTTGTTAAGTGTCTCTAATCCTGCGTCCCGCATCCAGTGTCCAGAGTCGCTTTTGCTGTTGCTACATTTTTTCCGGTGCTGAGACGCCGAGGAGGTTGAGGCCGCGTTTGATGGTTTTTGCCACTGCCATCGCCAGCGCGAGACGCGCGGACGACAGCGCGCGGTCATCGCCCAGTACGCGGCATTTTTCATAGAACCGGTGGTAATAATCAGCCGTTTCCATCAGGTAGCCGGTCAGATGATGCGGGCTCTGCGTGCGGACGCACAGTTCAAGAGTATCGCCGAGGCTTATTAACTTTTTGATCAACGCCCGTTCCTCCGGCGCCGTCAGCAGGCGGATGTCCGCCTTGAGATCAGAAAGGTCGTAATTCTGGTTTTTACTTTCCCGGAAGATCGACGAACACCGCGCGTTAACGTATTGAACGTAGAATACGGGATTTTCGCTGGACTGCTTTTTAGCCAGTTCCAGATCGAACTCGAGATGGGAATCCGGCGCGCGAAGCAGGAAGAAGAACCGGCAGGCATCCTTGCCGACTTCCCGCAATACTTCCTCGAGGGTAACGAACTCGCCGGCGCGCGTGGACATGGCCACCGGCACGCCGTTGCGTACCAGGGAAACAAGCTGATAAAGGATAACGTCCAGAGTTTCAACAGGGGCGCCCAATGCCTGGATGGCTGCTTTCATGCGGGGGACATAGCCGTGATGGTCGGCGCCCCACAGATTGATAAGCCGGTTAAATCCGCGCTGCATTTTGTTCTGATGGTACGCGATGTCCGAGGCAAGATACGTATAGCGTCCGTCGGAACGGCGCAATACGCGGTCTTTGTCGTCGCCGTACTTCGTTGAAGCGAACCACAGCGCGCCGTCCTGGTCGAATGCCATGCCCGTTTCTTTAAGCATGGCGCAGGCGCGGTCGACCGCGGTAGTGTTCCCCTGTGCCGGATCGCGCTGCGCGGCGATGACCGATTCAGAGAACCAGCTGTTGAACCGGACATCGAAATCAAGGAGATCCTTGTCGATCGTCGACATCATTTCCTTGAGCGCGACCTCGCGGAAATTAACTTTCGACGGATCATCGCCGGAATCGACAACCTTCCGTGCGATATCCTTTATATAGTCGCCTTTGTAGCCGTCTTCGGGAAAAGTTACCTTCTCGCCTTTCAGCTCTTTGTAACGCGCTTCCACCGAGCGGCCGAGCATTTCCATCTGGTTGCCGACGTCGTTGAGATAATATTCGCGGATGACCGCGTAATTAAGATACGAGAATATCCGCGCAAGGGAATCGCCGATAGCCGCGCCGCGCCCGTGCCCGATATGCAGCGGGCCGGTCGGGTTGGCAGAGACGAACTCGATCATGATCTTTTTACCGGTATATTCCGTAGGAACGGGTTGAGGTTTCCGGTCTTCAAGGATAGCGGACAGCCCGTTCTGCAGAAAAGTCTCTGAAAGTTTCAGGTTGAGGAATCCCGCGCCGGCAATTTCCGTGCCGGCGATCGAGGAACCGGGCGCTTCAATAAGAAGTTTTGCCAGCTCCGTCGCGATGGCGCGCGGATTTGTTTTCATTTGTTTCGCAAGCACCATGGCGATATTCGTTGCCAGGTCAGCGGGTATGTTTTTAGGCGGTTCCTCAAGCGTGTACTGGGGAAGCGTCTCGATGCCGCGTTCTTTTGCCCATACCAGAATAACCGTATTAAGTTGTTCGCGAATAATGCTTTTTATCATAAGTCCGTCTATTGTACCAAAACCCCGAGTTTCCGTCAAATTGGGGTTTTTTTAATTATTATGTGCCTCACAGGCCTGAAAGAGCGCTCTATTTAAATTTCTATTATATTTTCCAGTCAATTTAAAAGTATTTCACAGTAACAGATTATAATTGTAATTATACCCTGTTTTAAGAAATTTACATAAATCCATTGAAATTACAGTAAATTCGTATTAGACTATTTATGTGAGCCGAGGCGATGGATAAAAAGAGTGAATATTAAGAAGACGATCTCCATCATCACCTGCGTTTGTTTTCTGATGACTTCGGTCATTACTCCTTCCGCATGGGCTAACCATCCTGCCGGCCCGGCGCACAAATCCCTTGAGAAAGCAGCCAGTGAAATGCTTTTTCCCTCTTCAGTGGGAAAAGTAACAAACAGCCGTTATTTCGGCAGCGGCACCATAGTCATAAATATTCAGGACCTGCATTGCCACCCCGAGGTCCAGCGCAATATCAGCGCGATGCTTAAAACGCTGGACGGGCAGTATAACGTCAGGAATGTATTTGTTGAAGGCGGGTACGGGGACGTGGACACTTCCTGGCTCGCGGGCATGAAGGACGAGAAACTTAAAAAAGAGATCGCGGACACGTTGTTGGAAGAAGGAAAACTTACCGGAGTTGAATATTACTCTATATGCGAAAACAAACCCCATCTCCTGAAAGGCCTCGAAGACGAAACACTGCATAAAGCAAACATCGCCCGCCT
>CAZNYG010000091.1:0-6564 GCA_964577205.1 uncultured Elusimicrobiales bacterium | reverse complement strand
GCGGAGTTGATTACTTCATGGTTCCGAGAGGCGGCATAATAATGTGGTCGGGATCCATAAGCAGCATTCCCAATGGTTGGGTGCTTTGTGATGGTTCAAATGGGACACCGAACTTAACTGATCGATTTGTAATCGGTGCGGGCGATAGCTATGGGGTACATACAACAACTGGTTCTCTATCACATGGTCATAGAGTTGATGACCATTCACATTCAATGTCTCATAACCATAGTTTTTCCGGAGCTACTGCTGATGCAAACTATCTCGGAGGAGACAATTTAGACTATGGAGGAAATCTTTCCAGTCATCATCAACATGCATTCTCTGGTTCTACAGGAGATGTAGTTAATTCAAATTACGGATTATCAGGGAATTCAAATCCAGGCACAAACAATGCAATTTTTCTTCCTCCTTGTTATGCCCTGGCCTTTATCATGAAACAATGATTGAAATCGAATACCAATGAAAATCGCTCTAATCCACGACTGGCTTACGGGAATGAGAGGGGGGGAGAAAGTGCTTGAGGATATATGCCGGATATATCCTCAGGCGGATATCTTTACTCTTTTATGGAACAAAGGGTCTGTCAGCAATGAGATCGAATCCCATCGGATAACGACATCATTTCTGCAGAGATTTCCGCAGGTCGACAAAAAGTACCGCTATTATCTTCCTTTCATGCCTCTCGCGATACAGAGGCTTGATGTCGAACAGTACGATGTCATAATTTCATCAAGCCATTGCGTCGCCAAGGGAGTGAGGAAGAGAAAAGGCGCGGTCCATATCTGCTATTGCCATACACCCATGCGTTACATTTGGGATCAGTATGATGAATACTTCAACAACGAGCGTACCGGCATGCTGCCGCGCCGCGGTATGCGGCTGGCCAGGCCGTTCCTCCAGAAATGGGATGTTGAAAGCTCCCGGGGTGTCGATGTTTTCATAGCCAATTCGCGTTATGTAGCTGAAAGGATAAAACGTATTTACGGGCGTGATTCCGTCGTTGTTTATCCGCCGGCCGACACCGATTTCTTTGTGCCTTCTTCATCTGACGAACAGAATGCCGGTGAGTATTACCTGATGGTATCCGCCCTTGTCCCTTACAAGAAAGTCGACCTCGTCATAAAGGCTTTCTCAAAAACGAATGAAAGGCTTAAGATCATTGGAAGCGGCCCTGACACCGGCCGCCTGAAAGCGATGGCTGCGCCGAACATCGAATTCCTCGGATGGCAGCCGGATGAAACGGTCAGAAGCCACTATCAGTCCTGCAGGGCATTCCTGTTCCCCCAGGAAGAGGATTTCGGGATAACAGCGGTAGAAGCTCAGGCATGCGGCAAACCCGTTATTGCCTATGGGAAAGGCGGAGCCCTGGAAACAGTTATAGATGGGACAACAGGGGTCCACTTTCCAGAGCCGACCACCGAGAGCCTTCTGAATGCTTTATTGCGCTGTAAAGACATGGAGTTTTCTTCTGAAGTCATAAGGCGTAATGCCGAACGGTTTTCGCGGTCCCGTTTCGTTAAAGAGATATCGCGGATAGTTTCTTCGGCAATGTCCGATCACAATTTGCAAATTCCTTCGAAATAATGTATTATTTTTTGATCAAATCATTTAAGAAACGGTTAATAAATCCATGAGATTCACTCGTTCGCAGCTTATACTGGTACCTCTCCTTTTTCTGCTTGATTGCCTTTCAGTGGTCCTGGCGCTCTACGCGGCTTACCATATCCGTTTCTTCAGCGCTTTTGTCCATTCTTTTCCCATCACCAAAGGGCTTCCCGGCTGGGGCGCGTATCTGAATACGCTCCCTCTTATTTTGCCTTTGTGCGCGTTCGTTTTTTTTCAGCACGGCCTTTACCGCACCTATTTTCTCCCGTTCATCGACGAGGTCATCCGCTCCACGCGTTCCGTGACCGTCGGTATATTCTTCCTGCTGATGGCCACTTTTTTCTACCGGGATTACACCTACTCCCGCCTGACCATTGTCATATTCTGGTTCCTGTCCATAGTATTTGTCACGGGCTACCGGCAGTTATTCAAATTTTCCCTGAGTTATATTTTCCGCTTGTTCTCGATGCGCGAGCATGTGCTGGTGGTCGGCAGGGACAACCGCATGATAAGAAGGCTCCTCAAGCGCTTTCCCTATTTTCAGGTGTTCTATGCCCCGTCCGACGATGAAAAGGATATAAACAAGATCAAAAAGATCTGCGTGGAGAGATCGATCAACCAGATCATCATCGCCCATCAGAAATGGACGCGCGATCCGCTGCTTGCTTTTTATGACTGGTGCGAAACCCGTCACATCGAACTGAAATCTGTCCCGGACATCGTTCAGATATGCCAGGGGGAGATCAAGATCGATTCTTCGTTGGGGATCCCCTTTTTTCATTACAAACCTGTTTCGTTCAACGGTTTCAATTTCTATTTCAAACGCATAGTCGATATTGTTATTTCGATCCTGGTCGTATCGATCCTCTGGCCGATATTCCTCCTGGTCATCATCTTCATCAAGATCGATTCTCCCGGGCCGTTCCTTTATGACCACAAGCGCATGGGATACAGAGGCCAGGTCTTCTCCTTTTTCAAATTCCGCACCATGGTTGTCAACGCCGACGCGCTGCTGGAACAGTTCAAAGCGAAGAGTAATCGCAAAGGGCCCGTTTTCAAAATGGTGAACGACCCGCGCGTCACCAGGATCGGGAATCTGCTGCGCCGGTACAGTATCGATGAATTGCTGCAGGTCTTCAATGTTCTAAAAGGTGAAATGAGCCTCGTCGGCCCAAGGCCGCAGGTGCTCTGGGAAGCTGCCGCCTATGACAACTGGGCAAAAAGAAGGTTGAGGGTCCTGCCCGGCATCACGGGATTATGGCAGGTCTCCGGAAGAGCCAACCTGAGCTATGAAGAGATGATAGAGCTGGACATATACTACATCGAGAACTGGTCACCCGGGCTGGACATAGTAATACTTCTTAAAACACTGCCGGCGATATTCAGCCAGCGCGGCGCATATTAGTATTTTAGCTCATAGCTCATGAGCTGGCGGATTGAAAGCGGCTGCTTTTTATCGCTTGTGTTCAATGAAAAATGGCAGGCGCGGGCTTTAGCAAGGGGCAGCAAAGACAGCAAAAGGTAGGCGCGGGCTTTAGCCCGTGCTGAAGCTGAATACCTTTAGACTTTCTACGAGATCGTCTGCGCGCCGGCGGAGCCGTCGCCTGCAACTTAAATAATTGTTATTGAAAAAATCCACAGGCCGGGAGGAGCGACATGAAAAAACTTAAGATCCTTGTAACGGGCGGAGCTGGTTTCATCGGTTCGAATATCGCTGACGCCTTCATACAGGAAGGTCATTCGGTCAGCATCATCGACAATCTTTCTTCCGGCAGCCGCAAGAACATCAATCCGAGGGCAAAGTTCTTCAAGGCAGATATAACCGACAAACGCCGCGTGGCCGACATATTCAAGAAAGGGCGTTTCGACGTCGTCGACCACCACGCCGCGCAGATAGACGTGCGGAGATCCGTTGAAGATCCGGGCAATGACGCGCGGATGAATATCCTCGGTTCGTTGAATCTGCTTGACAACTGCCGGCGCACCGGCGTAAATAAATTCATTTTCGCTTCGTCAGGCGGGACTATTTACGGCGAATGCGGGAAAAAAGCGCCTGATGAAACATTCACCGGCAATCCACTGTCCCCTTACGGCATAGCCAAGTTCACCGTTGAGTTCTACATGAAATTCTACGCTCAGATCTTCGGGCTCAAATATACGATCCTTCGATACGCGAACGTTTACGGCCCGCGCCAGGATCCGCACGGAGAAGCGGGAGTGGTCGCGATCTTTTCCCAGCGGATGCTGAAAGGCGAACCGATCAAGATATTCGGGGACGGCAAACAGACCCGGGACTATGTTTTTGTCGGCGACGTTGTCCGTGCCAACTGCGCCGCGTTGACACGCGGTGACAACGATACGTTTAACGTCGGGACGGGGAAACTTACCAGCGTTAACGAGCTGGCGAAGCGGATGGCGTCTCTTTCCGGCTATACTCTAAAGCCGAACTACATGCCGGCCCGCGCGGGAGAGCTCTTGAAAAGCTTTCTGAACGCGCGTAAAGCCGGACGCGTCCTGGGTTGGAAACAGAAAGTTAAACTCGATCAGGGGCTTGAAGAAACCATTTCGTTTTTCAGGAGTATTAAACAATGAAAGCTGTCATCCTTATTGGCGGCATGGGAACGCGCCTGCGTCCCCTGACCTGCCAGACGCCGAAACCTTTGCTCCCCATAGTCAACCGTCCCTTCCTGGAATACCAGCTCGACCTGCTAAAAAAGCACGGGATCAGGGATGTCATGCTTTGCGTCGCGTATCTGCCCGACGCTTTCCGGGAACACTTCGGCGACGGGAAGAAATGGGGAATGAAGATCCGTTATGTCCACGAGAAAGAACCTCTCGGCACGGGCGGCGCGATAAGGAACGCGGCCGGTTTTATTGATGCGCCCGTTTTTATCCTGAACGGCGACATCCTTACCGATATCGACCTGACGGCGATGGCACGAATGCATAAAACGAACAAGTCGGGCGTGACCATAGCACTGACGCGTGTAAAAGACCCCAGTATGTACGGTCTTGTCGAGACCGGCAAAAAAGGAAGAATAATCCGTTTTCTTGAAAAGCCATCACCTGACGAGATATCCTGCAATACCATAAACGCGGGGATCTATCTTTTCGATCCCGAGGTGCTCGATTTCATTCCGGAAGGCATCAATTATTCGGTTGAGCGCGGCCTTTTCCCCGAACTTCTCTCCCGGAACTATCCTCTGTACGGATACACCTATGACCGTTACTGGCTCGATATCGGGACCATAGAGAAGTATATGCAGGCCCATTTCGACATACTGCAGTCCCGAGTCATGGACACGCTGCCGGGGAAATGCATCGAGAACTGTATCTGGGCGGGAAAACGCTTTCGCAAAAGTGATGAAGCTACCGTAAAAGGCACCCTCGTTTGCGGCGACAATGTACGTATTGACGCCAACGCACAGCTGCTCGGGACGGTAAGCCTGGGCAATAATGTCTCTGTGGGCAGGGGCTGCATCATTGCCAATTCGGTCATACTGGATGGCACGGCCGTCGAAGAAGGGGCGCGGATAGACAACGCGCTTTTAGGCAGGGACTGCGTTATTGGATCATACGCTTCGATATCTCCGCACAGGGCCCTGGGCGACGGAACGATCATACGTGGATTTTCTCGTCTGTGATCTCGTTGTCGCGGACAGTTCGCGGCAGCCCTTCACTAATTTGAACGGACCGAGGGGCGCAAAGATCAGCGGGAGGAGAACAACATGAAAGCATTTGTCATGGCGGCCGGCGCGGGGACCCGTTTGCGTCCATTGACGTACGCGATCCCCAAACCGATGGTCCCGGTGGTCAATAAACCGGTACTTGAACACACTCTCGAGAACCTTAAGCGGCACGGCATCTTTCAGATCGCGATGAATCTTCATCATTATCCCGAGACGATCCGCGATCATTTCGCTGACGGAAAGAACCACGGGCTGAACATCCGCTATTCCCACGAAAAAGAACTGATGGGCACCGCCGGCGGCGTAAAACTGATGGAAAAGTTCCTTGACTCCACGTTCATAGTCATGTCGGGCGACGGCCTTACCGACATCGATATAACAAAGGCCATCAAGTTCCATCGCCAAAAGAAGGCGCTGGCCACGATGGTGCTCAAACCGGTCGACACGAAATTCGAATACGGCGTCACGCTGACCGACGGTTCCGGCCGCATCACAAAATTCATAGAGAAACCTCGCTGGAGCGACGTTTTTGCCAACACGGTGAACACCGGCATATACATATTCGAACCTGAAGTGTTCGACTCTATCCCTGCGGGGCAGTTCTACGATTTCGGACTGCAGGTCTGGCCCGAACTCCTGAGGAGCAAAAAAAGGATCTTCGGATACCAGATGGAAGAATACTGGACTGACGTCGGCAACCTAACCGAATACCGCAACGGTGTCCATGACGCGCTTGACGGGAAGGTACGAATAGCGATACCCGGTGAGCAGATCCGTCCCGGGATCTGGGTCGGCAGCGGAACGCGAGTCGCGAAAGGAGCCGCTCTGAACTCCCCCTGCGTTATCGGAAAGAACTGCGTCATTGGAAAGAACGCCGTCATAGATTCTTACACTACGATCGCGGACGGTTCCCGCATCGGCGAGGGCGCGTCTGTCAAAAATTCCATCCTATGGGGCAAAGTGAACGTCGCCAAGAACGTGCGCCTTGATAACTGCATTATCGGTTACGAAGCAACCGTTTCCGAAGACATATCCGTATTTGAAGGCACCGTGCTCAATATCGAGTAGAGGCTGCTTCGGCCGCCCGGTCTATTTCGTAATTATTTTTTTTTAAGCCTAATAAACACAGGAGGATCAACAGGACATGGAAAAGGGAAGAGACTTCGTTTTTACTTCGGAATCTGTTACTGAAGGACACCCCGACAAGGTATGCGACCAGATATCGGACGGTATCCTGGATGAAGTGTTGCGGCAGGACCCTAAAGGC
>CAZNYG010000090.1:0-6769 GCA_964577205.1 uncultured Elusimicrobiales bacterium | reverse complement strand
AGGTCCCAAGGGTTTGGCTGTTCGCCAATTAAAGTGGTACGTGAGCTGGGTTCAGTACGTCGTGAGACAGTACGGTCTTTATCTACCGTGGGCGTAGGAAGCTTGAGAGGACTCGACCTTAGTACGAGAGGACCGGGTTGAACGCACCTCTGGCGTTTCGGTTGTTCCGCCAGGAGCATTGCCGAGTAACCAAGTGCGGATGAGATAAACGCTGAAAGCATCTAAGCGTGAAACTCGCCTTAAGATAAGGCTTCCCTGAAGGCCACCAGAAGACTACTGGTTTAATAGGCAGGACGTGGAAGTGCAGTAATGCATGGAGCGAACCTGTACTAATCGGCCGATCGGCTTGGCCATATTTTTCGATCCTTTTCATCAGAATGCCGCTGAATTACTCTATTAAGTGTTTAATGCTTCACAAAGTGCAGGCTATTTGAATAAAGAGCGCACAATTTATTGTCTATTGCTCTTTTGTTCTATTGCTTTAAATTTTGCGAAGCAAAATTTATTCCCGGTGGCTTTTCCGGTGGGGTCACACCCGATCTCATTCCGAACTCGGAAGTTAAGCCCACCAGGGCCGATGGTACTTGTACCGCAGGGTATTGGGAGAGTAGGTCGCCGCCGGGATTTCTTTTTAAATAGAATACAACGTCAAAGACAGTAAGATCCCGCGTCTATCGCGGGATTAAATTCCCCGTGAAGGCGGCGGGGAATCTTACCGAGACGCTGAAGAACAACTTGATGATTAAGACTTCTTCCGCTCTCGGCAGAGGTCTTAATTTTTTTTGGTTACAAGGAGAGCATCATGGGAAAAAGAGAAGAGAAAGCCCAGGTGGTCAAAGAGCTTTCTCAGAAGCTGAAGGAGAACTCGTCGGTTATAGTCACTGAGTATCAGGGGCTGACCGTCGCCGATCTTTCTGACCTGAGGGCAAAGCTTCGCGCGCAGAAAGCGGAATATACCGTTGTAAAGAACACACTGGGAAAGATCGTTTTGAAGGACACGGGGCTTGGGTCGCTGTCAGAGTTTTTCAGAGGGCCTATAGCGATAGCGGTTCAAAAGGGTGACCCCGTTGCCGGCGCGAAGGCTCTGGTTGACTTCGCCAAAGATCACGCTAAGCTGAAGATAAAGGCGGGCTTGCTCGGTGATAAAGTATTGACTTCGGACGAAGTAAAAGCGCTGGCCGCCCTTCCGTCTCATCAAGTACTGGTCGGAAAACTGCTGGGCACGCTGCAGGGCCCGGTGTATGGGCTTGTCAATGTCATGCAGGGTACTATCCGCAAAGCGGTCTATGCGCTTGACGCGGTACGCAAGCAGAAAGAAGCGGCATAAAAGATAGACAATATCGTCAAACGGGCAATTTGCAATTTAAAATTTGAAATGGAATAGTAAGTATATTTTTCAATGGAGGTAGTAATCCAATGGCAGACAAACTCAGCAAAGACGCAATGATCGAAGCGATTTCCTCAATGTCGGTCCTTGAGCTTTCAGAACTGGTGAAAGCGCTTGAAGAGAAGTTTGGAGTTTCAGCCTCGGCCCCGGTCGCTGTCGCCGCAGCTCCCGCTGCTGGTGGAGCCGCTGCCGCTGCTGAAGAAAAGACCGAATTCACGGTCGTTCTTGCTTCATCCGGAGCTAACAAGATCCCTGTGATCAAAGTTATCCGTGAAATAACCGGGCTTGGCCTCAAAGAAGCAAAAGACCTTGTTGACGGCGCCCCGAAGCCGGTGAAGGAAAATGTTCCTAAAGACCAGGCCGAAGATATCAAGAAGAAGCTGGTCGAAGTAGGCGCGACGGTCGAACTGAAGTAAATACCCTCGTGTAGTACTTGACTTTTTCATAGGAATTAGTATAATAATATTTTTAATTGAGCCCCACGTGTAATGCGGTGTTTCAGGTGCCGTGTTATCGTGGGGCCCAGTCCCGCTTTTTTGCGTTCTGTCATATGCGCGTGAATGCGGGATAACCTTCTTTAAAGGGTGTTTGCGTCAAAAATATGAAAAAAGTGAACTTTGGCAGGATCAATCCGGCAATTGAACCACCGCTGCTTCTCGAGATGCAGAAAGAATCGTTCGCAGAGTTTTTGCAGCAGAACGTCCCTCCTGAGAAACGCAAGCCTCACGGGCTCGAAGGCGCATTCCGCGATGTTTTCCCTCTTACCAATTCCGACGGAAGTCTCACACTCGAGTTTATTTCTTATTCCCTTGGTGAGCCAAAATATTCGGAAGAAGAGTCGATTGCCCGCGACGCGACATTCGCCGCCCCGCTGAAAATTCTGCTCCGTCTCGCGCAGAAGCAGGAAAGCGGGAAAGAAAAGGAACTTGCCGAGCAGGAAGTGTATTTCGGCGATATCCCTCTGATGACCGATACGGCCACATTCATTATTAACGGCGCCGAACGCGTCGTTGTCAGCCAGATACACCGTTCACCGGGGGTTATTTTTGAAGAAGATGAAGAAAAGAGGGTGACCACATACGGGAAACCGATCTATTTTGCCCGGGTCATACCCTATCGCGGGGCCTGGGTAGAGTTTGAATTCGACCAGAACAGCCTGCTTTATGTCCGCATTGACCGCAAGCGCAAGATCCTCGCGACAACGTTCCTGCGCGCGCTGGGGTTTGAGGCTGACAGCGATATTATGGACCTTTTCCAGGCACATGAAGATGTGCCGGTCGACGATAACGCGACAGAGAACCTGATCGGCAAATTTACCGCTAAAGATATTGTTGATACCGGCACCGGCGAAGTGATCTTTGAGGCCGGGAAGGAAATTAAGGACGAGGTTCTCCAGAAGCTGAGAGAGAAACGCATTAATTCGGTTGTTGTTCATCGCGATCCCACAATTCTGCTTACGCTGCGCCGCGATCCTATCAAGACAAAGAAAGAAGCGATCAACCTCATTTACAAGATCCTGAAAACACAGGAATTCATCATTCAGGAACGCGCGCAGGGTTTTCTTGATGAACTGTTATTCAAGTCAACCCGCCGTTACGATCTGAGCCTGGTGGGCCGTTACAAGATATTCAAAAAGCTCGGCCCTCTGTTCGAGGCCCTCAACAAGAAAAAGCAATTCGATTTCAATACCCCTTCCGAACACAAACGCACGCTTACCCGCGAAGACATCGTCGCGACGATCAAGTATCTTCTCATGATATACAATGGGGTCCCCGAGTATGTTGAAGGGGGCAAGAAGATAAAGATCGAGATGGACGATATCGATCATCTTGGCAACCGGCGCGTCCGTTCGGTGGGCGAACTGCTTGAGAACCAGATCCGTATCGGACTGGTACAGATGGCGCGTCTGGTCCGCGAGCACATGAACATGCAGGACAAGGCGACCATTACGCCCCGCGGCCTTATCAATATCACGCCGTTCGTCGCGCAGGTCCGCAAGTTCTTTGGGACTTCACAGCTTTCGCAGTTCATGGATCAGACTAACCCTCTGGCGGAACTGACGCATAAACGCCGCCTCAGCGCCCTTGGCCCCGGCGGTCTGCATCGGAAACGCGCGGGTTTCGAGGTCCGCGACGTGCATCACACGCACTATGGACGTATTTGCCCGATTGAGACTCCCGAAGGCCCGAATATCGGTCTTATTACATCGCTGGCAACGTACGCCCGCGTTAACGATTTCGGCCTTATAGAGTCGCCGTACCGCAAAGTCGAGAGCGGCCGCGTGACCGACAAGATCGAATATCTGACCGCTGACAAGGAAGATGAAAACATTATAGCTCAGGCCAATGCCCCCATAGACAGGGGCGGCCGTTTCACGGGCGATCTTGTCGCCTGCCGTTACCGCGGTGATTTTCCCGTGGTTGACCCGAAAAAAATCAACTACATGGACATTTCTCCCATGCAGGTTATTTCTATTTCCGCGGGTCTTATACCCTTTCTTGAACATGACGACGCGAACCGCGCTCTCATGGGTTCGAACATGCAGCGCCAGGCGGTGCCCATCCTTGTCGCGGAGCAGTCGTATGTGGCGACCGGGATCGAAGAGAAAGTCGCCAGCGACTCCGGTGTCGTCCAGATCGCCCGCCGCGGCGGGGAGATCGTCAGCCTCTCTTCGGATGAAATATGCATCTGGAGCGAAGAAGGCAAGCCGGGTATCGATGTCTATAATCTGAGAAAATATGTCCGTTCGAACCAGGATACCTGCATCAATCAGACGCCGATGATTAATCTCGGACAGAAGGTCAGGAAAGGCGACGTCATCGCTGACGGGCCGTGTACGAAAGACGGCCAGCTCGCGCTTGGACAGAACATCCTCATGGCGTTCATGCCGTGGGACGGATATAACTTCGAAGACGCTATCCTTCTTTCGGAAAAGCTTCTTCAGAACGATAAATTCACTTCGATCCACGTCCGCGAGTTCCAGACGGAATCCCGCGAAACGAAAGGGCGTCCCGAAGAGATCACCCGGGATATCCCGAACGTCGGCGCCGACGATCTTCTGAATCTTGACGAAGAAGGTATCGTTCGTATCGGCGCGTTCGTTCAGCGCGGTGACATCCTTGTCGGCAAAACAACTCCCAAGGGCGAGCAGCAGTCAACCCCCGAGGAACGGCTTCTGAGAGTCCTTTTCGGCAAGAAAGCCGAAGATGTTCAGGATGCGTCCCTTCGGGTTCCGCCCGGAACGCAGGGCAGGGTCATCGGCGTGCGCACGTTCGTCCGCCGCGAAAAACTGACCGACAAAGAGATCAAGAAAAAGCAGGACGATTTCGACGCGGCGTACAAAACGGCGATGGATAAGCTCAAAAAAGACAGGAAAGAACGCCTTGCCGAAGCGAAAGCTAACGAAAGAACGAAGATAGAAGCGCTGTATGACGAGAAGGAAGAGATCCTTCGTCAGGCCCGCGTGAAAGAGAAAGAGCGTTCAAAGAAGGGCGACGAACTCTCGGTTTCAGTAAACAAGGTCGTCAAAGTATATATCGCGACAAAATCCAAAGTTCAGGTGGGCGACAAGCTTGCCGGACGCCACGGGAACAAGGGCGTCGTCGCGCGCATCCTGCCGGTGGAAGACATGCCCCGGATGCCCGACGGAACTCCGGTGGACGCGGTATTCTCTCCGCTTTCCATTCCTTCACGTATGAACGTGGGGCAGCTGCTCGAAGCGATGCTCGGATGGGCCGGGTCGGTCCTTCAAACCCAGATGGTGACGCCGGTATTTGACGGCGCTCAGGAAGAACAGATCACCGAGCAGATCCGCGCCGCGAAGAAGAAGCTTATCGATGATAAGCGCAAAGAGCTTGCGACATCCGGGATCAAGGGCGAAGAGCTTGACAGCGCGCTGAGGGATTATGAGGCGAAGTATCTGCCCACCGACGACTGCAAGATCACATTGTACGACGGCCGTACCGGACAGCCTTTCATGGAAAAAGTCACGATCGGCTGTATGTACTTCCTCAAGCTGATCCATCTGGTGGAAGACAAGATCCATGCCCGTTCGACCGGCCCCTATTCGCTGATCACCCGCCAGCCGTTAGGCGGCAAAGCGCAGTTCGGCGGCCAGCGGTTCGGGGAAATGGAAGTGTGGGCCATTGAAGGATACGGCGCGGCCTACACCCTCCAGGAATTCCTTACCGTGAAATCG
Source organism: uncultured Elusimicrobiales bacterium (assembly GCA_964577205.1). Classification (GTDB taxonomy): domain Bacteria; phylum Elusimicrobiota; class Endomicrobiia; order Endomicrobiales; family CAIRNS01; genus CAZNYG01. The sequence continues at coordinate 1,184 of CAZNYG010000090.1, read as the reverse complement.
GACGATGTCAACGGCCGTATCAAGATGTATGACGCCATCATCAAGGGCGAGCCTATATCCGAGCCTGGCATACCCGAATCGTTCAAGGTGCTGATCAACGAGTTGAGAGGCCTCGGCCTCAACGTCGATCTGCTCCAGCAGGAACGTATAGAGAAAGCGGCCAGGCCCAAAGAAAAAAAAGTAACGGCAAAAGAGTAAGGGGTAAAGGAATACAATGGCTAAATTTAATTTTACCATTCCAGGCAAGAAGAAAAATACACCGCAGCTGAACTTCACCAGTTTCGACGCGGTCCGTCTGACCATAGCCAGCCCGGACCAGATCCGCTCCTGGTCGTTCGGCGAGGTCAAGAAACCGGAGACGATCAATTACCGCACGTTCAAACCCGAGCGCGACGGCCTTTTCTGCGATCGTATCTTCGGGCCGACAAAGGACTGGGAATGTCATTGCGGCAAATATAAATACATCAAGCATAAAGGGCAGGTGTGCGATCGTTGCGGCGTGGAAGTTACCGAATCGAAAGTGCGCCGCGAGCGTTTCGGCCATATCGAACTTGCCGTTCCGGTGGCCCATTTGTGGTTCCTGCGCAAGCCGCCTTCACGCGTCGGCATCATGCTGAACATGAAGGTCACGGACCTGGAACGGGTAATTTACTATACCCGCTACCTTGTTCTGGAAGATGTTAAAGATACTGCGGGCAAGATCGTTCTTCGCGCCACTCAGCTGATCACCGAGGAAGAGTATCAGAATTACCGCTCCGAGTTCAAGGACAAGCTGAAAGTCGATATAGGCGCAGGCGCGATCCTGAAACTGCTGGAAAAGATCGATCTGGCCGCGGAAGCGAAAAGCCTCCACGAAGAGATTAAAAAGACCAAATCAGACGCCGAACGCGCCCGCCTTATCCGTAAACTGCGCGTGGTAGAAGGATTCGCGGCGTCGGCGACCCGTCCCGACTGGATGATACTGACTGTGCTTCCCGTCATCCCTCCGGACCTTCGTCCGCTGGTCGCCCTTGAAGGCGGCCGCTTCGCGACATCCGATCTGAACGACCTTTACAGAAGGATCATTAACCGCAACAACCGCCTCCGCCACATCGAACAGCTTAAAGCGCCGGCAGTCATGATCAACAATGAAAAGCGCCTGCTGCAGGAAGCGGTCGATGCCCTTATTGACAACGAATCCCGCA
>CAZNYG010000089.1:3847-6835 GCA_964577205.1 uncultured Elusimicrobiales bacterium | reverse complement strand
GGTATGGATGTTGAGCTTTATGTCCAGTTTCCCCCTGCTGATCTGGTTGGCGCCCGAACGAAGGTGGGCCAGAGGATCGATGATGCGTTTCACGAAACGGAGCCCGATCAGCAGGAAAAGGCCCGTCCACAGCAGCGTCCAGTAAAGTATCCCGCGGTACATCTTTTGAACGGGCTGGTATATCTCGGAAACCGGGATCTGGGTAATGACGCCCCAGCCCAGGCGAGGGATCGTCTGGTACATGGCCGCGACCTTCCGGCCGCGCTCATCGCGGTACTGCCGCCACTGGTCCGGTTCCGGCAGACGGCGGGCGAGGAAATCGCGCACGACGGGAAGGCCCTTGAAATTGCTGTGGGCAAGCACCCGTTCCTTTTCCCGGTGAGCGATGAGGTTGCCAAGGCGGTCGACGATGAACGCTTCACCGGTCTCGCCTATCTGGACCTCGGAAATCCACTGCCAGAGCTGTTCAAAATCCAGTTTCGCTATCAGGACCCCGGCGCGCTGTTTCAGCGGCACCGACAGGATGATGTACGGGTTGTGCTGATCGGAAAAATAGACCTGGCTGATGAAACTTCTGCCGGAACGCGCTTTGCGGTATTCTCCCCGGCGGGAACGGTTCACAAGGTCGGTCGCCATGCCGTCGCCCCTGCGGAATTTCCAGAGTTCCTGCCCGAGCGGGTCCACCATGCTTATTTCCGAGAAAGCGTTGCCCTGGACAAGAAGGTTCCGTGCGACCAGGTGCTGCTGGGCGAGAGGCATAAGGGCCAGGTTCTGCGAAAGGGAAAGCAGTTTGTTATGGCGTTCCAGCTGGTAGTTGATACGGTCGGCAAGGCGCGACAGCGTTTCCTGCTGGCGGTAGAAGATCGAATCGCGCAGGATGCTGCGGCTGATGGCCGTCACTATGCCGCCCAGGACGACCGCGGGTATGACGATGGCAAGAAAGAAAAGAGAGATAAGCTTGTAACGCAGCGAAAGCCGCAGGCCCCGGACAAAAAGCATCGCCCGCAGGGCGTATGCCCGGCAGGGCGGCATTACTGTTTCACGCAGTGAATCCCAGCCGCGGGTAAACGCGTCTGAGAAAGTGTCGGGGAATTCGTACGCGGCGGCAGGCAGGTGTACGCGGAACCGGTGCGGCGTGTTCCGCGCTCGAGACGCGTTCTTCTTTTTCGTCCGTGTGGCAGACGTTTTCACCAGATCACGATCCTTCCCCCCCAAGCCGTTCAAGCGGCACAGCGCGCCGCACGCGGCTTGATCCTGAGAATCCTGTTACCATTTCAAGGGTTTGCGCGCGGCCTTTTCATCCTTCGGATAGTACTCGGGAAGGTACTGCCGCACAAGGTCCAGCATTTCGTCGTCCGAAATAACGTTGACCCTGCCTTTGGCGAACTGACCGTCGATCCATTCCTTCATTTTCGCGACGCCGGGATGCGACTTGTCGATCTTCCTGTTCTCAAGCGTTATCAACTGGGTGTTCAGCCAGAACGCGATGCCCGCGAGCCCGGAACGGTCCGTAATGGCGACGTCGGGCGGGCGGTTCAGGATGGTCTGCGTGTCGAACACGTTGTAGATCTCCTGGTCTTTCAGCAGGCCGTCCGCGTGGATGCCCGCGCGGGTCACGTTGAAATGCGCCCCGACGAACGGCTGCATGGCGGGGATCTGGTAGTTCAATTCCTTTTCGAAATAACGGGCGATCTCCGTGATGACCGACAGGTCCATGCCGTTCTGCGTGCCGCGTATTGAAGCGTATTCGATAGCAAGCGCCTCGATCGGCGTGTTGCCGGTCCGCTCTCCAATGCCGAGCAGAGTACCATTAATGCCGCAGCAGCCGTAGAGCCAGGCGAACGTGGCGTTGGTAAGGCCGCGGTAGAAATCGTTGTGGCCGTGCCATTCGATCCATTCCGACGGCACGCCGGCCAGCTGCGTGAGACCGTACATGATGCCGTTGACGTTCCTCGGCAGCGCGGCGCCGGGATAGGCGACACCGAAACCGAGCGTATCGCAGGCGCGGATCTTTATGGGTATCCTGGCTTCCTTTGCCAGCTTCATAAGGGCGCTGGCGAACGGAACGACAAATCCGTAGAAGTCCGCGCGGGTAATGTCCTCAAAGTGGCACCGCGGGACAATGCCTTCGTTCAACGTCTCACGGACAATATTCAAATACATGTCCAGGGCTTCCCTGCGTGTCTTCTTCAATTTCAGGAAAATATGGTAGTCGGAACACGAGGTCAGGATACCAGTTTCCCTGAGCCCCATCTCTTTGACCAGATGAAAATCGCTTTTGACGGCACGGATCCACGCGGTGATGTGGGGGAATTCGTACCCTCTTTCCATGCACTTACGGACCGCTTCGCGGTCCTTTTCGGAATACAGGAAAAATTCGCTCTGGCGGATAACGCCGTTGGGTCCGCCGAGGCGGTGCATCATGTCAAAGAGATCGACGATCTGCTCGACCGTGAACGGAGGCAGCGCCTGCTGCCCGTCGCGGAACGTCGTATCGGTGATCCATATCTCTTCCGGCGGGTTCATCGGGACGACGCGGTTGTTGAACGGTATCTTCGGGATATCCGTATAAGGGAAAATATCCCGGAACAGGTTCGGTTCCTGGACGTTCTGCAGGTCGTACTGGTATTCTTCGGGTTCAAGTATCCGGCGGTGTTTATTGAATTTCAGCATTGACGTCTCCTGGTGTTCCCCCCTCGCCCTGTCAGGGAGAGGGTGGGGTGAGGGTGAATGCCATCGTCTATACTATCTCCCTCATCCTGGCCTTCTCCCAAGAGGAGAAGGAAGGCGCGGGACACGATGATATTTCCGTCGCCATCTAATATAAATCTACGTTATTTTACCTTATTTTTCCTTCCTAATCAACCCATGAAAAAACCCGCGACGATCATTATGATCATTGCGGGCAATACTTGTCTCGAAAATTTAGCGGCGGTAGGAATTGAACCTACGACCAAGGGCTTATGAGTCCCCTGCTCTACCACTGAG
>CAZNYG010000089.1:0-3837 GCA_964577205.1 uncultured Elusimicrobiales bacterium | reverse complement strand
ACGCCGCCATTGAGAGACAGTGCAAAGAAAGTGAAACTAAAATGCAGAGAAAGCGCAAAAAAAGAAATTTATTAAACGCTACATGGTAGGCGCCGGCTTCAGCCGCGCGCGTTCATTGCTTTTGCAATCGTTACCGATATTGCCGTTACGTCCGTTACCCGAGTCTTTGTCCTGTGTCCAGCGTCCCGCGTCCGTCACAGTAGTCTACCGTTTTTCAGCAAAAAAGTCAAATATCCGGGGCATCAAGATCGACGATATTCACGGTTTTCTCCGGCAAACCCACCGTGGCTACCGTGCTCGTGCGGGACAGCCAGCCGCCGCACTCTCCGGGGTTGAGGATCAGCGTTTTCCCCGCCGCGCGCCGGTCAACCTTATGGGTATGCCCATAGACGATCAGATCGTATTTCCCTTCAGCCGCGAGTTCGTCGATATGGGACGGCCCGTGCATGACCAGGACCGATGATCCGTTCCATTCGAATCCATACGGGCCGGTATGTATCTCGCCCCAGCCCTTTATCATTTCCTGCCACATGATATGTTCGCCGTCGTTATTGCCGAAAACCGCGATAAACGGAGCTTTCAACTTTTTCAGTTCGATCGAACAGAACGGCGAAATGATATCCCCGGCGTGTATGACCAGCTCCACGCCGGCACGGTTAAAATACTCCACCGCCTGCGCCACGCGCGGAAGATTGTCATGACTGTCAGACATAACGCCTATAAGCACAAGATTCTCCGAGGGAGGGAAATTCAGCTCATTGCTCATAGCTCTTAGGCAACGGCATATTCAAAACGTGATGTTATCAACGCTGTTGTCTTGCCTTTCCCATGAGCTTTGAGCTTATGAGCCAAGTTGCTCTATTTTTCTGCCTTAACTTGTTTTATTTCAGGGGCTTCCTTCTTCAGCGCGTATTTCTTATCATTTTTGACTCAGCCCGCTGATCAATCTATCAAGATTTACATAATTCACCACAACATCGTCATAAGCCCTTGTAAAAGGCCTGTCGACATCGTTTGCCACGACATAATTCGGCCCATGTGTATGTTTTGCCCTGAAGGATTTCAGATTTGCAGGGTTGAACCGATCGGCTTTCCACTTGCATTCGATCGCGGCAACGCCGCCGGCTTTTGTTTTCATCACAAAATCAATCTCGTGGCCGCGCTTGTCTCTCCAATACTTAACATCATGAGTCTGCAGCCTGCCAAAAATCTCGTTCAGGACATAATGTTCCCACAAATAACCCATATCTTCACTTCTCAGATCTTCCCATTCCTTGAAATGACATACAAATCCGGTGTCAAAAGCGTAAACTTTAGGCGCGGAAACAATTTCGTTCGACAGGTGCGTGTTATACGGCCTGATGATATGAAAAACATATGTGGCTTCGAGAACAGCAAGGTAAGCCTGGACTGTATTCCTGCTGATCTGACAGGGCCCGGTAAAACTTGTCGCTTCAAAGATCTGCCCGCTCTGCACGAAAAGCAACTCCATGAATTTCACAAAAGAATGCCTGCGCTCCAGCCGGAACAATTCAAGAACATCTTTTGCCCAATAGGCCTCGATCCACTCCTCATAGCCCTTTTCCCATGGTTTGTCGGCTAAATAAAAGGGAGGCAGGCCCCCGTGCAGCAACCTTTTTTTCAAGGATCTGCCGCCGAAATCCGCCACATCGTCTGAAATCATCGGGGTCAACCATAACTCAAGCTTTCTCCCGGTCAGAGTATCCTTGAACTTCGCCGTCGCACCCAAAGAAGATGAACCGGTGGCGATTATCCTGGTATCAGGATAATGGTCGGCGGCGATCTTCAAAAGCTGCGAAGGTTCCGCTAATCTGTGTATTTCGTCGATCACGAGTGTCCGGCCGCTGTATTCATCAAGAAAGCTCTCGGGATCATCCAATTGCTTTCTTGTCCTGGGCCGCTCGCAATCGAAATAAACCGTATCCGCCAGGGACTGGCAGAGGAATGTCTTTCCCGCCCGCCTGACCCCGGAGAGCCAGATAATTGAGCGTAATTTCCACAGTTCCCTGATCCTGCTTATCCAGAAATTCCTATTTACCATGTGCTGTTACTTTAGCAAATAGTGACACTATATGTCAATCTGCTGACGTTTGGTTTCACATGCATCTTGTGAAATGGATATTCAGTATTTCTTTTGTTTTTGCTGATGAGCTGTATTACTGAATTATTCCGCTTTTACTTCCTTTATCTCCGGGACTTCCTGTTTCAGCATCTTGGTGACGCCGAACTGCAATGTCATGGCAGCCATGGGGCAGGAGCCGCAGGCGCCCTTCAACCGCACCGTAACGACACCGTCGGGCGTAACATCCACCAGCTCCACGTCTCCGCCATCAGCCTGAAGGTGCGGCCGGATCTTTTCCAAAGCCTTAAGAACTTTTTCTTTCATTTAACTCTCCTGTGCAACCTTATATTCCCATTTGTCTCCGAGCGAAGCAAAAGGGACAACGGAAACCTCTTTTGAAAGGCTGTACCCCTGCGTGCCGGGATACACAACCCATAAATGCTTCAGATCCAGATCCTTGACCGCCGCTTTGATGGACGGCGTCAACGACGGCGCGCCCGCGTACTTACATTCAACAGCCCACGCCCCACCGCCGTTCCTCCAGAAAAGGTCCACTTCGGCGCCAGCGTGCGTCGCCCAGAAAAACAGTTCCTCATCCTTCATGCCGGTCATTTTTGCCACCTGCTCAACAGCGAAACCTTCCCAGGACGCTCCCAACTTCGGATGCGATTCAAGCTCTTTCAAGGAACCGATCATCTGCAATGAATGAAAAATACCGGAATCCCGTATATATATCTTGGGACGCTTCACAAGGCGCTTGCTGACATTCGTATGCCAGGGCTGTAAAACCCTTACCATGAACATGCCTTCCAGCAGGGAAATGTAGCGGCGGATCGTCATGTCAGTCATGCCGAACGAGCGGCCGATCTCAGCATAATTGACTATCTGCCCGTGGTAATGGCTTAACATCGCCCAAAACTGCTTCAACGCGCGCGCGGGAATGGAAAAACCAAGCTGAGGCACGTCTCTTTCGATCACCGTCGTTAGATATTCACTCAGCCACAGAAACGCGTCGCGGTCCGACCCGGCAAGATAGGCACGGGGGAACCCTCCGCGGATCCACAGCCTGCCGCGGTTACGCTCTCCCACATCCACAGCCGTCAAACCGCCAAGATGGTAATACCCTATCCGCCCGGCGAGCGACTCGGAACTGTGTTTAATAATGGAAGGAGACGCGCTTCCGAGTATCAGGTATTTTTGCCGTTTGGCGGTATCTGCAAGATACCTCAGCACGGGGAACAGATCGGGCTTTCTCTGTATCTCATCAATAATAATCGTCCCTTTTAATCCCTCCAGGACAATTTGAGGGTTTTCGAGACGCGCAAGATCGCGTGGATTTTCAAGGTCAAAATAATGCTGATATGGAATGGTTTTCGCGAGAAAGGTCTTGCCGCACTGGCGCGGCCCCATGATCCCCACGATGGGAAACACCTTCTGCAGTTCCCTGATTTTTGCGAGGTCTGAAATCCGTTTAATTATCCTGGCCATGCATTAATTATAGAATACATACATTGAAATGTCAACATTCGATGTTGATATTTCAATGCACTTGTCCTGTATCCTGTGCCTTGAATCCTGCGTCCAGCGTCCTGTGTTTAGTGACGGGTTGTTAACAATTCCTTCAAATCCGCCGGTAACCGCGTGGGCTTAAAGTTTTTATTCACCAGCGGATGTTTAGTTTATCCCGTAACTATAAGTTTGCCCTCGCAGGAAATGTCATACAAGAATTCCACGCTCGCGTGGCCGATCTCGCC
>CAZNYG010000088.1:0-7001 GCA_964577205.1 uncultured Elusimicrobiales bacterium | reverse complement strand
GTACTCCTATTTCAAACAGCTGTTCGCCCAGGTGACCAATCCGCCGATCGATCCGATCCGGGAAGAACTGGTCATGAGCCTGTCTACGTACCTGGGGCCGGAAAAGAACCTGCTGGAAGAGACCCCGCGGCATTGCCGCAAGATCAGGATAGACATACCGGTACTGACCGACGAACAGCTCGAGCAGCTGCGTTCGATAAACGTCAACGGGTTCAGGACAGCCGTCATCTCAACGCTGTTCGATCCTGACGACGAAAGTGATTTCCTGCGCACGCTCGACCGGATCTGCGCGGACGCGGACCGGGCGATAACGAAAGGATTCACCTCGATCATTCTCAGCGACCGCGGCGTTTCCCCGGCGAAGGCGGCGCTGCCCGCCCTGGCCGCGGTCGGGGCCGTGCACCAGCACCTGGTGAACGGGTCCCGCAGGTCGCAGATCAGCATCATCCTCGAAAGCGGAGAACCGCGCGAGGTGCACCATTTCGGATTGCTGTTCGGCTACGGCGCCGACTGCGTCAACCCGTACGGCGCTTTCGACGCGATCCGCCTCATGATCAGCGAAAACGAGACGCAGTACGATGAGAGGACCTCCGTCGCCAACTACGTCAAAGCCGTGGCCAAGGGCATCCTGAAGATCCTTTCGCGCATGGGCATCTCGACCCTGCAAAGCTATCGCGGCGCGCAGATATTCGAGGCTCTCGGCATTCACGAGACCGTCATCGAACGCTGCTTTACCGGCACGGTGTCCCGGATCGGGGGAGCGGACTTCGGCGTCATCGCGAAAGAAAGCGTCATGCGCCACAACGGCGCGTTCCCCGAAAAGATCGCGGACACGCCGTACCTTGCCACAGGCGGCCTCTACCAGTGGAAAAGGGACGGGGAATTCCATCTGTGGAATCCGGACAGCATCGCCACACTGCAGGACGCCACGCGCACCGGCAACGAAAAGCTGTACCGCGAGTTCGCCGCCCTGATCAACGACCAGTCGCGCAACCCCGCGACGCTGCGCGGCATGCTCGCGTTCCGGAAGACCGATCCCGTTCCCATCGACCAGGTCGAACCTTTTTCCGCGATCGTCAGGCGGTTCGCGGCGGGCGCCATGAGCTTCGGCTCCATCAGCAGGGGAGCGCACGAGACGATCGCCATAGCGATGAACCGCCTGAAAGCGAGATCAAATACCGGCGAAGGCGGCGAGGACCCGGCGCGCTTCGTGCCGATGGCGAACGGCGATTCCCGCCGGAGCGCCATCAAGCAGGTCGCCTCGGGCCGCTTCGGCGTCACGGCCAACTATCTCGTGAACGCCGACGAGATACAGATCAAGATAGCGCAGGGAGCAAAACCCGGCGAGGGCGGCCAGCTGCCCGGCCACAAGGTCAGCGCCGTCATAGCGAAAACGCGGTACACGACGAAAGGGGTCACTCTTATTTCGCCGCCGCCGCACCATGATATCTATTCCATCGAAGACCTGGCACAGCTGATATTCGACCTCAAGAACGTCAATCCCCGCGCACGCATCAGCGTCAAGCTCGTGTCGGAGATCGGCGTAGGGACCGTCGCGGCCGGCGTCGCCAAAGGGCACGCGGACATGATCCTCATTTCGGGCTTCGACGGCGGGACCGGGGCTTCCCCCCTCAGTTCCATCAGGAACGCGGGACTGCCGTGGGAACTCGGGCTTTCCGAGACGCACCAGACGCTCGCGCTCAACGACCTGCGCAGCCGCGTGCGCCTCCAGGCCGACGGCCAGATGCGCACCGGGCGCGACGTCGCGATTGCGGCGCTGCTCGGCGCCGAGGAGTTCGGTTTCTGCTCCGCGCTCCTTGTCACCCTGGGCTGCGTGATGCTCCGCCACTGTCACCTGAACAACTGTTCTCTCGGCGTGGCCGCACAGGGCGAGGAGCTGGAACAACGGTTTTCCGGCAGGCCGGAATACATCATCAACTACTTCAATTTCGTCGTCCGGGAACTGCGCGAGATCATGGCGCAGCTCGGCGTCCGCACCATTGACGAAATGGTGGGCAGGACCGACCTTCTGGAAGCCAACAGAGCGATCCTTCCGTGGAAAGCCCGGGACATCGATTTTTCCAGGATACTCTACCGGCCCGCGGTCGACGCGGCGGTCGGCCTTTTCAAGAAGCAGGAACAGGACCATGCCATAGACGGCGTCATCGACCGGGAACTGATCGGACGTTCCCGTCCCGCGCTGGAGGACAGAGCCGCGGTAGAGATATCGCTTCCGATCGCGAACCACAACAGGTCCACCGGCGCCATGCTTTCCGGAGAAGTGTGCGCCACGCACGGGGACGCGGGGCTCGCGAAGCATCCCGTACACTGCTCATTCCACGGGACCGCCGGCCAGAGCTTCGGAGCGTTCCTTGCCCGGGGCATAACGTTCGAGCTTGAAGGCATGGCGAACGACTACGTCGGAAAAGGCATTTCCGGCGGCACGATCATCGTCTATCCCGACAAAAAGGCGCCCTACGATCCCGCGGACAACATCATCATCGGCAATACCGCGTTCTACGGCGCCATAGCCGGAGAAGCATATATCCGGGGACGGGCGGGCGAACGGTTCTGCATACGGAACTCGGGGCTTACCGCGGTCGTCGAAGGCGTCGGCGACCACGGTTGCGAATACATGACCGGCGGCGCCGTCGTCATCATCGGCCCGACCGGCCGCAATTTCGCCGCGGGCATGTCCGGCGGCGTCGCGTACGTGTATGACGAACGCGGCGACTTCAGGGACAAATGCAACATGAGCATGGTGGCCTTTGATCCCCTGGAACCGGCGGACACGGATACCATTTCCAGGCTGCTGACGGCTCACGCCCGGGCGACCGGCAGCGGACAGGCGGCCGGCATACTGAACGATCTTCCGGCGCGCGTCAAGAAGTTCGTAAAGGTCATGCCGGTCGAATACAAAAAGGTACTGCTTGACGAAAAGGCTGAAACCGCCCGCGGCGCGAAGGCAGGAAAATAACATGATGAAAGATCCCCGCAGTTTTCTGAAAACGAAACGATACTCCGCCGCTCCCCGTTCAGTGCTCGAACGGATCAGGGATTACAACGAAGTCACACCGCTGAGGCCTCTGAACATATCGAGGGAACAGGCCGGCCGCTGCATGGATTGCGGAACGCCGTTCTGCCACTGGGGCTGCCCGCTCGGGAACTATATCCCCGAATGGAACGAAATGATCGTCCTCGGCAACTGGGAACGCGCGATCGAACTGCTGCACGCGCGCAACAATTTTCCGGAAATAACCGGCCGCCTTTGCCCGGCGCTGTGCGAGTATTCCTGCGTGCTGGGGATAAATGACGGCCCGGTGACCGTCCGGGAGAACGAACTCGCGATCGTCGAGCAGGCCTTTTCCGCGGGCCTCATCAAACCGCACCTGCCCGCCCGGCGTACCGGCAGGAAAGTGGCCGTCATCGGTTCCGGGCCGGCCGGGCTTGCCTGCGCCGACCAGCTCAACAAGGCGGGCCACACGGTCGCTGTCTTTGAAAAAGACCGGGAGATCGGCGGCATACTCCGCTACGGCATCCCGGACTTCAAGCTGGACAAATTCGTCATCGACCGCAGGGTGGACATCCTCGCGAAGGAAGGGATCATATTCTCCACCTGCACCGACGCCGGCGCGGACATCCCCGCGAAGGAACTGAAAAAAGATTTTGACGCCGTCTGCCTGACCGGCGGGTGCCGTGTGCCGCGCGATCTTCCGATCCCGGGGCGCGACCTGTCGGGCGTTTATTTCGCGATGGAATACCTGACGCAGTCCAACCGGCGGGTCTCAGGCGAGCCGATCGATGCGGCCGCGATCGACGCCCGCGGCAAGACGGTCGTGGTCATCGGCGGCGGCGACACGGGGTCCGATTGCGTGGGCACGGCGCTCCGCCAGGGAGCGGCCCATGTAGAACAGATCGAGCTTATGCCGAGGCCGCCGGAATGCAGGACAGAAAGCTTCCCCTGGCCGAAGTATCCGCTGCTGCTGAAGACATCGACCAGCCATGAAGAAGGATGCGAACGCCAGTGGGCCGTGCTCTCGAAACAGTTCGCCGGCGAGAACGGGACGGTAAAGAGGATCGCCTGCGCCCGCGCCGCTTTTGAAAAGAACGCGGCGGGAAAGATGACCGTCGTAGAACTGCCGGGGTCCGATTTCGACGTCCCGGCCGACCTCGTCATACTGGCGATGGGATTCGTTTTCCCCGAAAAGAAAGGGCTCATAGCGGACCTTGGCGTCGAGATCGACGAACGCGGTAATATCAAAACCGATGCCTGTTTTAAAACTTCCGTGGACAAAGTCTTCGCGGCGGGCGATATCCGCCGGGGCCAGTCGCTCATCGTCTGGGCGATCTCCGAAGGCCGCCGCGCGGCGCGCGCCATAGACACATTTCTTTGCGGATCATCGTCGCTGCCGAAAGCATAGCGAATGATCCCTGCGCACAGCAGCAAACCTTACGCAGAACATGCCGTTTCCGCCTGAGGCCCCGCTGCCGGGGGGCCAGCCCGTCGAGACGGCGCTGCGCAAGCGTTGAAGCCGTAAAGACGCTGACGTCTTTTTCACAGTCGATGCCGACTGCCTGTTGACTATTCCCAACGACGGGAATGTCTTTCAGTTAGTAGTTGATGGTACGTGCGTGCCTGTCGTCCCGCTCCCACGGGATGACACATCTTGCGTAACGTCAGTCATCACGTGTGAAAAGGGGACGTCATGAAAAAATCATGGTTACTGTTAAGCATATTGGGATTATTGACGTTCATTCCTCCCGCGCTTTCAGCGGATAAGGCTGCTGTTCACCCGCCCGTGCCTGCGGCCGCTGCAATTCCCGTCGTCCAGACTCCCGCCGCGACTGCCGCTCCGGAGATCGATTCCGGCGATACGGCGTGGATACTGATGTCAACGGCGCTTGTCATGCTGATGACCCTTCCCGGCCTCGCGCTGTTCTACGGAGGCCTTGTCCGCAGAAAGAACGTGCTCAGCATACTGATGCAGTGCGGCATCGCGGCCGGCGTCGTCAGCGTCCAGTGGGTGCTGTTCGGGTACAGCCTCGCGTTCCACCCCGGCAACGGCTTCTGGGGCGGTTTTGAGTGGATCGGCCTGCGCGGCGTGGGGCTGGCGCCTTACGCTGACTATTCCGCGACGATCCCCCACCAGCTGTTCATGATATTCCAGGGAATGTTCGCCGTCATCACGCCGGCGCTGATCATCGGCGCCTTCGCCGAACGCATGAAATTCTCAGCGTTCATCATATTCCTCGCTCTCTGGACGACATTCGTTTACGACCCGGTGGCGCACTGGGTGTGGGGCATCGGCGGATGGCTGCGCGGCGACGGGACGCTGGATTTCGCGGGAGGAACGGTTGTCCACATCAACGCCGGTATCGCCGCCATAGTGGCCGCGCTTATCCTTGGACGGCGCAAAGGATACGGGCAGGCGATGCCGCCTCCTCACAACCTGCCGTTCACGATCATGGGCGCCGGCCTGCTGTGGTTCGGCTGGTTCGGGTTTAACGCCGGTTCCGCCCTCGCGGCCAACGGGCTGGCGGTCAACGCGTTCGTCGTCACCAACACCGCCGCCGCCGCCGCGGGCATCATGTGGGCCTTCATAGAATGGTTTCACAACGGCAAACCGACGACGCTTGGATTCGCGACCGGCGCCGTGGCGGGGCTCGTCGCCATTACTCCGGCGGCGGGATTCGTCGACATCATGGGCGCGCTCGCGATCGGTTTCGGCGTCAGCGTCCTGTGTTTCATCATGGTCGCTTTCGTGAAACCGAAACTCGGCTATGACGATTCACTCGACGCGTTCGGCGTGCACGGGATCGGCGGCATCTGGGGAGCGCTCGCGGCGGGAATGTTCGCGACCAAAGCCGTCAACGCCGCCGGCGCCGACGGCCTGTTCTACGGCAACCCGGCCCAGTTCCTTGTCCAGTTGAAAGCGACCGCCGTAACGATCGCGTACAGCGCGATCGCTACCCTGGTCATCCTCAAACTGGTCGACAAACTCGTCGGCGTCCGGATCGAAGCAAAGGACGAGATCAGAGGACTGGACCTCGCGGATCACCGGGAATCCGGCTATACCGTACTGGAATAAGCTCGTCGCCAACTCCCTTCTCCCCCCGGGAGAAGGCCAGGATGAGGGCGATAATTGTCAACAAATAAGGAGGACTGGATGAAACTCATCATTGCGATCATACAGCCGCATAAACTGGAAGAAGTGAAAGCGGAATTGTACAAAGCGGATATCAACCTGATAACCGTCAGTGAAGTGCTTGGGCACGGACGGCAGAAAGGCGTAACGGAAGTGTATCGCGGCGTCAAGGAGAACGGCAACCTGCTGCGGAAGATACGCCTCGAGATAGGGGTCAACGACAATTTCGTGCAGCCCGCCATCGACGCCATCGTCAAAGGGGCCCGCACCGGAGAAGTCGGCGACGGCAAGATATTCGTGATGGATATGAAGGAATGCGTGCGGATCAGTTCCGGCGAAAAAGGGTCCGTGGCGATCGGGTAGCACCGGACAATGAAAGCGGAGAGGAGAAAGGCGGAATCAAAAAGGCCTTTCTCCTCTTTTTTCGCTCAGCGAAAACAGCGGCTCTGTTTTAGCCACTTTGTATCGCCATTATTGATCAACGCCTAAGGATTGCCAGTTTTGATCAATAATCCAGCCCACACCTTAATGTCCTATATTTGTCCGATAAATGTCCGATATGTCCGATAAATGTCCGATATTCTAAATCCGGTATCGACGGCCCCTTTTCTCACCTTGGGCTTTTAAAATACCTTTTTCAACGAGAGCCTGAAGATCACGATTGAGAGTTCTATCAGCCACATCAGGGTAAAACTCTTTAATATCAGCAAGACTGATAAGACCTTTTCCCTTGCTAAGCTGAACCGCCTTCATTTGTCTCTCATTAAGAGCCCTGCTCTCCAATACAGACGCCGTAAACATGTCCCTCGGAAGGATTGTTCTGAATTCCACATTGCGGATCAATACGAACTCCGG
>CAZNYG010000087.1:5182-7186 GCA_964577205.1 uncultured Elusimicrobiales bacterium | reverse complement strand
GAGCTGGACGCCCTTACGGGATACACGCTGGACAGCGCGCACCTGGCCGATCTGCGCGCGGGCGGCGGGGGCGGCTATTTCCACGGCGCGCTGGATGAGCTCAGGATATGGGCCAGGGCTCTTTCCGAAGCGGAGGTGGACGGCCTTTACACGTACCCGCCGTTGTTCCCGGCGATAGACGACCAGTCGGTGTATGAAGGTTCCCTGCTGCGTTTGAGGCTTTCTCATCAGAAAGCGGGTTTGGTGTACTCCGCGTCCCCGCTGCCTTCAGGCGCGTCGTTAACGCCGGTGGCCGACGAGGATATATACGACCCTTACGGATCCGAATACGTGTTTTCCTGGACGCCCGCGCCGGAGCAGGCGGGCAGCCATGAGGTGATCTTCACCGTCGCCAACGGGACGGCGGCATACAGTGAAAGCGTCACAATAACCGTCCGGCAGAGTTCTCTCCTGCGGGGCCCGAAACCGGGGCTTGCGTGCCGCGGCGACGGGGAATGGGTGGAGTCCGTGAGACGGGAATACGGGTCGGACGCTTACTCCGGTGAAAACCCTCTGGGAGGCGGCGCGGGGTACAGCGATATCATTGATCCGGCAGGCGCGGCCTGGCTCGTGTCTTCCAGGGACAGTCTTAAGAACGCTCTGGCGTCGGCCTCGCCGGGCGAGATCATCTACGTGTCCGATGACGCCGAAATTGACATGACCGGCGAACCTGACACGGTCATCCCGGCGGGGGTGACGCTCGCGAGCGGGCGCGGCAGGGATAATTCGCAGGGCGCTCTGATCTACAGCGACAAGACGGGAGGCTCCCGCATGTTCGTAACGGGCGGGCCCGGTGTCCGCGTGACGGGTATCCGGCTTGGGGGGCCAGACCCGTACAGACGGACAGAACAGATGCTCTATCTGGGCGACCGGGACCGGTACTATGATATCCCGAATGCCGACGGGATATTCAGCGCGCACGACGATCTTACGGTCGACAACTGCGAACTGTACGGCTGGGACCATACCGCCGTTGGTGTGTACTCTTCGACGGGCGCGTATGTCCACCACAATTTCATACATCATAACCAGCGCTGCGGCCTCGGATACGGGGTGTGCATTTGGGGCGGCGCGTACGCGCTGGTGGAAGCTAACGTGTTCGACTGGAACCGGCACAGCATCGCGGGAAGCCGTAATTATCCGCTGAACGGATACGAAGCGCGCTATAACTTCGTTCTGCCGAACGCCAACGGGCACTATTTTGACATGCACGGCGGCAACGACGTTTCCGATCCGGCCGTGCCCGCGGGCGGCACGATCGAGATCCACCACAACACGTTCATGGAAAGCGGAGAGCGTGCGGTCTGCATAAGAGGCGTCCCCGCCGATGCCTGCAGGATCTTTTTTAACTGGGCGGCTTACGATACCTCCGTGCTAGGCGAAGATTTCATATTTCTTCAGTCGTTGGATAATCTCCCGGGACATACCCCTTATGAACGCATGGCCGTGGTTAACAACCGGTTCGGAAAAACGGCTCCGCCTCAGCAGCCGGACTCGACGCCGCCGGTGTTCACGGGAGTGGTGCGGGACGGATGGGGAGCGGATGCCGATGTGACGGCTTCGGGTACTACACTGGCCGCGAACTGGCCGGCTGCTTCGGATGAGGAATCGGATATCATGAGGTACTGGTACTGCGTCGGGACGACGGCGGGAGGGACAGAGGCCGTCAGCTGGTCCGAGGTGGGGTTGTCGACATATGCCGTGCGGACCGGCCTCAGCCTTGTTGAAGGGGCCACATATTATTTCAGCGTGATGGCGGAAAACGGTTACGGCCTTCTTTCCACCGCGCTGACCTCGGACGGTATCGCGTACAGCGCAGCCTGGGTGGATCCAGTGGCGGGGGGTGTCGTAACGGATCCCGACGGGACGTCCGTAGCTGTGCCCGCCGGAGCTGCGGCGGGCATGCTGCTCATTGTGATCGGATCAGCCGACCGGAACAGCGCGGCGATCATTGGCGCGGACAGC
>CAZNYG010000087.1:0-5172 GCA_964577205.1 uncultured Elusimicrobiales bacterium | reverse complement strand
TCCGCCGCCAGCTGCGCCCGGTCTCCGGGCAGAACCTCTGCCGCGAGTTCACGGCCATGGCTGGCGGTATTCCGGTGACGAGTTTCAACGCTCAGCTGCGCGTTACGATACCGTATGCGGATGCCGATCAGGACGGGATCGTGGATGGGACAGATTACGATGAAAACAGGCTGCTGATCGCCTGCCTTGACGAGGCCGTGGGCTGCTGGTCGCCGATGGTGTCCGTAGTCGATCCAAATGCCAACACTGTGAGCGTTCTGACAGACCATTTCACGGTATTTGCGATACTCGCGGTGTTGCCGTATCAGTCGATCAGCGAGGCTGTCTGTTATCCCAATCCCTGCTGCCCCGGACGGGACGGATACGTGCGTATCGGCCACATTCCATTAAGCGCGACCGGTGTCGAAATACGGATCTATACTATGGCGGGGGAATTGGTCAGGACTTTGCGGGAAGGTTCGGGTGTCGAGACCGGGCTCATTGAAAAGCAGGCCAGGTGGGACGCGCGCAACGAAAGCGGGGAGAACGTGGCCAGCGGTATCTATATGTGCCTGATAAGATCAGGGGGGAATAAAACCATAAAGAAGATTGCGGTTATCCGCTGATAACAGGATCCCTTATGCTGTCGGTTCCAGTTCAGGATCATCGTACCCACCGGAAAAGACCGATGGTTTTAAGGGCCGCGATAAAAAGGAACGTATCGCGGACACCAAGAGCAGGTATCAGCATTGTCCCTCCGATCCCCGCGGCTACCCAGCCGCCCGCCAGCCCCAGCAGCGAAGTATTCACCGCCTGAGCAGGAGAGGATCCTGAAAGCTTTTCAAGCAGATGGAACTCGAATCCCGCTGCGCTTCCCGTAACAAACAGGAAGACGAAGTAAAACCATCCCATGCCCGGCGCGGCGAGCGTTCCCGCCCAGCCTGTTCCCGTCCAGAATAGAAAGAATACCTCGGCGGCGAGAATACTCTGTTCGGCCCGGATCTTGTCCGAATGCGCTATCCACGCGCCCGTCCCCCATCCTCCCATAAAACATGCGGAAAGCAGCCCCATCATAAGATACAGTGAGCCGTTTGCCGCCTGAAACCCCCAGAGATTGAGGAGCAGCAGCACCATCGCGCAAAAACCCGATGAAACCGCGGTGATGGATGTTTCCCTTCGCACAATAAGCACCAGGAGCAGGAAAGCGCAGAGGCTGATGGCCCAAGCGTGGCGTACCATGAAACGGTAGGCTACCGCGGCCCGCGGAGCGATCAGTGAGTGCCGGTACACCAGGGCAGCCAGCATCCCCTGCGGATGAAAGTCCCGGTTGACCCGGCTTTCCGTCTGACATTTGCGCATTTCGAAACGGAACCAGCGGAATATTTCGGGGTCGTCCATGCGGGAAAGCACCTGCGCGGAAAGAAAGGTTGCCGGGATCTTTCTCGCGATGAAACGGTCCCGCACCGTCTTAAACGGGACGGAAGGCTGCGGGGAAAATACTATGATGTTCTGTTCACCCGGGATCACGCGGACAAATCGAAAGGAACGCCGGAGAGTGGTAATAATGGTATCGTTCAGCTCCGCCATCGCGCTGTCCGCATAAACCAGCGATCCCGGAAGCGATATCGTCCCGATTCCCGCGTGGGCGAGACGGTTTTTGAGCAATTGGAAAAATTCGTCCGTGAAGTAACGGTTGAAAAGAAGGTTCACCGGAGGCGGCATGCCGATGGAAATGACATCGTACTTCTTTCGCGAAGACCGCAGGAAGGCCCGCGCATCGACAGCATGGATATGCAACCTGGGATCGTCCGGTTGAAACCGCACGCTGCCCGGATCGCGACTGTATGCAAATCCCGTGTAAAGCGGATCGATGTCAATGTAATCCAGAGTCTCTATTTCATGGTTAAGAAAAAGCGGAATAAAGCGTTTGCCCCCGCCCAGAAGCAGCACGGCGCGCGGCCGGGAATGCAGCAAGAGCGGCACGTGGCCGGACGCCTCAGTTGAAACAGTATGAGGAGCGGGAAAGAATCGAAAGGGAATACCGCCGTAGAAATGGTGATCTTCTCCGTTTTTTCCGGCCCGGGTAATGCGCGCATAAGGGGAATCGAAAAACTCTTTTACCTGGTATCCTCCATAGAGCGATGCGGTGGACAGTCGGTCCAGTGAAGGCGAAAAAGGAAGCACGCCGATAAAAAGTATGGCCGCTGCCAGGGAAAGAGAACGGGTGATGGGAGAGTAAAATAGAAATGCGGCGGCAAGGCAATGGGCAGCCGCGATAACGCACACGGCCGTGGCGGCGTTCGCCAGGGGAATAAAAATGAATGTCGTTACCGCGCCGCCCGCCAGAACCCCCAATGCTCCGGACAGATAACGCCGCCCGCCGGCATCTGTATCCCCCGCGGGACGGTTAAATACCACGCCGGGCCACAGGCTCGCGGGGAACACCACGATCAAAGACAGTATCAGCAGGGAACGCAGCGGTATCCCGTCTCCGGAAAGCGCTGGAAGGAGAGCCGGAACTGTACGCACAACAGCGAGCCCTCCCGCCGCGAAAAGTGCAAAAAGGATGAGGAACAGTCCTCTTTGTCCGTTTATCTTCCGGGCATTTTCGCATCCGTTGCGATGCATCAGCAGCTTCCCGGCAGCGATACCCAGGAGCCATTGCGCGAACATAAGCCCTGTCGCCAGTTCGTTGCCCTGGAAAACGACCAACAGTTCCCGGAACAATAATGTCTGGACGGTAATGCCCGAAAAACAGAAAAGGAAAAGCGCGCCATTCATGTGGTGTTCATTGTATCAAAAATATAGAATTGCCGTAAACGGATACTGGACACCGCCCTTCCGATTCTTGACTTACCTGCCCTTTATTTGTACAATCTTACTTTAATTTGCAGATGTTTTTCCGCCTGTGGCTGCGCGGGCGCAGGGTGGGCTGATCGAGATACCAATGCCGCGAGGCATTTTTTTCCTGGGTATACATAACTGAAAGGAGTTTGTACTATGTCAAAAAAGCATGTGTATTTTTTCGGAGGCGGTAAAGCCGACGGGAACGAAAGCATGAAGAACCTGCTGGGCGGCAAAGGAGCCAACCTGGCGGAAATGGCCGGCCACAAAGACCTGCGTCTTCCCGTTCCTCCCGGATTCACTCTCACCACTGAGGTGTGCACGTATTTCGTTGAGAACAAAAAGAAATATCCCGCGAGCCTGAACGGCGAGGTGCTTAAGGCCCTGAATCAGGTGGAAAAACTGATGGGGAAAAAATTCGGCGATCCGTCGAACCCTCTCCTTGTCTCCGTTCGTTCCGGCGCCCGCAAATCCATGCCAGGGATGATGGAAACCGTGTTGAATGTCGGCCTTACCGAAAAGACTATCCCCGGCCTTGTTCAGCAGTCCGGCAATGAGCGGTTCGTCTATGACGCGTACCGCCGCCTCATAATGATGTACTCAGACGTCGTTATGGAAAAAGCCGGTGGCATCGAACCGGAAAGCGACGAAATGGGCATCCGCAAACAGCTTGAGCGGATCATGGCCGCGATGAAAAAGGAAAAAGGCGTTACCCTCGACACCGAACTTGACGCCGAAGACCTCAAGAAACTTTGCGTGCTTTTCAAAGCCAAAGTAAAAGAGGTCCTGAAAAAGAGCTTCCCGGACGATCCCTACGAACAGCTGTGGGGCGGGATCGGCGCGGTGTTCTCTTCATGGAACGGAAAACGCGCCATCTCTTACCGCCGCATTGAGAATATCCCGGACGAGTGGGGCACGGCAGTCAATGTGCAGACCATGGTGTTCGGCAACATGGGTTCGGATTCCGCGACCGGTGTGGCTTTCACCCGCAACCCTGGCAACGGAGACCCCCGCTTTTACGGTGAATACCTTATCAACGCCCAGGGCGAAGATGTCGTGGCCGGTATCCGCACTCCCGCTCCCATCAATGAAGCTTCCAAGAGCGGCCACAAAGGCGTAGAAGACCAGGTGACGCTCGAAAAAGCGATGCCGCGGATCTACAAGGAACTTTTCGATATTCAGAAACGCCTTGAGAAACACTATCACGACATGCAGGATATCGAGTTCACGATCGAAAAAGGACGCCTGTTCATGCTTCAGTGCCGTATCGGTAAACGCAACGGCCCCGCGGCGGTGCGCATGGCCGTGGACATGGTGAAAGAAAGATTCATCACGAAGGAAGAAGCCGTCGCCCGCGTTACACCGGCCCAGCTTGACGAGCTGCTCCATCCGATCATCGATCCCAAAGACGAAGCTCTTAACAAGCCTCTCGGCAAGGGCCTTCCCGCGGGCCCCGGCGGCGCTTCCGGCATGATCGTTTTCTCTGCCGAAGATGCCGTGAAATGGTTCGAGGCTGGCAAAAAAGTCATCCTGGTCCGTGAAGAAACGAACCCGGAAGACGTCGAAGGCATGCGCGCGGCCCAGGCCATTCTCACCGCCCGCGGCGGCATGACCTCTCACGCGGCGCTCGTAGCGCGCGGCTGGGGAAAATGCTGCATCGTCGGTTGCGGCGCGCTTCATATAGATTATTCCGCCAAAACAGCGAAGATAGGCGAAACCTCGCTTAAGGAAGGCGACTGGATAACCCTCAACGGAACGAAAGGGAACGTCTATGCCGGCCAGCTTAAGATGATGGACGCTACCGAAGAGAACCAGATGCTTATGAGCTTCCTGAAGATCTGCGATGCCGTCAAAACACTGAAGGTGCGCACCAACGCGGACACTCCGGAAGACGCCCGCAAGGCCCGCAGCTTCGGCGCGGAAGGCATCGGTCTTTTCCGCATGGAACACATGTTCTACGGAGAGAATTCAGAGAAGCCTCTTTTCCTTCTCCGCAAAATGATCATCTCCAACACCGTGGAAGAACGGCGCAAAGCGCTGGACGAACTCTTCCCGTTCGTGAAGTCGGATATGAAGAACACCATTGAAGCGATGGAAGGCTTCCCGGTGACAATCCGTCTGCTGGATCCCCCGCTGCACGAGTTCGTGCCGCGCGACGAAAAGCAGCAGGAAGAACTCTCCAGGAGCCTGAATATCTCCGTCGAAGAATTCAAGAGGCGTTCTGACGCGCTTCATGAGAATAACCCCATGATGGGCCACCGCGGCGTCCGCCTCGGCGTCACTTATCCCGAGGTGACCGAGATGCAGGTCCGGGCCGTTTTCGAAGCCTCGGCCGAATTGATCAAGAAG
>CAZNYG010000086.1:0-7406 GCA_964577205.1 uncultured Elusimicrobiales bacterium | reverse complement strand
TTTTGTGTTTCAAAGAACAATTTTCTGTATTCCCGAACAATTAAGACACAGTCTGCCAGGCATTCGGGCATAGCACCTCCCGCATAACATCGGTTTTTAATGGAAAGAGCATATTATGGACAATGTTTCTCCCGATCTGCTTCATATCCTTACCCGGTACTGGGGCTATAAAAGTTTCCGCCCGTTCCAGCAGGAGGTCATCTCAGCCGTATGCCGGGGAAAAGACACGGTCACCGTTTTGCCCACGGGCGGCGGGAAATCCGTGTGCTTCCAGGTGCCGGCGCTTGCGATGGACGGCCTCTGCATCGTCATCTCTCCGCTTATTGCGCTCATGAAAGACCAGGTGGACTACCTTAAAGACATGGGTGTCCCCGCCGCGTGCCTCAACTCGGCGTTGACGGTAAAGTCGCGCCAGGAAGTATTGGCACAGCTCCGCTCGGGAACATTGAAGCTGCTCTATATTTCTCCGGAACGGCTCCTTTTGGACGGGCAGGAACTCCTCAGCGGCACGCCGCTTTCCTTCTTCGTTATCGACGAAGCCCACTGCATAAGCCACTGGGGCCACGATTTCCGTGCGGAATACCGCCAGCTCCGCGTTATCAAGGAACGGTTCAACAATATCCCCGTGCACGCCTTTACCGCGACCGCGACGCAGACGGTGCAGAAAGATATTATTGCCCAGCTCGGTCTGCGCGAACCGGAACTGTTCGTCGGGAACGTGGACCGGCCCAACCTCATCTTCCGCGCCCTCCCCCGTTCGTCTCACGTCGTCACTCAGATCGTCGATATCATCCGCAGGCATCCCAACGATCCCGGTATAGTGTACTGCCTGAAACGCGATGACGTGGACCGTGTATCCGCGGAACTGCAGCGGCTGGGGTACGACAACGTTCCCTATCATGCGGGCCTGAGCGACGGCGACCGCCGGAAAAACCAGGACGCTTTCGCCTCGGAAAAAGTTCCCATCGTCGTCGCCACCATCGCGTTCGGCATGGGCGTCGACCGTTCCAACATCCGGTACGTTATCCATGCTGCGATGCCTAAATCCATTGAACACTACCAGCAGGAGACCGGGCGCGCGGGGCGCGACGGACTTCCGTCGGAATGCTGGATGTTTTACGGCGGCGCCGATTACCGCACCTGGGAATACATACTCGGGAACTCGCCCGAACGCGCGGTGATGATGCAGAAACTCAGCGCCATGTACAACTTCTGCACGCGGCCGCAGTGCCGCCACCGGTTCCTGGTAAATTATTTCGGCCAGGCATACGACAAGAACGACTGCGCCGCCTGCGACCTGTGCCTCGGCGAAGTGGATATGGTGGAAGAACCGCTTCTGATCGGACAAAAGATATTATCATGCGTGGCGCGGGTCAGAGAACGGTTCGGCGCGGCGCATGTAGCGGCCATACTCCAGGGCAGCCGTACCGAAGCAGTCGGGCGGTTCGCCCACGACAAGCTTTCCACGTTCGGTATCATGGCCGACCGCAGCGGGCCGTTCATCCGTTTCATGATCGAACAGCTGCTGGGGCAGGGGTTTTTAAAGAGGGAAGGCGAATACGGCACGCTGGCCATCACTGAGCAGGGAAAGGAATTGCTGAGAGGCAATGCCGTGCCTGTGCTGGCCAAACCCGTGGAAGCAAAGAAAAAGAAAGAGATCGAGAAGAAAAGAAAGGCCCGCCACGAGGCGGACTGGGAAGGGATCGACGAAAAGCTGTTCGGCCTGCTGCGGGAAAAACGCGCGGAGATCGCGCGGGAGAAGAATGTTCCCGCCTACATCGTTTTCAGCGACAAGAGCCTGCTGGACATGGCGCGTGTCAAGCCCGCAAGCATGGGGCAGTTCGCCACCATCTTCGGCGTCGGAGAAACCAAAAGGGACCTCTATGGAGAAACCTTCCTCGCGGTGATAAGAGAACACGCGGAACAATGAACGCCGTTGGACATACTTCTATTCTCCAATTATTTTGATCAATACCCGTTTGCTTCTTCTTCCGTCGAACTCGCCGTAAAAGATCTGTTCCCAAGGCCCGAGATCCAGTTCACCGTTCGTCACCGCGATCACGACTTCCCTGCCCATGATCTGTCTTTTCAGGTGGGCGTCGCCGTTGTCTTCCCCGGTGCTGTTATGACGGTACAGCGACGGATCGTGGGGCGCGAGTTTTTCAAGCCAGTCTTTGTAATCCTGGTGAAGGCCCGGTTCGTTATCGTTGATAAAGACGCTGGCGGTGATATGCATTGCGTTCACCAGGCACAGGCCTTCCTTAACGCCGCTCGAATGCAGAGCTGTTTCCACTTCGGACGTGATGTTGATCAATTCCACCCGGCTACGGGTGTTAAAGGAAAGCTCTTTTCGGCAGGATTTCATGGAAACCTCGCTTATTCTAAATATGCTATAATGCCGATATGGCTATCATTGTGCTTCTTGCCATCCTTATCGTCCTTGTCGTGTTCGTGTTGTTGCAGCTCAGGAAACCTCCCGTTCAAGACCAATCCGCGGCCATGCTCCAGCAACAGTTGGACGGGCTGCGCCAGCAGATGGCGGACAGCCTTTCCCGCAATACGGACAGCGTCAACAAGCAGCTGGTCTCCATTATCGAGCAGGTCAACACGCAGCTTGGTTCGGTCACCGGGCAGATGGCCGCCGCCCAGAAGACCATGGGCGAACGGCTCGACAACGCCGCGCGCGTCGTCGCGGACGTGCACAAAGGGCTCGGGTCGCTCAGTCAGGCGTCGGAGCGCATCTTCGAGATCGGCAAGGATATCGCGGGCCTGCAGGAGATCCTCAAGT
The DNA here is from genome assembly GCA_964577205.1 of uncultured Elusimicrobiales bacterium. Classification (GTDB taxonomy): domain Bacteria; phylum Elusimicrobiota; class Endomicrobiia; order Endomicrobiales; family CAIRNS01; genus CAZNYG01. The sequence continues at coordinate 4,618 of CAZNYG010000086.1, read as the reverse complement.
CGCCCAAGATGCGCGGCGGGCTGGGGGAACTGCTTCTGGAAGATATTCTCGGCCAGCTGTTGCCGAGCGCGCACTACGCGGTCCAGCATAAGTTCAATAGCGGCGAGATCGTTGACGCGGTCATTCATCTCGGCCAGGGCATGGTGCCGGTGGACGCGAAATTCCCTCTTGAAAATTTCTCCCGTATCGTCGCCGCGGAAAACGACGCTGACCGCAAGGCCCTGCGCAAAAAGTTCGCGGGCGATGTAAAGAAACACATAGACGCGATCGCCGCCAAATATATCCTGCCCGACGAAGGCACGTTCGATTTCGCGCTGATGTACATTCCCGCTGAGAACGTGTACTACGAAACCATCATCAAGGACGACGCGTTCGGCGACGAAAGCAGCATCTGCGTGTACGCGCTTACGCGCAAGGTCATTCCGGTTTCACCCAACTCTTTCTATGCGTACCTGCAGGCTATCGTGCTCGGGCTTCGCGGCCTGCGCATCGAAAAGAGCGCCCAGGACATCATTTCTCATCTTGCCCGCCTTAAAGGCGACTTCGCCCGCTTTCAGGAAGAGTTCGACGTCATGGGCAAGCACATCACCAACCTCAAGAACAAATACGACGACTCATCCCGCCGCCTGAACAACTTCGGCGACCGCCTTATCGGCACCGGCGACGAAACCACCACTCCTACGGCGCTACCGCAATAACATTACAACAAAAAGGCGTTCTCGAGTTCTCGGGTTCTTGTGTTCTTGTGTTGAACAACAAGGCGCTTATCAGATTTAATTTATACAGTTAGCTCGAGAACACGAGAACTCACGAACACAAGAACGCCGTATTAATTAATGACGGGCTGTGTGTCGCTCCCCGTCCGGATGGCTATCCTGGTGCTGCGTTCCTTCCATTTTCCGCTTGCATAATACATCACAAAAGCGATCGCGCCGGCTGCTGCGCTGATGGTAATACCCGCCCAGAGGCCGTTCTCACGCATGCCTGTGTAGTGGGAAAGCACGTAGCACAGGGGAACCCGCAGAAATATCATGCTGCAGGCTATCATGATGAACGAGCCGATGGTGTCGCCTGCCCCCCGCAGCACGCCCTGGTAAGCGAAGGTGACCGCAAGTGCCACGTAACTGAACGCAACGTAAAAGAAATAGTGGCGTGTCAGTCCAATGACCGTAGGATCGTGGGTGAAAAGCCTGGCGATCATATCCGGCATCAGAAGTACCGCGCCCGAGAAAGCGAGCGAGATCCCGATCGAAATGATCAGGCCCCACCGTATAATTTCGCGCACGCGTTCAATAGTTCCCGCGCCGATGTTCTGCGCGGTCATCGCGGATATCGACGCGGCTACCGCGAATATGGCAAGGAACGCAAACTGGTCAACCCGGCTGCCGATACCGAAGGCCGCGGTGACGCTCGCTCCGAACTTGTTAGCGAGAGAGAGTATAAAAAGAAAGCTGGACGATACGATTATCATTTGCAGCGCCATGGGAAGCCCCACCGCGATAATAGCCCGCAGAGTTGCCTCATGTACCTTGAAACGGAACGGCGCTATCTCGGAAAGGCGATGATTGCGCCACGTTATCAGGCAGATGACCGCGGCCACAAAATTTGCCGTTATGGTGGAAAGCGCTGAACCCGCAATGCCGAGCGGAGGGAAAACTCCCGCGCCGGTTATAAGTACCGGTGCCAGCACGGCGTTCAACCCAAGGGAAACGAGCAGTATCCGGAACGGGGTCTTCGCGTCACCCGCGGCATTCATTATGGAAGAAAACCACTGGACCCACACGCTGAGCGTCATCCCGCCGATAATGAGGGAGAGAAACACGTATGCCCCATGGAAAAGCGGTGCCGGTGTATTGATAAGCCGGAGCAAAGGTTTGCATACCGCTACGCCGATGACAGATAATACGATGGATAATATCGTCATGCCGATAGCCGAACTTGAAATAATGTCGGAAAGCATTTCCCGGTTGCGGGAACCGAAGGCCTGCCCCGCGAGGATCGATGATCCTATTACCAGCCCCGCGACCAGTGAAGATAAGAGGAAAATGACCGGCATACCGGTCGCGACTATGGCTACACCCGCGGATCCGAGCAGGCGTCCCGCCCATATCGCGTCGATAAGCACGTACATCGCCTGCAGCATATTGCTCAGCAGGATCGGCACAAGAAACGTCAGCATTAATTTCGGAATATTACCGGTAGTAAAATCTTTCATACGTTTTCCTTAAAGTGTGTAAATTACCGGCCGCGGCGCAAACCGGCTTGACGGGGCATGTATAAATAAATCATACTTTACATATAGAAGACAAAAACAGGTTGGCCGGAGAGGAACGATCATGAAACGGGATATTATTAACATCGATCAGGATAAGTGCAATGGGTGCGGAGCTTGCGTTCCTAACTGTCCGGAAGGAGCGCTGCAGATCATCAACGGAAAAGCGCACGTTGTCAGCGATCTTTTGTGCGACGGGCTCGGCGCCTGTATCGGCCACTGTCCGCAGGATGCCATCACTATAGAACAGCGTGAAGCCGAACCTTACGATGAAAACAAGGCCATGGACCGTGTTGTTCAGGGCGGGCCGGCGGTTATCGCAGCGCACCTGGCACATCTCAAAGAGCACGGACAGGACGAATACTTCCGCCAGGCGCAAGGATATTTAATAAAAGCGGGCATTCCCGTTCCGGGCCTCAAAGAGAAGCCGGCGGAGCCCTGCGGTTGTCCCGGCGGACGGACCGTTTCTTTACCGGAACGTCCTTCGTCTGCCGATCCCGCCAACACTTCTGCGGCACCGACCGGTTCCGAGTTGAGAAACTGGCCGGTACAACTTGCGCTGATAAACCCGTCCGCTCCCTATTTTGAAAACGCCGATATTGTGATAGCCGCGGACTGCGTTCCCTTCACGTACGGCAATTTTCACCAGCGCTTTCTTAAAGGCAGGGTGCTTATCATATTCTGCCCCAAACTCGACAAGAGCAACGAAGCTTACATGGAAAAACTGACAAACATTTTTTCACATCACTCCATACATTCAGTTACCGTCGTGCATCTGGAGGTACCCTGCTGCGCAGTGGAGCCTATGGTCACCGAAGCGCTGCAGCAGTCGGGAAAGATCATTGCGCTCAAGGAATATACGATTTCTTTACAGGGCGATATTATTTGAAATTTTGTGTATCGCCTATGAGCGGGGCTTTTCACCTCGTGGCTTAAAATCCCTTCCGCCGCTGCCTTGCCGCGAAAACCGGGAAAATGGCTTACTGCTTTTTCCGCCGCCTGAGCTTCGCTGTCCGAAGCTCCTTTCGCCGCGCGGGCCGGATCCCGGTCCGCTTCCTTTACTTCTGCTGTCCGATCTATATCTTTCAAAGCTGCGTTCTCCGCGAGGCTTAAAGCCGGAGCTTTCGCCCTGACTTCCCGGTCCCTGCGGTCCACGGGGTTTGAAATCACGTCCGCTGCCTTCACGAGACGGGGGCCGGGAGTATGGCCTGCCGCTTCTTTCGCCCGCGCTCCGCTCTCTAAAGCTTCTTTCTCCCCGAGGCTTAAAACCGGATCTTTCACCCTGGCTTCCCGGCGCCTGTCCGTCGCGCGGCCTGAAATCGCGCTGGCTGCCCTCGCGTGTCGGGAATCCGGAGTAAGGCCTGCTGCTTCTTTCGCCCGTGCTTCGCGGTCCGAAGTTTCCTTCACCCCGGGGTTTAAAACCAGTTCTCGCGCCCTGTTCTCCACGCGGTTTGAAATCGCGGCTTGCTCCTTCGCGCGCCGGGAACCGAGAGTACGGTTTACTGCTTCTTTCACCCCGGGGCTTAAACTCCCGCCTGTCGCCCGCGCGTTCTTTCTGTTTGTCAAAGCTGCGTTCACGGCGCGGTTCAAACTCACGTTTTTCCGTCGGAGCAGCCGGCCGCTTGTCGGGATGTGTCTGAACAAGTTTTTGTTCCACGGCTACCGCCCCTTCGCCTTCAGTATAGAAAGCTACGCCATAATTCGGGTTCGCTTCTTTAACTCTTATTTTCCGGCCTTCCAGATTTTTGTGATGCAGGGCTGCTATCGCCGATTTCGCTTCAGTTTCGTCCGGCATTTCGACGAATCCGAATCCCCTGGATTGTCCGCTTGCTTTATCGATCATGATAGAAACCGATCCCACCGTTCCGAACCGCTGGAACGCAGCCATTAATACTGCTTCCGTTACCTCGTCACACAAATTGCGTACTAGAATATTCATGTTACCCCTTTTATATGTTACGATTGAGAAAAAAAACTACACCGCGCAGTGCGGTGTAGTCTGTAAGCTCTGTGTAATTTTTTAGACAAAAAATCCTTTAAGTGCTGTCAGATCACGCCGTATGCGCCAGATTGTTCAATGTCGATTCGCCGATCAGGTCGAGATTCGGGATCTTCATGCCGCTGGGAACTTTTTTCGGCAAATAGCCGCTTTTCATCAAACTTTTTACGACAGCATCTGAAAATATTTCCCAAATGGTCGATAGCATGGACGGTATCTCTGTCCATTGCCCTTCCTTAAAAAGATAATATCTGTCTTCCGAAACAAACACAAGATTAAACCCTTTGCATTGCACTAATTGAGAAGTATTTTCCATGATACCCTCCTCTTCTTATTATATCATAAAT
>CAZNYG010000085.1:0-7682 GCA_964577205.1 uncultured Elusimicrobiales bacterium | reverse complement strand
AGAAAATACGTTATGTACACCCCCGCGATAAAAAGAATGCCCGCCGCGGCGATCTCTCCGCGCGAACGTTTAAGAATGAAGCTCAGATAACTGATAAGGAATATGATCGTCGCGAAGGCACAGGGATTTATCCCGTCGATCAGGCCGGCGGCGATGACCGGCAAAATACCAAATGGAGCCGATTGAGAGTCCGCGTTCCTGGATCCCCGCTTTCGCGGGAATGACGCCGTGGCATTGGCCTCGCCATCGCGCATTCCGGCCGCGCGGCGTATCGCGTCTTCCAGTCTCTCCCGGATCTCCTCTTTTCCGCCGATCACCTGCCCGTTGATAAAAAGCGCGGGAAGCTTCGTCATGGGCACGGCGTATTCCTTTTCCATGGCCATCAGCTTCTCGTAATTACCGGGGACGCTTACATCGTATTCCTGTATCGCGAGCGTGAGGGAGTATTTCTTTTCGAGCGCGGGAAAGACCTCCTTTTTCAGGCGGGCGCAGTAGAGGCATCCTTTCGAATCAAAGACGATGAGGTTTACGAGGGCTTTTTTTTTAGCGGAGACCCGTCCGGTCACCGTGACGGGGATGTAAGGACGGGCGGGATCGTTCGACTGGATAAAGAGATGCTCTTCGTAGGAGCCGCGCAGATCTTTTGTATCGACGGCAACGAGCACTTCCCTGAGTCCGCCGGGCTTTACCGCGAAACGCGACGGGCTCACCGTCACGCAATCGCAGCTTGTCCTGATCTCGACATTGAGCTGTTTGTCCGAAGGGTTCTCCATGCCGAGGTGGAGGGAAACGGTTCTCCCGGGAGCAATGATACCGAAGTTCAGTGTCGTTGTGTCGACAAGAATCGTTTCGGCGTGCGCGGGGGGAGTGACGCACGCAGCGGCGAGCAACGATAGAACGCTCCAGCGGGATAACCATCGTATCAGATCATGAGTCATGGTTTTGGTTTTATTTCGTTCTTATAAGCGTCAACCAGCGGGCGCAGCCCGGGGTCTTCGGGAACTTCTTTGCCAAGGCGGATAAGCTCATAACTGAAATCCGGATCGGCTCTTCCGTTGCGCGGGCGTACCGTCAGCCGGCCCAGATGCTGGGCATATCCGTCGGATCCAACGATGATCGTTGAGCCGATGACCGCCGCGCTGGAAAGAACCACCTGGGAATGGCCGCTGATAATGACATCTATTGACGGGAAACGCGCCGCGATATCCCGATCGGCGTCCAGGCCGCACTGGGAAACCAGTACCAGGATATCGTTATCTTTTCGGTAATCACGCGCGAATGCCGTGACCGTGCCGTCAACCGGATCGATACGCAGCGCGTCTTTTATCGTCGAAGGGTACACGTCGAATACCGCCGGAGCGATGATCGATGTCATTGCCACCGAGACACCGTTACGGGTAAATGTTTTTACCGGCTGTGTCAGCTGATGGTACTGGCCATGTTCTTTGAAGAGGATGTTCCCCGCGCAAAACGGCAGCGGCCCGGACGCGAGCGACGGCAGGCCGTCCATGAAACTCCGGTTGGAAAAATCCTGGTCGCCCACCGCGATGAAGTCGAACGTGAGCGCTTCGTAAAAATGGAAAACATACTGTTTCAGAATATCGGTCGCGTAAGGATGGAGGAAATCGCCCGCGTCTACCGCTATGCCTCCCGGATATCGTTCCCGCTGCCCGGCCAGCATCGTCGCGGTCCGCAAAAGCCCGCCGTAGGGGCGCATTTTACAGTTGCAGGCTTCCAGATGTCCGTTGGAAGAGCAATTAAAAAGAAAAGTCACTTCCCGGGCAGGGGAATCGGCCGCGGAGACCGGAGAAGCGGCGGGGGGAAACAGGGGAAGAACGGCAAGAAACAGGATGAACTTCCAATGACGATACATAAATGATTATTTGATCTTCTTCGCGTCCGCCCATATTTTCTCAAGAGCGAAGAATTCCCTCGCGTCGGGGAACAGGACGTGGATGATCAGCATGCCGTAATCGAGCACAGCCCAGCGGGAGGAAGCCGCGCCTTCCCGGTGGATCGGTCTCAGATCGTATTTCTCCCTGAACCGATCTTCAATGGAATCCAGGATCGCCTTCATCTGCGGCGTCGACCCCGCGGTCACGACGAGGAAGTAGTCGGTGATGGACGACAGACGGTTGACATTGAGAATGACGGGGCCGGCCCCCTTTTTATCTTCAGCGATCGTTCGCGCGAGGCGTACAAGTGTCAGCGAGCTCGGTTTTTTCATTGGGTGTTAACTCTCCCTGTTAATAATTCCCTTTATTTATCCGCAGCCGTTCCCGGTCGCGTGCTTCCTGGCGGTAGTGCATGTTCTCGACGGCTTCCGCGAGCTGCGCGCCGACGGTCATCGTCAGCAGCAGCGAACTTTTCTTGAACGCGTGGGCCTGCCTGCCGCTCCATAAAAGAATGAAACCAGGCAGTTTTCCTTCTCCACGCAACGGTGCAAAGATCACGCTTTTTGCCGTATCCGTAAGGCCGGGTACGATGGGAATATCCGTCCCGTCATCAAAAAGAGAGCCTGACGGCATCCGGGCCGCCATGGTCGCAACCGGGTCGGAAGGCACAATTTCGCGCGTTCCGTCCCTGGCCGCGGCCGGGTCGTATTCCATGTTGAACTCATTATATAAAAATATGGCCGCGTCGTCCGCTTCTGGTACGGCGATGAGCAGCTGTTCCCTTAGTGATCGCGCGGTCTCTGTCAGCGACGCGCTCCGGGAGATGATGTTCCCCGTCTGATAAATGGTAGCCAGTTCCCTGCTGGTCTCTTCCAGCCGCTGCATCGAAACCCGGAGCAGCCCTGAAAGCACGTTGTTGCCCGCGCCGGGGTCGCCGGAGATGAACGATGAGAACGCTTCCCTTCCGATCTTGAGCAGCATACAGTCGCCGCGCGCCTTCGCGTCCGCGGTGCGGGGGGAATCGGAAAAAAAAGCCATCTCGCCGAACACGCTTCCGGGGCCGAGTACCGCAAGGATCTTGCGTTCCCTGCCTATCTTCCGCGAAATGACGATCTCGCCTTCAGCCACCAGATAAAAGGCGTCAGCCGAGTCGTTCTCATTGAAGACCGTTCCTTCCGCCGTGTGCCGAATTTCAGATGTCAGCGCCGCTATCCGTCCCAGCGTCCCTTCGTCCAGCGCCGAAAATACGGACGAAGCCTTCAAGATCGATTTAGTATCCATGAGAACCTCGATAGATCAGCTCGTAACAACAAAACCGCGGGCTTCAGCCCGTGCTTCTCATCAAACGCGCCGGCTAAAGCCGTCGCCTGCAATTCCCGTTGTTGCCCGCACTCTGTATCCTGCATCCAGCGTCCCGCATCCTTTTTCGCCTTTGCCGCCCAACCTCTGCTGATAGTCTGACAGTCGCTTGTGACTTTCAACTCATGAGCGTCTTTAGCCGTTTGATCGTCCGCCCGTTCTTATGTATTCGGGGTCGTGCGCTTTCGCGATGGCGTCTTCCTGCGAGACCTGTCCTTCCTGAACCAGCTGGAGCAGCGCGCGGTCTAGCGTTACCATGCCGAACTTCGCGCCGGTGGCGATCGCCGAATATATCTGGTGCGACTTGCCTTCGCGGATAAGATTGGAAATGGCCGGGGTGACGACCATGATCTCCCGCGCCGCGACGCGGCCGACGCCGTCGGACTTCGGCAGCAGGGTCTGTGATACCACGCCGCGCAGCGTTACCGAAAGCTGCACGCGGACCTGCTGCTGCTGGTGGGGAGGGAAGACGTCGAGTATGCGGTCCACCGTCTGGGGCGCGTCGGTAGTATGCAGGGTGCCGAACACGAGATGGCCCGTTTCGGCGATGGTAAGCGCGGCCGATATCGTCTCCAGGTCGCGCATTTCGCCGATCAGCACGATGTCGGGGTCTTCGCGCAGGGCGGATTTCAGGGCATTGTTGAAACTTTTTGTCTGCTGGCCCACTTCGCGCTGGCGGACGATGCAGTTCTTATTCTCATAAACGAACTCGATGGGGTCTTCGATGGTCAGGATGTGCTCGCTGCGTTTCTGGTTGATGATGTTGATAAGGCAGGCAAGTGTTGTCGATTTGCCGGACCCCGTCGGCCCGGTCACCAGCACCAGCCCGCGGGGCAGGTCGGCGAACTGCAGTATCGACGGAGAAAGCCCGAGTTCTTCGGGATCCGGGATCTTCGAGGTGATGACGCGCAGGACCGCCTCAACGCCCGTCTTCTGGAGGAACACGTTCATGCGGAAGCGGGACAGCCCCGGTACGGAGACCGAACAGTCCAGTTCCATCGCGTCTTCGAACTTCGCGCGCTGCTCTTCGAAAAGGATGGAGTAGATAAGGCGCTTGCTTTCGTCGGCGGTCACGACCGGGAACTCGTCCAGCGGCGTGACGCTTCCGCGGATGCGCACCATGGGCGGTTTCCCGATCACCATGTGCACGTCCGAGGCCCCGCGATTGACCGCGGCGGTAAGGATCTCAATCATTTCCATCGAACACTCCTTAAAAAACGGCGTTCATAAGTTGATGAGTTCATGGGTTCATGAGTTATGACTGCGTGAAATACGAACTTGAGTCAATTGAAAAAGCCTTTAGTGTGTCATTCCCGCGAAAGCGGGAATCCATGAATGCCGTCGATGATGGATCCCCGACGACTTCCATTATGTGGACATGAATGAAGTCCCGCATCCGCGGGTTAAAGAACTTCGGGGATGACAACAAGGCGAAAAGCAGGGGTTTTTCAACGGACTCAACTTGAGTTATCTTTTAAGTTTGTCTGTTGTTTCCGAATCGACGTTGCAGTCTTCGCCAAGAATGACGGAAATATCGACAAAGCGTTTGGTATTGTAGCGGGTCACCACTTCGCCGCAGGAGAGGATGGAGGATATATGCTGCGCGGCGCGAAGGTCGCCGGTAATATCCTGTATCAGTGTTTTTTTCTGGTGGATCTTGAGCGTTCCCCATTCGACGACATCGTACCCTTTCTGCCGCAGCGTCCAGTTCACGCGTTCCGCGAGCCGGTTCTTGCCGGAAGCATTCCATACTTCCACGCGGACGCGGGACACCGGGGCCGTCGCGGTTCCCGAGGACAAAAGGATCTTATCCATAAGGCCGGCGCAGTTCTCCGGAGAAACTTCCCAGTATTCCCTGTTCGGCGTTCCGGGCAGCTGCGTCAGGCGGATATTCGCGGGGCGCAGGTCTTTCAGTTCCAGCGTCACGGACAGGATATCCCAGAAGGAAAGGTTCGTCCGGATATTGGCATTGATGACCTGTGCCACCCGGGGCAGGCGCATCATGAGAAGAGGATTCTTCAGCCGGTTCAGCACGGCTTTCATGAAACGCTGCTGCCGGTACACCCGCCCGATATCGCCGGCCTTGCCCCGGTAGCGCACATATTCCAGCGCCTGTTTTCCGTCGAGATGCTGCGCGCCGGGCTTGAAATGGATATGCAGGTTGCCGGCATTGTCGTCGTAGTCCATGGCTTCTTCCACGTCGATTATGATACCGCCCGCCAGATCGATCATTTTTCTGAAACTGTCGTAATCCACCTGGACGCAGAAGGGGATGGCCACCCTGTTCTGCAGGAGTTGTTCCACCGCTTTCGTCACTTCGCGGCAGGCCAGCATGCTGTCATTCGTCTTCCGGTAATGCCAGGCGTAGATCTCGTTGATGCGGGAAAAGCGGTACTTTTCAGGAGTATAACGGGTATCCCGCGGGATGGAGATGATGTTCAGGAACCGGTCCACCGGGGAGTAGTTGAGGAAGACCAGCGTGTCGGAATGGCGCGTGTTCTCCACCAGATCGGTACCGACCACCAGCACATTGACGGGTTCTCCGTTACGCAGCGCCCTGGCGACCGGGCTGCGCCAGCAGAAAAAGAGGCTTGCGCTGACAAGGATGACGATGGCAATGAGGATGTAATGCTCAAACTTCAATGACACAGGTTTCATTTGGTATTCCAGAGTAAGAAATAAGACGATATTGAAAGGCAACTACGATATTAACAGCAAAATGAGGGTAATTAAAAAGATCAGTTGGCTTCGTTACCGGATAGTTTCATCGTTGTCGTGTCATATCATTTTTGTCTCTGAATATCGCCCCTGCGGTTTAATACCGCTTTATTTAACAATATATCCATTCCACGTTTCGACGGCGGCGGGGTGCATCCATTTCCCGTTCGATACGACATGATACATTTTGTGGCGCATGGCCAGGACAAAAGCCTTGTCCAGGTTCCTTCTGCTCATCCAGCGGATCTGTTTTGCCGCCGGATAGCGCCGGTCGGTCGATGTCGCGTCGGCAAGATAAATGATCTTGGCCAGGGCGCTCATGCGGGGCCCGCCGAGCGTATGCAGGGCTATTGCTTCAAGGATATCTTTGTCGGAAACAGCGAACCGGGAATGGGCGATATGCGCGCTTATGTAACTGTGAAGGAGTGAAGGGTTGTGCCGGATAGAGTCTTCCAGACAGGGGACCGGAACGCGGTGTTTTTTGACATAACGTACCATGGCTTCGCGGGAAAGCCCTTTGCCCGCGTCATGCAGAAGCGCGGCAAGGGTCGTCTTATCCCGGTCGACCCCGAACCGTTCAGCCAGCTGAAGGGCGGCCTTCCAGGTGCCCAGCGTATGCCTGAACCGTGCCGGTGACACGTGTTCTTTTAAATAAGCGATAATCGGCTCAGTGTCAATAGTTTTCATTGTAAAGCTTTTGTTTCAGGATATACTTCCGTACCGCTTCGGGGACTAATCCCTTCAATGATCTTCCTTTGGCTCCCCGTTCCCGGATATCGGAAGAAGAAACCCTGCGGATCGGTTTCTTCAGAAAGCGGACATCCCCCGGAAAAAGGTATTTACCCGCCGGCGCGTCCGGCCTTTTGCCGGCGATGAAAACGCTCAGTTTTGCCAGCAGGCCGCTGCGTTTCCATGCATGCAGTTCCGCGAGCGAATCCGAACCGATAATAAAAAAAAGCTCAGCCCGGGGGAAACGGCGGTGAAAATACCTCAGGGTCTGATACGTATAGGTAGTGGACGGCCTGTTCAGTTCATACTTGCTTACGCGGAAGGAACGGTATGGCCTGAGAGCGAGCGAAAGCATCGCGCAGCGGTGAGCGACCGCCGTCATTTTCCGTTGTTGTTTATGGGGAGGCTGTCTCGCGGGGATGAAAATGATCCTGTCCAGACGGAATTCTGAAAGAGCGGCGCGCGCCAGCTGCAGGTGTCCGGAATGCACGGGATCAAAGGAGCCGCCGAAAAGACCGATACGTAAACGTTTTTCTGACAGGGAACTCCTCCAACAGACGACGTGCATGCAGCGGAATGAAAATCAGTGTATCATAACAGACGAAAAAAAACAAACGGAACAATAAAAGGCGTTCTTGCGTTCTCGTGTTCGTGTGTTCTTGGGTTCAAGGTCAAAGGTTTTTTTCTGCTGTTGAACGCGAGAACACGAGAACTCAAGAACTCGAGAACGCAGTTGACTCTATATCTTTTCAATGAGTCTTTTTTCTATCCATCCCTTGAGGCCTTCTGTTTCAAGGCCGATGGCTGCCCAGCCGTCCGTTTCGCCGAGAACGATCACGGTCCGGCCTTCGGGAAGGCTGAACGCCACGGAATTGTCGGTTCCCGGCCCGTTACGGACTTCCGCGGGGCCGGCCATCACGATGGCGTACCGCGTCAACAGTTCGCGGTCGGTCTTGAAATAAAGCCAGGCGCCGCAGACAA
>CAZNYG010000084.1:0-7768 GCA_964577205.1 uncultured Elusimicrobiales bacterium | reverse complement strand
CCGGTATCTCGAGGCTCTGCGCGACGATCGCGGTATGCGACGTCCGTCCTCCGATGTCCGTTACGAACCCTTTGACCATGTTCTCGCGCAGCGATATGGTATCGGCGGGCGTGAGGTTGTGAGCGATGACTATGGATTCCGCCGACAGCTCTGAAAGCGAGCGGCGTTCCTTGCCGAGCAGGTGGCGCAGGATCTTTTTTCCCACGTCCTGGATGTCGTGCTTGCGTTCCCGGAAATACTCGTCGTCGATCATTTCGAAACTGCTGATGACACGTTCCAGTATCCTGAAACGCGCGTATTCCGCGTTGATCCCTTCGTTGATCCTTTTGGTCACGTCCCGCGTGATCAGCGGGTCTTCCAGGATCAGAAGGTAGGCGTCGGCCAGCCGCGCGTATTCCTTCCCGAGCGTTTTGAATATCTTTTCCTGGGTCGCCACCATCTCGGCGCGCGTATTGGACAGGGCTTCCTTGAACCGCGCGACTTCCCTGCGGGTGTCTTCCTTTGCTATTTCCCGCTGAATGAGACAGAACTCCTCATCTTCGAGAAGGAACACTTTCCCGATCGCGATGCCGGATGACGCGGCGATGCCGTGCAAGATTATGTTGTTTTTATCTGGCATAGACCATCCTCTCCAACCATTTTACATGCCCGGGCATTCTTCGCCGAACCCGCTGACGATCAGCTGTTCCAGCGCCGTTATCGCATCCATCTCGTCCTCGCCTTCCGCCGACAGTTTCAACTGCGAACCGGCGCTGGCGGCGAGCGTCATGATGCCCATGATGCTTTTCCCGTCGATCTCATTGCCGTTCTTTACGATCCTTATATGCGATTTGAACCTGGCCGCCGTCTGCACGAACAACGCCGCGGGCCTGGCGTGAAGCCCCAGTTTATTCCGTATCGTAACTGTCCTTTCGATCATGTGCTTATCCTTTGATGAACGCGCTTATAACGCCGTACCCTATGATGCCGTAAAAGATGGCCATCGGCGGCCACCTGAAATACCCCATGGCCAGCGCGCAAGCGAATACGGCGAAGAACGTCAGCCTCTCGTAGAAGAACCCGGCGAACGACCAGAAATAAAACATGAGCACGGACCCCAGCAGGATCATGCCCGCGAAACGGACCATGTCGACGGCGTACTGGAACTCCAGGTCGGCCACGATGTCGACGATGCGGTCCCTGAGACGGTAGCTGATCTTGATGCCCCAGTAGCGGAACGGGATATGCACCGCGTTGTAAACGGCCAGGAAAATCACCGGCAGCAGCCAGTATGCCTCGAAGCCCCGCAGCCGTGTCAGAAAAAGTATGATCGATATTGAAAGCAGCGCCGTGAAAGGCCGCCACGTCGCCCAGAAAAAAGTATCGCCTATCGCCGCCAGAGGGCCCGCTATGTTGTTCTTCAGCGCCAGTACCGCCTCGGGCGTCACGGATCTTCCCTCCTTGATCTCCTCCTCAAGGAACGCGACGAACCCGAAAATTATGGGCGCCATGTACGGATGCGTGTTAAAGAACCCTATATGCCTGAGCACGACCTCTTTCCGCTTTTCAGGGTCCGGGTACAACAGGCGGAAAAAAGGAAGAAGCCCGTACACGAAGCCCACGTTCTGCAGGCGTTCAAAGTTCCATACAGCCTGCAGGAAGAACGACCGCCACAGGACCGAAAAAACAGTTCTCTTGCTGTTCATGTGCCGTTCCCGGGGCTCCTTAGAGCCCATCCTGACGGTTCCTTCCGCGCGGAAGGCGTCCGTAACTGAAGTTAGCCAGAAGCACGCCGAGCCCGGCCAGCGGCAGCAAACGCCAGGCCGCCTCGAGCCCCGCCATGGTCGGGGGGGTCAGTTTGAAAAATATCCACCGCACCAGCAGCGTACCAGGGACGATGAGTACCGCGTAAAAAACGAAAGCTTTGATGAACGAAAGAGCCATGCCGGCCGCAATGCCCTGGCCGATCCTTTTTTCTTTTCCGTCCATCAGCCCTTTTTCCACCCAGTGGGCGACGCCGATATTCAGGTACCTCATCCTGATATCGATGAACTGGAACAGGATGCCCGCGGGCACCGCCAGCGCCAGGGCCAGCATCATCGCCGCGCGGTGTCCCGACATACCCAGTATCCCCCACGCGGTAGCGAGGATGGCGATAGCCGTCGTATCCTGCGGGATGGCCGCTCCCATCGGGATGGTATTGACCCAGATCATCTCGACTATGATGCCGATCCAGATGCCTGCCACGGGATCGCCCAGCATATATCCGAATACCGGAGCGCAAACGACAGGGCGCGAGATCATCAGCTGCGCGAAAGCCGTTACGTCGACATTAAACAACGCCGCGACGAAAGCTATCCCGATCATATCAGTAAAGGTTATCATGCGTCACTTCCCGAGCGGCGCGGCGTTCACCGTCAGCCACACCGACAAAGCCGAAAGCGGGGGTATCTCCCTGCGGAATACCGGAAGAATAACGGTGCCCTGGTAGGTCCTTTCAAACCCGCCCTCGGAGAGTGAAACCGTTTCACACGGCCAGGCCCATATGTCGCAGGGAACATCGGTAGACAGGGAGAACTGGATGCCGAAATGGCGGTCGATCCGTTGCCACGATGTCGCCCCTCCGAACTCGCCGCTTTCACCATCAACGGGAAAAGAGAAAGCGCAGTTGAACTCCGGCGCGAAAGCCACCGGCAGTTCCCGTTCTTCCCTGTTCGTAACGCGATAGACCACGGTAAACCCGTCAGCGACCGGCGTGATCCTTTTTTCCACGTCCACGCGCCGGCGGCTGCCGTCCTCCCACACTGCGCCCTGTCGGGTGAGGATAAGCGTCTGGTCCTCAAGCGCGGCACCGTAACAGCCCAAAATGAAATCGCCCTGCTCGCCGTAAGCGTTGCTTCTCATCCCTTCGATCTTCGTGCCTGGATGAAGAAAATGGTCCAGCAGCGTCGAGCGCCGGTACCAGTCGTACTGGAGGTAACGCTCAAGGTTCTGTTCCTTGACCTTGATCTCCTCCCTGTGCCGGGCGCCTTTCGAAGAATGGCCGATGGACTCCCGCAGCTTCCGGTGATACATTTCTTTGCGCCGGGTCAGGACGTTCTGAAGATTGACCCCGCTGTCGTTCAGGTCCCATTCGAAAAGAGAGCCGCCCGCGTGAGGCGCGACAAAAAGATTCTGGGGAGTTCCCAGGTACACCATCTCTTCGCGCCCGTCCTTATCGATGTCCAACGGCTGCCAGGTCCCGGCCGCCGGAAGTTTTTTTCTTGCCGTATTTTCGGCCTTCAACAGAGCCCGGTAGATCGCCTGTCTCAAATGCGGAAGGTACAGGCCGCCGAACACACCGTGCCAGTACGCGCAGTTGCACTGGCCGGCATACAGCGCTTTCCGCGCTTCCTCGCTGTCGGTTTCGCTCAGGCCGCTGCCGACAGCCGTTTCCACCATCCGGCTGACCATGAGCATTTTTTTATGCATTGTGTTCGCTTCTTCGTACCTGGCCAGGAACGTCCGCCAGAACCCTCCGCGAAGAAATCGCGACACGCGGGGGTCTTTCTCATTCCGGCGATGCGCGTCATCGAATTCCTCCCGGGCATCCGGAGGCAGCGCCCACTCGGCCATTTCAGAATAGGAAGCGGTCGGCAGGTAGACGCGCCCCGCTGACGGAAATTGTTCCCGGTATCCGCTGAACGTCACCGTTTCGATCCGGTCGGAATGATCTTCAAGGGCGGACAGGAAATGATCAAGCCAGCCGTTCAGGTAGACATGCCGGTACGTTTCCGGCCACATGCCGAACTTTTCGCCGTCATCCGCCATTACGACAAGAGGAGAAGCCCCTTCCTGCCGGCAGGAGATCAGGTATTCGATCGTTTTTTCAACGGTCTGGAACGGTATGTGATAGCGCAGTTCCCGGCTTATCGGAAAGATATCGAGGATCTCTCCCTGATCTTCGGTCGTGTAATACCCGCGGAGCTTATCGGCATCATAGCCCGCGGCGGCAAAATGCATGTCGTCAACCACCGTATATTTCATGCCGGCACGGGCAAGAGAGAACGCCAGCGAAGGCTCCCACACCCGTTCGGCAAGCCACATGCCTTTTGGTTCCGTTTCAAAGGTACGGCGGATGAATTCCGTCAGCAGGGATATCTGGCCGGCCCTGTCGCGTTCCGGGATGACGGGAAGGATGGGTTCAAAAAAGCCTCCGCTCAGCAGCTCCAACTGTCCGCGAGCGGACATGCCCTTGATGCGAGCGACATATTCCGGATGGCGGTCGGCGATGAAATTCCAAAGGATACCGCTCGCGTGCAGGCACCACTTTATCGAAGGATGCCGTTCCATGACCTCCATGAAGGGAAGGTACGCCTGCTGATACCCCTGTTCCATCACTTCCGGAAAGTTGCCTTCCGGCTGATGGTTATGGATGCCGAGCACCAGGCGGACCTTATCCATGAACGTCTCCGGAGCTTCCCGGCCTGTTCTTTCCGCCTTCCAGCAGCCCTTCTCTTTTCAGCACTTCGCACACATCGATCCGATCGTCGGATGGAAGGACCCGTCCTTCAAGTTCCACGCCCCGGTCCACCGCGCATGCGAACGCGCGGACATCATCTTCGTCAACACAAAGATTGCGCAACAGCTGCTTTTTACCCGGAGCGAAATGCATCCCGCCGACGTTGACCGACGAGAGCGTCACGCCCCTTTCAAGAAGCCTCATGACATCCGACGGCCGCGATAAAAGAAGAAGCACCCTCTCGTTCGCGAACGTGTCCTGTTTGAGCATCGAGGCCGCGTCATCCACCGAAAGGCTGGTGACGCGGATGGAACTGGGCACCGCCATCGCCAGAAGCGTCTGCTGCATGCGGTCACGCGCCACATCGTCAGAAACGATGACAATATGGTTCGCCCGTATGCTCTTCAGCCAGCCTTCCACCACCTGCCCGTGTATAAGACGATCATCTATGCGAACCAGCACAATGGCCATATCGTCTCCTGTCAATGATAAAACGCCTCGCGCCCGGCTTTCCGCGAGGGCCTTATCACCCGAGTCTTTTCAGGAATATCTCTTTCGCGTTGGCGATATTCTTCTTTCCGTCGGCGATCGCCTTTTGAGCGAGGCCCTCCAGCGTCAGCGACCCGCGGTTCATCAGCGCTGAGATAAGCATATAGAGGTTCACGCCGGAAACGATCTCCACGCGGTGAGAGGTCGAAAATGGAAGAGAGGCGTTGCAGGGAGTCCCGCCCAGCATATCGGTCAGCACGAGCGTTCCGTCCCCGTCCGGATGGTTCCGGTTCAATTCGTCACCCGCGCGCCGGCATAGCGCCGCCAGGCTTTCATCCTGAGTAAGATGAATGGTTTTCACCCCTTCCTGTTTGCCGATGATGATCTCGGCGGTGCGCAACAGCTCCTTTGCCAGTTCGCCGTGGGTGACTATCAGGATGGAGATCATAATGCGATGCGCTCTTCTCTCAGTATTCTTTTTATGACCGACGCAAGCCTTCCCGGATCGTGCCGCGCGACGCCTTCCGGGGATATAAGGTTGGTCTTCACCATGCGCACCCCTTTGATGGAGCGCCGATCGATCCTTACCGGGCAGGCTCCTTCCTTCGCGTAACGTCGCGCCACGTTTTCCGGGATCCGCGAATAGTTCGCGATGATCACGTCCAGAAGCCCGTCCGCGCCGTGGTCCTCGATCGCGCGCAGATGGTCGGTGAGCGTGTACCCCGTCGTCTCGCCGGGCTGCGTCATGATGTTACACACGTATATTTTGGGCGCCGCCGTTTTGCGCAGCGCGGGAACGATGCCCTGGATCAGAAGATTGGCTATTATCGAGGTGTACAGAGAACCGGGCCCCAGGACTATCGCGTCCGCCTGCCCGATCGCCTCAATTACGCGCGGCGCGGCGGGTGGCGGGCTCGGCCAGATGATCAATTCGCTGACCGGGCCGCTGCTCCTGCCGATATTGCTTTCCCCCTTGATGACCTTCCCGTTCTTCAGCCTGGCGCGCAGCGTCACCGCGCTTAGCGTCGCGGGAAGGACCTGCCCGCGGATCGCCAGGACTTCGCTGGCGCGCGTTATCCCCCGGTCGAATCCGCCGGACAGGGACGACATGGCCGTGATAAAAAGGTTCCCGAAGGAATGCCCCGCAAGGGATCCGGCGGATGGAAAGCGGTATTGAAAGAGCTGGGCCATCAGGTTCTCTTCTTCTGAAAGCGCGACAAGGCAGTTGCGGATATCGCCGGGAGGCAATACGCCAAGCTCGCGTCGCAGCGCGCCGGAGCTTCCTCCGTCATCAGTGACCGCGACTACGGCCGTCAGGTGCGGCGTCAGTCTTTTAAGGCCTCTGAGCAGCGTGGAGAGCCCCGTCCCGCCACCCACAACAACGATCCGGATGTCCTGAAGTTTTCGCGGCTTCATAGCTGATGAACTATATCCCGGTGATACACCCTGACCGCGTATCTGCGGCCGCGGAGATGCTTAGCGATCGCTTCCGCCGCGACAACGGAACGATGGTGCCCCCCCGTACATCCGACCGCTATGGTAAAATAGCTTTTGCCTTCCTTCACGTAATGAGGCAGCAGAAAGTCGACCAGCCCCGACCAGCGGCTGAAGAACTCCTTGTACAAACGCTGCTGCTGGACATACCGGCGGACGGAAGCGTCCTTTCCTGTTTTTGAGCGGAGACGCTGAACGTAATTCGGGTTCGGAAGGAAACGAACGTCCATGACCAGGTCCGCGTCCAGCGGAATGCCGCGCTTATAGCCGAAGGACATGACAGAAATGATAATTTTCCTTTCCGGCGCGACGTTCATGACCCGGGCGATGATCTCCTTGAGCTCGCCAAGCGTCAGATATGACGTGTCTATCTCCTGGTCGGCAATGTTCAACAGCCTTTCCATCATGGCGCGTTCTTTTCGGATGCCGGCCAGTATCCTCCGCCCGAGAGGATGGCGCCGCCGCGTTTCGGAAAAACGCTTCAGAAGCGTGTCGTCGTTCGCGGTAAAGAATATTATGCGGTAATTGATCTTCTTTTCTTTTATCTCGGCAAGGACGGGCTCAAGGGATTTCAGCGCGGAGCCCGCGCGAATATCGATGCCCAGTGCCACGTTATGCAGTTTACCGCCCATCTCCTGGCACATGTCGGCGAACTTCGGCACCAGGCTTACAGGGATATTGTCCACGCAAAAGAACCCGAGGTCCTCAAGGATCTTCAGCGCCTGGCTTTTCCCGGCCCCGGAAAGGCCGGTTATGATGTAGAAAGTCGTGTTCATTGTTTGGACATCATCTGTATAAGACGCTGGTTCAGTTCCTGCGCCGAATAATGGCCCTTGTTCTTCAAACGCTGGTTCAGGCTTGCTATCTCCACCAGTACGGCCAGGTTTCGGCCCGGCCCTACCGGGAGTATGACTTCCGGTATCCTGACGTCCAGGATCGTCGTGTAATGATCTTCCAGTCCGATCCGTTCATATTCGCGTCCGGGATCCCATCCTTCCAGTCGTATGACCAGTTCTATCCTCGTTTCATCCAGTATATAGCCGATGCCGAAGAGGCTCCGCACGTCTATGATGCCGAGGCCGCGCACTTCCATGTGATGGCGGATGATCTCTTCGCCCCTGCCCACCAGGAAACCGCCCGAGCGCTGGTATATCTCCACGACATCGTCCGCGACCAGCATATGGTCGCGTTTCACCAGCTCGAGCGCGCACTCGGATTTGCCTATGCCGGCATCTCCCAGGAGGAGCACGCCGAGGCCGTACACGCGCACCAGGACGCCATGCACTTTTGTTGACGGTGCCATCC
>CAZNYG010000083.1:0-8106 GCA_964577205.1 uncultured Elusimicrobiales bacterium | reverse complement strand
CAAAACAGTGAGGAACCACCTAACATATTATCAGGTCTAAACTATTGACAAAAATACTTCTCAAGTTTTGCTATCTTCCGGTTGAACCTGATCCCATTTTCTACACTATGCATGTTAGAATATTGTATTATTCTGACCAGAACTCGAGGAAAATAAAAAACCTGTTCCATACCGGTACCGGTACAAAACAGGATTCGACTGAATATCACAGCAACGGATAAAGTCAACGGATTAACGGCTGAGAGTAGAAATTTGAAAGTTGACCGTTCGGGGAAAAGCATTTCCCCTCACTTCGTATTTTTTTCGCCTTCGCGAAAAAAATACGGAGAGGGTGGGATTTGAACCCACGGTACCAATAAAGGTACACTGGTTTTCGAGACCAGCTCCTTCAACCACTCGGACACCTCTCCATTGTATCTGGTGCTTATATTCAGTTGTTATGCTGCGTTTATCAACGCTGTTCGGAGCTTCCAGCCCCTTCACCCGGGGCGCTCACCAGCTTATTTTGAACTTCTTATTGATCTCTCGCGCCCGCCGCAAGTCACGTGCGACTTATTCGTCGCACTGCGGCCCACTCGGACACCTCTCCTATATATGCGTCCGAAACGAGTTCGGACTTATCCTTCGACAGAGCTCAGGATTGTTTTGCTCCGAATTATTAACGTATGGGCGCTCACCATCTCGCGCCCGCCGCTGGCACGTCCGACTTATTCGTCGGACAGCGGCTGCAAAACGCAATCCAAGGGAAACCTGACTGGCTCCCTTCGGGATCCCCTGCCGCTGCGCCGTCGCAGCGGCCTGCGTGACACGTTCGCGCCTATTCGCGCGAACACGCAGCCTTCGGCGTCCCGCCATTCAAATTGCGGGACTGAACCCTTCCTAAATGGTTAACACCGTACTGCTCTGCAAATTGCAGAGCATTTGATATTTGAGCGAAGCGAAAATATCAAAAGCGGTTTACTATCTACTTTCTCGTTGTTATCTTTGTCTTTTACTATTCACTGGAGTTACGTATATATTCCAAACAGGCGCCGGCTTCAGCCGGCGCATTTGATGCGACGCACGGGCTAAAGCCCGCGCCTACCTCTTCGTTTCATCTGTCCAAGACAATCTGCTGACTGCCCGACTATGAACTTCAGCTTCGTTATTGTACCAATTTTACGGGGTTTTTTCCAGGTTTCAAGTGTTCTTCTCTTCGAATACCTTGCGGAAATGGTAGCCGTAGATGGCGAACGTGACGGCCTGGGAAAACTGGTGCGGGCTGGTGAAAAGCGTCCGGAAAAGCAGCCGCCAGTAATATACCCTTTCTTTCCGCACGATCCCCAGAAGGAACAGCGACCGCAAAAATGCCATGAGATACGAAGGTTTAAAGACAAAGGATCTGGGCTGTGAAGGGCGATGCTGCTCCAGATACTTCCTGATGCGCTCATAATACTGTTGCGGCGAGTACAGGGTTGAAACAAGTCTCCGATACCCTTCGCGGAGAACGCGCTCTTCCATCCTGGGAACAAAGTTCATGGAACCGTCGGTGTTATCGCCCGAATCTTCGTTCAGCAGCCGGTGTTCGCTGCTCATGCGCTGATAAAGACGCGTGCCCTTGAGGGCGTTGAGCAGGCCCACCATCGCCGTGACGATCCCGCTTTCCTGGATAAACGCGATCTGCCGGTCGAATATCCCGGGAGGGTCGTGATCGAATCCGACGATGAACCCGCCCTGCACTTCCAGCCCCGCGCCCTGAATGGCCCTGACGCTGGCTAAAAGATCCCGGCGCCTGTTCTGCACCTTATCGCATTCGGACAGGCTTTCTTCCACCGGAGTTTCGATACCCACAAAAACCGTCGTAAATCCGGCCTCCGTCATAAGCCGCATCAGGCCGGGATCATCGGCGATATTGATCGAAACCTGGGTGTTGAAAATGAAAGGATAGCGCCGCTGCCGCATCCACCGGATGACGGCGGGAAGGATATCGTTTTTCAGTTTATGCCTGTTGCCGATAAAATTATCGTCGACAAAGAAAACCGGACCCCGCCATCCGTGACTATGCAGAGCATCCAGTTCCGCCAGTATCTGCGCGGTTTTCTTTGTTCGCGATTCCCGCCCGTACAGGAGCGTGATATCGCAGAATTCGCAGTTGAACGGACAGCCGCGGGAGTACTGGATGCTCATGGAGACGTACTTTCGCATATCGATGAGGTCCCAGCGGGGCAGCGGAGTCCCGGTTATTCCCGCGCGGCGGGAGGATGTATACAAAGGACGCGCGATACCTTTTTCAAGATCGTTCAGGAACAGGGGCAGCGTCACCTCGGCTTCGTCCAGAACGAAATGATCCACCCCGTTGAACTCCTCGTGGGAAGTGGTGAACAGCGGCCCGCCCGCCACGACTGTCGTTCCCGCCAGCGCGCATCTCTTTATAACTTCACGCGCGGCCTGCTTCTGAACGGAAATGGCGCTGATGAAAACGAGATCGGCCCTCCGTATCCAGTCGTCCGTCAAAGGCTCAACATTCATGTCGATCAGCCGAAGCTCCCACTCGGGGGGCAGCAGGGAAGCGACCGTGAGCAGTCCCAGTGGCGGGATGCTGGCCTTTTTTGCAACGAACTTCAGCGCCCGTTTGAAACTCCAGAAGGTGTCCGGAAGCTCCGGATACACGAGCACGGCCTTCATGGCAAATAAAAAAGACCGCATACCGGTATCTCATGCGGTCGTGTATTTCGACACAAGAAAAACATAGCCTCCCCCTTGCCCGGACAGTCAGCAGCTATGTATATGATATCAAATATCAGCGCTGCGGCTCAATGAATGAGTCGCCTTTTCTGGCGGGCGGCCGAAGCCCTCCCCTGCGCGACAGACACTTCTATGCCGCGTTGTCTTTGTCACAGCACAGGCGCGTCTTGATGACCGACGCGACGATTGACACGACCAGGAGGCCCGCCACGATGCCCAGCGCCCATCCGATGGGTATATGGTATTTGTCGGATATGAGCATTTTTACGCCGACGAACGTCAGTATCGCCGACAGGCCGTAGTTCAGGTAGCAGAACAGGTTCATGCAGCCCGCTACCGCGAAATACAGCGCCCGCAGGCCGAGTATCGCGAAGACGTTCGCGGTGTAGATGATGAAGGAGTCCTTGGAGATCGCCAGCGCGGCGGGAATTGAGTCAAGGGCGAAAACGACATCCGTTGTCTCGACGACCAGCAGGACCAACAGCATCGGTGTCGCCATATGTTTCCCCTCGCGAACGACCATGAATTTCCCATTGTCATGGTCATGAGTGATCGGGAAGAACTTCTTGAACAGGTTGATCACAGGATTCTTCTCCGGGTGGATCTCCTTGTTCTGTTCGAAAGCCAGCTTGATGCCGATGTACACCAGCAGCGCTCCAAAGATATAGATCATCCAGTGGAACCTGTTTATCAGGGCGACACCGGTCACGATGAATGCCGCTCTCATGACAAGCGCGCCGATAATACCCCAGAAAAGCACTTTGTACTGGAATTTGTCGGCAATGCTGAAATACGAGAAAATAAGGTAGAAGACGAATATGTTATCGACGCTCAGGGATCTTTCCACCAGGTAAACGGCGAAGAACTCCAGCGCCCTGCCCGCGCCGAACCAGAAATAAACGCCGACGTTGAATATCAGCGCGACGACAATCCATATCGCGCTCCAGATAAGCGATTCCCTGATGCCGATCGCGTGGTCCTTTTTATGAAAAACGCCCAGGTCCAGCATGAGCATGAAAAGAACGAATACATTGAAAACCGCCCACACAAGCAAAGAATGCGACATGTACCGTCTCCTTGTATCACGCGGAACGCGCGTTCAGTTTGAATATTATTACAGAATATCGGTTGCGTGTCAATTCCGCCAAGGGTTGCCGTTCCAGGGTTATTGTGTTATAATCCGGAAGAGGAACTGGGCGGAGACCAGCGGACCGCGCTCGCCGCCCGAATCACGGCATCACGAGAGGCACCGATGTTCAGGGAATCTGAAGAACTGGACAGAATAATCGCCGACTGCGGCGCGGCGCTTAAAAAAAATCCCGGAAATCTCAAAGCCTGCATTTCCCGGGCGTTCGCATACGGCGAAAAGCGTGAATACGACAAGGCTATACGGGACCTTACCCGCGCGATCAAGCTGTGCCCGCAGGACAGGAACCTGTATTACAACCGCGCCTGCCACTACCTGCTGGACAAAAACGAGAACCGGAAAGCCATACGGGATTTTGACAGTGTGCTGCGGCTGAACCCGCATGACGCGTCGGCGCGCGCGAACCGTGGGATAGCCTTTGCCCGCATCGGCGACTTTGACGCCGCGATCAGGGATTTTACCGACGCGCTCGCCTTTGCGCCCGGCAATACCGAAATAAGGAAGTATTGCGGCGCCGCTTTCATGGAGAAAGGCGATCCGGATGCCGCGCTGGCGCACTTTTTAAAGGCGGGAGATGACGATGACGGAGATCCCGAAGCGCCGCTGATGGCCGGGCGCGTGCTGCTCGCGAAGGGAAACAAAAAGGCCGCGGAAGAACAGTTCAAGAGCGCCGCGGACCGCGAAAGCGGAGAAGCGCTGAAAGAACTGGCAGGCCTCGGAATCCACTACACGCCGCGGAAAACGAACGGCAAGCGGACTTACTGGGGAAAACTGTGATCCTCACAAATTGAAGTGGCCCGCGGCTTCCGGCTGGTAAAGGATCTTTTTGATCTTGACTTTCGTCGTGCCTGCGGGGATCTGCCACTCGATAATGTCGCCCACGCGGTACCCCAGAAGAGCCGTCCCTATTGGAGCGAGGACCGATATCCTGCCCTTTTCAAAATCCGCGTCTTCCGGGAAGACAAGCTGGCACGTCATTTCATCTTTTGTATCAAGCAACTGGAAGGTGATCTTCGAGTTCATCGTGACGACATTGCCGGGGATCTCCTGAGGGCTGACCACATGTGCCCTGAGGATCTCTTTCTCAAGATCCTTCACATACGGTCCCGCCGAACGGTCGGTATTTGAACGCGTCAGAATCAGCAGACGTTTTTTGTCGTTCTCCGTGACAAAGATATCTTTTTCTGCCATTGCGTCTCTCCTTAACACGTAGTGTCACGCCTTATATTGATGAACCTCCGACCCTTGTTATTTACGGCAACGACCGGGCGCTCATTAATAAGGATTATACCTCAATTCACAAATAAATTCAACTGTGCGTCATGGCGGTTCCCTCAGGAACAATTCGATGAACACTGTCGTTAGAACAATACTATCACTGTCAATGGCGTCCTGGATCACGTCGCTGTTTTTCGTGAATGCCTTGCCGCGCAAGAACGAGATCCATCCTGAACTGTACCGGGAACCGGCCCAGGCGGCGACGGTAAAAGAACCCTTTACAGTGAGAAAAGAAGGCGTGGATTATACCCTTACGCCGCTTTTCAACTATGAGCTGTACGGGCTGCTGGTGACTTATCACAACAGTTCGTCGTTTATCGACAATTCGCATGAGAAATGGAAGGATTATCTGAACGTGAGGGACATCAGCGTGATCTGGGGGTACAATATCGAGGCGGACGACTACCGGGAAGTTTCATTCTCCCACGGCGACTGGACCGGGTATTACGAATACGACCATCCGGTCAAGTTCGACGGGAAATATTTCGCCAACATGCACATCCTGCCGGGGGATGAGAAGATCGAAAAAGAGGTCATGCGCTCCCGCATCGGCGACCAGATAGCGGTAAAGGGATACCTGGTGAATTATTCTCACTCGGGAGGGAAGTTCACAAGAACGACGAGCACCGTCCGGGACGATACATGGAACGGCGCGTGCGAGATAGTGTATGTCACCGAATTCAGGATACTGCGGGAAGCGAACAGCCTGTGGCGGGGTATCAACCGTTACGCGTTGATAACGGCGGTCTGCTGCCTGCTGCTGCTTATCGGCAGATTCATGATAGACGCGCAGAAAACCTGATCAGCGAACGGACTTCATTGATGGATTCCCGAACGGATTTCGGGAATGACACGGCCACAAACGGCCTGGGAGCAGGGAGCCGTTCTCCCCCCTCTTTTGCAGAGGGGATAATAGGAGTTCACACCAGATCCACCTTCAAACGCCACTCTCCGTTGACCTTGTGCCAGATCTCTTTGTTGCGGAATTTCTCCACCGTCTCCATGAATTCTTTTTCCGTTATGTCGTGGAATTCAAGGAATTCCTGAAGGTACTCGCCGGGGAACTCGTACTGTTTCGCGTTGACCAGCTCCACCGCTTCCTTCCGGGACATGCGCCCGTTCCATATCTGGTAGCAGCACTGGTCCGTGGGGCGCCAGAAACCGAATTTGAGGAACTTGAACCAGATGTTGATCTCGCACAGTTTTTCGTCGATATTGTCGTAATCGATTATGTTGCCGGCCAGCGGGCCGGCCTTGCGTCCGGTGAAACCGTAGAGCCGGCAGAGGTCGTAATGCTTTTTGCCGTCCCAGTCGTCGTAATAGCCGAGGTAGATGCTCTTGATGTCGCGCGTCTTGAGCTCTTCGGCTGATGGATGGTGATAAAAAACGGTCGTATTGGCTTTGACCAGGTCGTCATAGAAGTATTCGACCTTGCGGTCCTTTATCAGATCGTTCTTTATGAGGTTCTCCGCGGAAGAAACGGCCTTTTTTGAGGTCGTCCCGCCGAACTCCACGGCGATATCCTCGCCCCAGACCGCGAGCGGGATGCGGTACATGTGAGCGACGCGCGCCACGCCCGCGAACACGCTGCAGTGGTCGGCCCAGTTCGGTTCGCCGAACTCGAAGAAGGCCTTGCGGCGCATCCGTTTGAACACGCTCGGCTTGAGCAGTATCTTGATGAGGTCCACGTTATACTCGCGGACCATGGTGTTCATGTTCGCTATGCCTTCCGCTGACTGCAGGTGCGGCGTGACGCATACCGCGAGCACGTTCATTTTGTGCACGGCCCTCATCATCCAGACCTG
This sequence comes from uncultured Elusimicrobiales bacterium, assembly GCA_964577205.1. GTDB lineage: Bacteria > Elusimicrobiota > Endomicrobiia > Endomicrobiales > CAIRNS01 > CAZNYG01. Next base: position 1,152 of record CAZNYG010000083.1, on the reverse strand, counting down.
GTACTGGCTGTCCTTGCCGCCGCTGACCGGGACCACGCAGTCGTAGCCGTTGCCGTTCGACCCGCGCATCTGATCGCACAGGTCCTTCAGTTCCTTCGCGCGCGCGTCCCAGTCGATGTTCTGCTTTTTTTCCACCGACCTGCAGGCGCTGCACACGCCTTCCTCATCTATGGTAACGCCGGGTTTCGTGTCCGGCATGACGCAACGGTTGCAGTATTTCACAGGAACCTCCACAACTTTAATACAAAAAATATTGAGCAATCAGCTATCAGCTGAATGCTGAAAGCTTGCCGTTTTAATCTTTAAGCGCTTTGTAGTTAAGGCGGTCTATGTAGCCGCGGCCCATCAGGACATAGCGGTCTTCCGGCTCGCCGGGCTCGCGCGAAGGGGTCACGATGAATTCGCACGTATCGGTTTTGGGAAGCCGGGCCTCGCTGACGCCGGGATCGTTAAGATGATCGATCACGGAATCAAGCAGCTCCCATTCGCCGTTGGCATGCCTTTTCCATACCGCCGGGTCTCTGAAAGGATCGATAAAATCGTAGAATTCGCGCATCGAGATGCCAAGCCAGTCGAGGAATACCGGCAGGTCGGCCGGAAGGACATCCTGATAGCGGCGGACCATCGCGATACCCTCTTCCCGGGTCATGCGTTTCAGGCGTATCTCGCGGCTCGCGTGGTCGGTCACCTTGCCGTAGCCGTGCTTGAGGAATTTTATATAGTCGTGCGTTCCCGCGGCGTGAAAGCAGTCCACGTCTTCGTACGTATTGAACGTGCGCTGCTGCGGCGCGGTCTCGTAGCCGTAGAGCTGTATCATCTTCTCGTGCTGTTTCTTTGAATCCCAGCGGATATAATTGTCCAGGTAGATGCCCCGCACGCCGACCATCTCCAGTTCATCGTCGTAAGGATAGACGAACGGCTGCACGTCGCGCCGGGAGACGCCTGCCGCTTCGTCGACGATATCTTCCGCGTCAAGCGTCATGAGCGCGTGTTCCTTGCGCACCTTGCGCGACATCTCCGCCTCGTCCAGATGCGAGAACATGCCTACCTGGTCCGCCCAGCCGTTGGCTCCCCAGACTATAAGAGGGATCCGGAATTTGACGGCCGCCTGTACCGGGAAGGTCAGCTTGCCGGCCTGAACGTGCCAGTACA
>CAZNYG010000082.1:0-8144 GCA_964577205.1 uncultured Elusimicrobiales bacterium | reverse complement strand
GCAATATTTTTGGAGTCATTGATCTCGATGCCGGCTTTGCCCGCGAGGTTGGCAAGGAGGGTATAGTATTTATCCGACGTCATCCGTCCGGCGCGGTATTCACCCGACACCGTATCCAAACGCCGGTGACGGGGAGTGAAATACTCTTTTTTCACCTTTTCCATCGACTGCCGGGAACGGGCTAAGATCCGCGCCGTTTCCGTCTGTGCGTCCAGTATGCGGCTGAACCGCGCAAGGTTCCGCGCGTGCAGCTCTTTGTTCTCAAGGCCGTACAGTTTATGGGCGTACTCACGGTGTTTCAGCGCGAAGTACGTCGCCCCGGACATCTTCCCCTGCGCCATCAACGATTCGATGAACGCGTCCCGCAGCGGCGGCTCCGTGATAGTGTCGTACCACGACAGGTCCACCGTGCCGGACGCCCCTTCAAGAAATACGCGGTCGATGGTATAACGGGAGGACAGCGACTCAAGGATGGATGTGATGTTCTTCTGTACTTCAGGATGGCAGTGCAGGTCCTGGATGGCGACCACGAAACGGCCCGTTCCCGGAACCGTCCCGGACGCGCGTCCAAGCGGGACGGGAATGAAAGACGCTGACGCTGTAACCGCGCGGCCCGATAACGGCACCGCGGCCGCCGGGATGGAAGGCGCGGTCGTCGTAAACAGGAACAGGAACGCCGTCACGCGCGCGGTGATACGGGCCGCGCGCGAATTATGCCTTCTCATTCTGAAAAAATTCCTTTCCCCGCCTGCCGCGGGCTTTATTCCGTTCACCGGCTCACGCCGCCTGAAGAAGCGCCTTGACGTATCCCGGCAGCTCCCCGCCCAACCGGCGCACGACTCCGCGGAAAGACCCATCGTCTTCCACCCAGGTTTCGTATATCCGGATCATTTCGTTCACGACAAAGCGCGTGTCCGTGAGACATCTGTCGCCCGCCGCGCGGCCTTTATCCAGCCGCTCGATCTGCCCCTCGATCTCTCGGGGAATGATACCGCGCCGGCAGCACTGTCCAATGAAAGGCATTATCAGGCCGCGTATCTCCCGGCGGACATCCTCTTCGCTTTTCAACGCGTCCCGCATTAAAGGACCGTCCGTTCCTTCCAACTGCGCGATACGCTGAAGAACGTACACGATGGAATTCAATTGGGCGGGAGTTTCGGCTCCGGCATTTTCTTTAGTGATCAGGCTTTCTCTGCGCTCTTTCATGAAACTGCGAAGGACTGTCCGCGGCATGGTGTTCTTCCCATAGAAGAAGGCAAGGGCTTCCAAAGCCCTCTTTTCAGGAGACATCGTACCGTCCAGCGCCAAACTTTCGAAAACGCCGCGGATGAATCCCGCGTACCCCGAGTTCACCATCAGCCTTTCATCATTGCCGCGCGCCGCTTTAAACTTCTTCGCGTACTCCTCGGTGCGACGACGTAAACTCTCCAGCATGGGGCCCGGCTCATCGGAGCTGTCCGCTGCTTCTTTGATCAGTTGTTCGGCCCAGTTGCCGAGGTACTTAGTCGGATCGCTGTCATAAAGCTCAAGCGCCGCGTGAAGATACCTGGAAGCGTGCCTGCGGCCGCCTTCTTTCGATACCCGCTCAAAGCTTTTCATCATGGCTCTGGCCTTATCGTACTCCCGCTGATACGCTTCTTCCGGAGATTCGCGGACAAGACCCCTCAACCCTTCAACCGCTTCTATAAACGAGACCCAGGAAGCGTCAGCCGGATCTATCGGGCCGGACTCGGATCCCCACGGCAGGAGGCAAACCATGCCGGCGCCGCGGGCGGGGCCCAGGCCAGCAACTTCCGGACCGCTCCCGACGGGCTGAAGCACGGCTTCGAATGGAGCGGGACGTTCATTTTGCCCGAGGCTGGACAGTTCTCTCGCGGAACGGAATCCGTATTTATCAAATATTTCACTGCTGCTCAGGCCGCACTCCCGCGGGACTGAGACCGTTACTTCGATCGCGCGTCCCGGAACGGAACGGGAAGATGCGGCCTCTTTGACCAGCGGCAGCAGTTCAGGCACGGCGGAGGCCTCGCGGACGTCGATAAAAACTCCGTCAAAACCAAGATCCAGCCACATGCCCACCGCTTCGGCGCAGTCGCGCGCCTGTTCCCTGTCCGCGCACTCTACCCAGAAATGAACTTTTTTGCCGTCGCCATGGAATTTTCTTACGGTCTGTTCGATCTCCCTGTCAAGGTACGACTGGATGGCATCGAAAACAACGCGTGGAGTGTACCGCCCGGTCAGATGACCGTAATTGCGCGCCAGCATATTACAGTATCCGGACCGCCATAACTGCGCCTTGTAGGAAGTTCTCAACGGCGGTTTCATGCCTTGTTCCATGAGCGCGACAAATCTCTTTATGGCGTTTTCCAGGCTTTTTTGACGGCCGTCAGGGAACAGTGCGGCGCCGGCGCTCTCGTCCGGGAACGGATCCAACAGAGCCGGATCGGCCGAGAAGGGATCTTCGGGGCTGAACAGGCCCTGAAGTATTACCACAGATACTTCCTCATGGTAACCGGGCGCTCCCGCGAGCTGGTAAACGCTGGAAACCTGTGATGAAGAACTGCCTGTTTCTATTTTCCGTACCGGCACAGCCACGGCCACTTGGGAGCCCGGGGGTATGAAAGATACCTGTCCGGAAAACAGCAGGCGCGCGTACTGTTCGACTACTTCGCGTACAGGAGAGACCCATTCCCGGACAGTGGGAGGCTGCTCGACAATACACTGAAGGTTGAACGGCGACTCAGAGATGTCAGGTGTTCCGCCGTCCGGAATGACAGGCATGCGCACCACAATGCCCGCGGCCGCCGCCATATCGCTTCCACGGAAACTGAAGCCCGGGCCCGCCAGTACTTTCGGCACCTTGAAACAGCGGAGGTCGAATATCACCGGGCTTTTGCCGAAAACAGAGGCAGGATCATCTTCAAGCCATTCTCTGAATTCATCGGCTATCGAACTTTCACCCGAGGCCTGATCGGCAAGGCACCGTGCCACTGAAAACGCGTCTTCGGCTTGCATGCCGCGTACCGCCACCGCCAGGACTTCTCCCGCATCCCCCGCATTGATCTTGCCGTAGTACACCGGCTCCATTTTACCGGAACTGACGAGAACCGCTTTTTTCCCGAATGTCTTGAAATCGCCACGATAAGCATCAGGTATTTGTCCGTACGGCAGAAAAATGACGCTCCGCGCTCCGAACCCGTTCATCCGGGCCGCCAGTTCAATGCCCTCTGTATCCCTCTCCTCGAAATAGTGAACGACCGTGCGGCCGTGCAGCTGAGGGCAGACGCTTAACAGCCATTTCTCAGGAGTTTGCGGCATGCCCTCGACCGGAACCTTACCGCTTAACAATTTCATGCATCGGCTCGTCGCGAGCGGCCCGCCGGGGACATAAAAATATGGGGTAGGAGATATTGGGTACTTCGGCAGGTTATCCTTACCGACGTTTATGATGACGTCAACTGTCGGATACCAAAGAAGAGAAGAGTCTCGATTGTCGTGGTCTATGTTCCCACTGCTTACGATGAATTTGAATTTGTCCCCGAAAAAAACTGAGTACCACCTTGTTCCATCCTTACCTCTTTGCTCCGCGCCCACGGCTTGCGCGAGCCAGTTGACGGCGTTCGCTTTATTCGTCTTCTCCTTGATTATCAGTATCCTCGTTTTCCCTCCGACCACGGCTTTGAACGGTATGCCTTTTTCTTTAAACCATATGTTCAGCTTACCGGCGACGATCTGCCTCGGATCCCCGTTTTTTTCGCAATCATCGGCGAAACGATGTTTGTCCTCGGTGGATACGTTCTTCCCCAGAAAATATATGTCTATTTCGTTGATACCTTCTTCGGTCTTTCTGTAACCGATCACTTCGTTAAAAAACTCTTCGTCAAAAAACTGGGGCTCTTCAAGTCCGCTGAATCGCTTAAAAGATTCTCTGATTTCGTCGCTTTTTAATACTTCCTGGAGTTTCCCATTCACACGTTCGACGTCGCCGCTCTCCATGCGGTCGATCCTGACACACTTATACGCGCCGCTTGACCTGTCCCAACGCCATATCTGGCCTCCGTTGTTCGCCGCTACCGGCAGCCGTTCAAGCATGCGGTGCTCGACATCGGTAAATCTCTCAATGATCCCCTTCATCGCGGTATCAAAGAGATTCCGTTTCATGTTGTTCTTGTTTCTCTCGATGAATATCTTTTCCATTAAATCCCGGTCAAGTCCCCGGGTGCCGATCTCCCAGACGATCCTATCAAGCAGTTTCCTCTGCACGTCTTCAAACCCCGAAGAACTGACAATGGAAAAAAAACGCTGTTTCTCCAGAAACCGCTTTATCCGCTTCACCATATAAAGTGAAACCTCGGCGTCCCCGTTCAGCACGAGCGTGCCGTCCATGTCGGCATAAACGTATCTGACCATTCCGGGCTCAAGGTTCCCGAAATGCCGCCTGACCCGGTCCAGACCGGTCTCATTGACCGATGCGATGAACGTTTCGGTGTACGCGAGCAGTTTCCTCTGCTCTTCGCAACGCGGGTACACGCCGCTGTGGCACTTTGAACTGTTGATCCATTGATGGAACGCTTCAGCCGTCCGCATGGCCCTTTTTGCCCGGTTCAACGGCAAGGCGTGTTTTTCCCAGAGATATGTGTCAAAAGCCGGTAAGTGGCTCCTCAGCGCGAGGTGTTCGTCCAGCTCATGTTCGACTATCGCGTTGATCAGCTGGCCATAGGACTCAAATTCGCCGGGCAGGGCTTCCAGTCCGCTCTTAATAGCATAAAGCCGGTCCCGAAGCGCATCCGAAACCGTGAAAAAAGCCTCGTCGCTGTTAAAGCCGAGCGTCGCCAGAAGGCAGCGGTCGTCTGCCATGACATATTTGTCCCTTACCGTGAAGAATTTTACTTTCCCGGGCAGTTCCAGGGACTTATATTCCCGCGAGCCGGCGCGACTCAAGTACGCTTCCCGAAGATCGAAGAAAACGTCGTCCCTGTCGTCCGCGGACGCGAAGGAAAGCAGAGGCTCCTGCCAGGGTAATCCTTTAAGTGCGATCGCGAGGGCATTGGATGGCCGCCCCATCAAAAACTCCGACAGACCGATCGTAAGCGGATCATAATACAGCCTTCTGATCACTTCAAACGCGCGAATGCCCATAGCTATGGGATTGGTCTCCGGCGGCCTGCCGGGCGCTCCCGGCGCCTCCGCGCCGTATATCTCGTACCCTTTTTCGCGCAGGATCGTATCATTTTCATCTCCGCCGGTTTTGGCCAGCAGAGCGATGCCGCGTTTAGCGGCCAGCCTTATCAACTCATCCTGAAAATCATCCGGCGCGGCGTGTATGGAGCCGCATTCCACGGCGTCGAACCCGAGATCCATCCAGAATTCGTACTGCCGCAGGGTTTCTTTTAAAGACGGAGCTCCGCGTCCCGGGTTAACATCGCCGTCGGATCCCGCGCCAGGGACCGCCAGCCCGGGCTGGCAGATAACTTTTATGCCGAGCTTTTCTGCCCGCTCCAGCGCTTCAGCCAGCTGCGCGCGCGCGAAATGCTGCTCCATGAGGATCTTCCTGCAGCTCGCCCAGTATTCGCCGGGAAGATCGAACGCGTAACGCGCGCCGCCGGCAATTCCAAATATTTTCGCGGCAAACCCCTCCAGGTTCCCGGGGTCGAACGTTCCATCGGGATCCGTTATCCCCGCCTCATGGCAGGCTTTGACGTGCGCGTACCGCAGCACGCGTTCGTCGTCCATGATATCGAAAAACTCTTCCGGTAACCTGTCTGCGAATACTTTCCATTTTTCTTCGGGCTTTTTGCCTTCTAATCCTTCGGCTTCCCAGTCTATATGCCCCGGGTCTATCGCGCAGGAGCTCAGCGGAGAATACGGGCCTCTGTCCGGTTCGCGCAGAGGCGTGAGCCGCAGCGCGTTGTATTTCCTGCCTTTTACGGTTTCGATCAGTTTCTCCAGGCCGGAAAATTTTACAGGATCGCTCCGCGGGCCCTGCGCCTCCGGAGCCCGGCTGTTATTCATGTCATACACGCGCATCCCCTTGACCCACGAAGGGGCCTCAAAACGCGCGGGGACCGGCTTCCGCGCCGCGCCGCCGGAACGCGGTCCCATTTCGGAGAGTTCGTCAAGCTGACTCAGGAAACTGCGTATCGGGACGTCCCAGCCATGATCGCCGGCCGCGCCGCGGAATACCATTCTACGCCAGCCCCGCTTGTCATTTATTTTCATATCGTAGAGCACGCCGAACTCGTTCAACGCGTTTTCGAGCGCCCGCTCTCCGAGGCTGAACAAACGTCCGTTCATCCCGTGCCGGCAAGTGCTGATGTGGCCGCCTACACGCGACAGGAGCACTACGCATCCGGCCGACAAAGCTTCAAGCGGAGACAGGCCCTGGGGCTCAAAATTGGAGAACTCAATGAACACGTCGCTCGCCTTCATGAGCGTTTCCTTGTCCTCTTCCGGGATGAACCCGTAGAAATACCCCACCCTGCCGGGATACTTGCCCTTCAGCGCGTTCAGCCGGTCCATCAGCCTTTTGTCGGCGCTGACGCCGGACATGACGAAGACGACCTTTTCATTTTCGCCGCCGTCTCTCCTCTTGTACTTTTCGTCGTTGACTATGGATTCTATGAACCGTTCCACCAGCTCCATGTTCTTCTGGTATTCTATCCGCATGACCATGCCCACGACAAGGGTATCCCTGCCGATCGAAGGAGGCTCCTGTCCCCACAGGCCCTGGATCTTCCCGAGCTCCCGCGTTTTCGCTTCAGCCTTGCCCTCCAGGACGCGGCCGAACCACCGTTCGACGGCTTCCCTGCCGGCTCGGAGGGCCTCATGCGCTGAACTCCCGAACAATTTTATCTGCATTTTTCCCTGTTCGATGCCGCTCGGGCTGGAGAAATGCCGCCCTCCCCTTCTCAGTTCCAGGTATGTATTTAAAAGGCCTGCAGATCCTTCCGTCGTAAGGTGCTCCTTAAGCTGGCCTTCGCTCACTTCGAATACCATGTCGCTCGAGCGCAACAGCGCCTGGGTAAAATTGATAAGGCTATGGTCGTTCTCATCTACGAAAAGACTTTCCTCTTCAGACGACACGCCGAGATCCTGGAAACGGTCGCGCCCGTCAACCCACCGCGGCACGCGGAACTGGTAGGACGATCCGCCGTTATGGAGTATGCAGGGGAACAGCATGTCCGCGAGGTATCCAAACGCTTCCGGGTTTTCGGCCAGCCGCTTCTTGAAACGCAAGCGCGCGGGAGCGGTCATCCAGTCGTTACCGATGAACATGGATGGTTTGACGTGCAGACGGCGCACGGCTTCGACAGCGGCGTTGCACAGGAAGACGGACCTCATCATCTCGTGCGTCTGGGAAACGCCCGGGCCGTAAAGCTCTTCGGCAAAGTGGAGGTTCTCGAGGAGGATGTATTCGACGCCGTTGACGCGCGCCGTGGACAGGCCCGCGTCGCTCACTGCGTCTTTGGAAACCCTGATATTCCTGAGCGGTTCACGGTACCGGTTTCGCAGCCCCGACCGCAGCAGGGCCTGCTTGTTCTTCTGGTAGAGCGGAGTGATGACGTACACTTTCAGGCCTGTGGCGGCGAGTTCCTGCGCCCTCTCTCCGACCGCGCTGCCCATGCCGCCGGCTTTTGAAACGGGCACCGCTTCCGGCGAAAGGAATACCAGCACCCCCTGTTTCACCGAGGCCCGCGCCTTCGCGGCCATGGCGGCCACGGTCTTATCGGGATGGCGGGAAAGCCCGTCCAGGTAACGGAGCATGGCGCGCGATCCGTCACCCTCGGGTTCCAGGCCGTATATCTCGTGCAGGAGAACGGTAATGTCCGGCATTTCCAGGGCTTCGGGATACCGGCCGACCGCCGAAACAAGCATGATGAAGAGGTCTTCGAACAGCCGTTCGTCCTTCGCCGCCAGAGCGTCTCGTATCATCCTGAAAGCGGTGTTTTCACTGACGCGGACCGCGTATTCCGCGTCCATATAGGAAAGGAATGAATCCGTGACCTTTTTCTGGAGCGATCCCTGCCGCATGGTTCCCGAAAGACGGGCGGCCGCGGAAGCGTAGTCCAGGAGTTCCCGCTGAGCCGCGACACGCCGTTCGAACCCGCCAAGCTCGTGTAAAGGCCTTTCGGCGCACCGCGTTA
>CAZNYG010000081.1:0-8218 GCA_964577205.1 uncultured Elusimicrobiales bacterium | reverse complement strand
AGTATCCCGCCCCCGGGAATGATCTTTTCCACTTTCTTGTTCGGGCCAAGATCCTTCAGCACATCGATCTTCTCATCCACCTTCGCCCCGCCAAGAATAAGCACCAGCTCTTCTTTCTCCAGCAGCCGGTCGAGGATCCGCAGGTCGTTCAACATCCCAATGCCCATCACACGCAGTATATGCTTGAACGCGCCGCCCGTGCTCAAATGCAGCCGGTGCGCGATACCCATCCCTTCAAGGATGAACAATTTGATCCTGCCGTACATCCGTTTCTGCATCAACTCTATATTCGATATCTCCCCGGCAAGCGTCTCGATCTTCGCTTTGTCTCCCTCCGTCGCCTCTCCGCTCATCACCTTCGTCTTGAGCGCCGCAAGCTCTTCTTTCTTCTTCTCAAGCTTGCCGAACATCTCTTCTTCTTCCATCTGACGCGCGTTGTTCAATATCACAAAGTCGCCCGGCTTGATCGAACTGAAATCGTATTCCTTATCTTCCCACACGTCCTCGGTCGTGTACCATGTCGGCTTGCAATGGATCGTCACCCCGGGAAATATGTTCTTTTCACGAATGTGTTCGATGATCGCGTCGAGCGACGTCTCTGCCACCCACTCCAGCGTCCCCTTGTTCTTCGCTTTCTGCGGCTTCCCCAGATGCACCGGGATCACCGTGATCAGGCCCAGCTCGTGGTTCTTCATCAACTGCGGTTTCGACGCAAGGATCCGTTCATCGTCTTTCACCTTGCCATCCTTGCCGATCCCCACATTCCAGTCCGGACGCACCATCGCCCACACGTCACCCATCAGCTTCCACACCTTTATCTGCATCTGTACCGCGTAGTCCACTATCGTCCGGTACGGCAACCCAGCAGCGTAGGATTCAAGAGACTGGCCGTTTACATCCATTTGCGGTTCTATGATTTTTTTCTCAGGAGCTCTAAATACCCAGCTGGCGCACATTAACACCAGCATCGCGATAAATCCTCTTGGTATTGCTAATAACGTTTCTTTGGCAAAAAATTTTACTGGAATAATTCTGTTGTTTGGTTCATTACTATTTATACCTGCCAGAAAATAGGCGTCCTCTATTACCCTAGTGAGCGACACGATCTTTTTTTTCAAATCTTCTTTTATATTTGGCCGAAATGTTCTTTCAAATATTTCCTCCAAATCAACGCGTTCATATTCAAGGCCTGCTATCGCATTGATTTCATTTATCTCCGGCTCTGATAATCCCTCCGCCAGTTCATTAAACCGCTTTTGACTTTGCTGATATTTTTCATTGTCATTGTCGTCTTTATCTTTTATCTTTTCGTACGTTTTAATGATTAACGCCAGCTGAACCAACTCTCTTTTTACAGCGATCAAATCAGGTTTTTGAGAGTGGCGTTCCGCCACCGTGACCGTTACTGAGCGGATCCCCGTAGGGAACAGTTTTTTCAGGATGGCATAATTTAGCTCGCTGGTCCGCTGCCGCACCACCGCGATATTTTTATCAGGTATAGCCTTCAGAACTCTTTCATTCAGGAGATTGGTTTCGTCAGGCACGCCATTGTAGCTCACGTTATACTGGTCAATCAGACCCGGTTTTTCCAGCAGCTTGTTAAGCCGTTTGGCCAAATCATCCTCTTTGTCAGATTCCAACTTCAGAAACACCCTCATCTCCGGGATCACTTCTTCGCGGTCAGCCTGAAAACGCTCCAGATCAATATCCGCCTCGCTAAAAACTCCTGATCTTTCTTCTTCATGTGTCATTGGCATTGTTCTGCGGCTAATACCGAAATAGGTCAAAACCGTCAGAAGAATAAGAAGGGACGAACTTAGTATTGACGTAATTAAACCGGAACTGGGACCAGAATCTGGTCCCTTTCCATCTTTCGAAGGGGCTGAGTCACCGAGTTTGCGGAGCGTGTCGCTCTTCGGCTCATAAACATATTTTGTCTGGCCGCCATTGGGCATGGTAATGGTTACGGGGAAATTGCCGTCTTCCTCTTCGCCGAGCTTAACATTCAGCGCCCTGTTCTCAGAATTGGAGCCTTTGATCTGCTTATAGAGTTTTTTCAGCAGTTCATCCTTGCGCAACTCGGGATGTTGATCGAAAATATCTTCGTAATACTCGATGGTTTGGCCCATGTATCTGTTGATCTTGCTTTCCGCATCTCCAACCGTCATCCGGCCCGCGCTCACTTCTCCGATAATGCCGGGAAGGGCGCCTTTGATCAACAACTGCGTCTGCTCATCCCACCGAAGCGACGCGACGATAAAAGCAAAAGCCTGCGAGAGTATCTTGTTCTGCTGTTCGAGAATGCGGGCGTAGATCATGTCCGATTTTTTTGTGTCCTGGGTGACGGACGGGGTTATGGTCAGGTACGATACACCGCTCTTGTCCAGGAGTCCGGTCATGCCGGCAGTGTGGAAACCGCCGGTGACTACTATGCGGATGTCCTTCGCGGTGGAAAGAGCCGCGCAGACCTTGTCGGCTTCGGAACCTGACGCAGCGATGCAGGCGTTGGAACCGGAGGCCGGTTTATCGCTCAGTATGTTGTTGACAAAACAGGTGTTACGTTCGACGTTTGCTTTGTAATAATCGTTGTACAAAGTGTAATAGGGCTGGAGCCTGGCAAGGGTATTTCTGCTGCCATATACTTCGTAGAGGAAATTGAATTCCTTAAGGTTCGCGGTGAAATAATCGTAATCTTCTGCGGTGATCTTGTTGGAGTAGAAATCTTTGAGGCAGCGGGAGAAATCGCACAGGAACACGATCTCCTGCTGGGTTTTATTGATGGAAAGAGCATAATTGATGTTGCTGACGAGATGGTTTTCTTCTTTTATCAATGCGAGCGGGTTAACCTGCTTACCGGTTTCCAGATAACGGAAAAATCGGGCTACTTCCGGGAAGCGGCTGTCCATTGACACCTGATGGATTTTAGAAAGGCCGGACAGCGCCATGTACAGTTCGTCAATTTTGCTGAAGTTGGCCGTTCTTTCTACGAGAGACTGGTACGCTGCATAGGGCAGGGTCTGCCGCAGGACTTTTACATAATCGTTCAGCTCACGGGAAAGCTTCTTATAATTGATGCCCTTTTCGAGTTCCAGGAGATTGAGAAAACCGTTGATGTTCGTGTAAGCTTCAACTGGGAGTTGAAGGCTTTTGCCATACTTGGTGAGCATGCGGTAATACTTGCCGCTCTCCATCTCACCTGCTTTATGGCGGGTGATCAGGTTTTCCATTTTATTTTGTCGCGTATTAAAAAAACGTGCGCGGGCGGCGGCGACATTACGTTCTACTTCCGTGAGGATGGCATCCACATCCGAACGGTTATCCATGATGCCTTTAAGACGGAGCGAGTTTTCCTTATAGATCTTTTCGTTCTCGAGGCCGCGGACATCACAACCGGCGTCGCAGTTGGCGGCGAAGTATTCAACGCCGGTAAGCTGGCCGCTGTTGACGAGGTTTTCGGTTATCTCACGGCGCGCGGCTTTATCTTTGATGGAGGAAAGCCAGCCCGTGTCCACGGTTCCCCACGCGCCTTCAAGATACACGCTCTTTACCCCGTAATCTGTGCGGAGAAAGGACAGCACGCGCGATATGTTCTTCTGGACTTCGGGATGGCAGTGCAGGTCCTGGATGGCGACGACGACGGTGCCCGAACCATGGAACTTGGCGTCGGTCACCCTGCCGACGGTGTTCGGCAAAGCGAAACCGCTGACGGTCTTTTCATAATAGGCAGCCGACTGCTGTTCCCGGGAAACAGCAGCGATCACCTGCCCGCATACCGCGGTCATTACGAAACAAACCGTTGTGATAACCGCCGTAACGCGGGTGAAGTGCGAGACAACGATACCCGCCGCCATCGCGCAGATCTTTGAACACAAGCCGCTCCATCGCACAGACGCAAATGCCTTCATGAAAGCCTCCCGGTGTGATTTGAAAAGTTCAATAAAATAAAAAACCCGGTCCCGCGGTCGCGGGATCGGGAGAGAGTATTATTGACCGGCTTGATAGAAGGATCATCAGCTATGCTGCTTCGAGGCAACAGGAAAAAGAATAAAAGAATAAGCGCGGTGACCAGGCCGTCGCCGTACTTACGATCATCGCCTGTCCCATCCGGGGCATCGTTAAAGAAATGTATTACTGCCGGCAGCGCGGCGGGCACGGGCCCGCGATGAAGCGTACTTTTAATTTTTACCGCCGATTTAACAGCAGGCGCGATCGCGCAGTCCGTGGAAGCGCCCGACGGGGTTTCTCGTTTATTATCCGAATGATGACGGGAGCCGGATTTCGTTTCCAGGCCCTTCATGTATTTCTCTATGATCAGGATCGGCAGCGTCGAATGATAGAAAAAAGCGCACTGGACCGACTGGACGATAACTGAGCGTGCTATATCCTGACAGGATGCGATGTTCAATGAATGACGCGGGAGAAGGCAGAAGGCAAGAAGGGTAAGGGAAGAAACAAGCGCGACGGCTTTTTTCCGTCTGGCGGTAAAGAGCCGCAGGAATGAAAATGAGGCGGAATCAACCGGCGATCCACCCGACGGATACATGTTACCGAGAGTTTTCGTGGTCAGTGTCATCATTGTTGGAGTCGCGCGCCATTGAGGACCGGATGACTGCTTTTACGGTAATTATATAGTGTACATGATAGGATATTGTTGTGAAATAGTGTCGATTTAATTGCGAAATAATTGCAAAATCACGCCGCCTCAAGTATCGCCCGGGCCGCGTTCGACATGTTTTCCAGCATTATTTCCCTCACACGCATTTCAGTTTCTTTTCTTTCCGCGTATTTTTCAAGTATGCGCAGCGCTTCCGCCACTGCCGCGGGTTCAGGAAGCCCCTGGGAACTCCCGTCAGCACTCAAGATGGCGCTCAGCCCCCCATGACGTGCCACGTGGTACGCGAAAGCCCGAGCCATATCGGCAAGCTCCCCTGCCGATACAATGCCCTCTCTTTCGAGTGCTTCCATGTAACAGCCCATCATGCCGGGTACGACCTCATCATTCCCCATCCTCATGCCCCAGGGGGTCGCCCGGTCCCTGGCCATGGACATAACCTTTGCGAATCTCACGGGTCCCAGCACTGTTTTCATGTCATGCTGATGGCTAAGGGAGACGATCATCAAAGGAGAGAAGAGGTAAGGCCCGAAATTGTGCTTGAACTGGACGGTTCTACCGACATAATCGCGGCCCGCTCCGTCAATCCATTTTTTTATGCGGGCCAGGGATGCCTCAGAGCACGCTTCGTACTTTTTCTTTCTTTCCGGGTCCTGTCCATCAATCTCTTCGAGGATCTTCGCGGCATTGTAATACATTGCCAGCAGCCCGACAGGTTGAGACTCCAGGTCCGTGAATTCGTCCAAGATCAACCGCACCGCTTCGCGCACAGGATAGATCGTCTTCCCATCCCGCACGGCGGTGATATTGAACAGATCGTCTTCCCTTCCCGCCTCACGCGCTTTCTGCATATACAAATAAAGCGATTCCACGTACATCAGCTGCCAGGCGGAAAAAGAACGCATGATCTTGTCCTCGTAATTCACCCCTATGATGTTCACAAGGATTTCTCTCGCTTCATCCAGCCGTCCCGTAGCAAGGAGGAGTCCGGGAATCGGGCTTACAGTTGCAAATTCCATCTCGCAGAATATCGCCTGTCCCGTTTCGATCACAGGCCCTCGCAGTCCCGGTTTTCTTGTTAAGCAGCCGTCACCAAGTATTCGCAGCGCATCCATAAGTTCTGTGTCGTCATTACTGTTGAACATGGGCGCACGCGGGGTTTCGGCATTCATCAGATTCAGCATCATCCCCTTCAAGCATTCCATCATCTTGATGTTCGTTATCAGCACGGCATCGTCATCCGCCGTCGTCGTCATTTCTCGCCTGAGCGAGTCAATGTATCTCATGAACGGCTGCCATTCCGGCGAGTTTGCAATTCTTATGCCGCCGTCCCGCGATCGATCGTCGGCAAGCCGGCATATATCATCGAACTGATCGAAGTACCTGCCTTTTACAGCGTTCGCCCTGAACACCGCGCGGTTTTCATCATCTCCGTTCTTCCACAGCAGGTCGTACGAGCGGATCAGAGCGTGGAACCCCGGCGCCGTATTATTTTTCCCCTTGAGAGAACCTCTCACGAAAGAGGTCTCCACGCAAAGGCATTCTCTGTACTGCTTAAGCCGTTCGCGTGTCATCCCGGGCATCGGCATGCGGAGCCCGGTCGTGAAGGCTTTCACGGCAGCGGATTCCGTGGAACGGGCCCGGATCCGTACCCATTCATCAAGTATTTTCCGTACGGCCGCCCCGCTGAAACCTTCCCGGCCTTGACCACCGAAAAGGACAGTTGCTGGTAAAGAGACCTCGCTGACCGGGGCAGACAGATAGCGTTTCATGCTCTCCCCGATACCCACGGGATTGTCAACTGCCGGGCCGTCCTGCGGAAACACTATCTCAATGGAAAGACCAACGCCGTTTATCGCGCGCGGCGCCTCATCCTCGCACGATACCCGGCTTCCGTACAAGTACCCGTATGTTCCGCAGATATCCCTCACGGCAGCACTGTTGTCCTGAGATGGGAGAAGTATGACCGTTCTGCCGGGAGCGTATCGCGCCAAAGCGGCCAGCTGCACTAAGCCGGGATCTTTTGAAGCTCCCGAGAGATCGATATGGAAGTGGAAGCCCATGGAAGCAAGCCTGCGCACGGTTTCATGGTCAAGCGGCGCTTCGTCGCTCACGTGGAGGTCCGCGAAAACACGCGACCCGGATCCAGGCCTGCCCAACTGCGGCACGACACCTTCGTACAGGCGGACAGTTGCTTCGCTGTACGCGGGAAGACGCACATCGGCGTTCGCCTTGCCCGCTTTTCGGAGAATTTCACGACATTCTTCGAGCGTGCTGCCGGGTTCGATCACAAAAGAAATGCCCGGGCGTATGTTCGAGACGCCTTCCGCAGCCCGCTTGTACAACAGCGCGTCGTAAAGATAAAGGATATTTTTCCTTAATTCCGCGAGATACTCGCCCTGCCGGCCGGAAGCCTTTCTGACAGTGTCAATATTGAAAGAAGGGAATGCCAACCGAATATTTCGCTGCTCCTTTTTCGAGCCCGTGATTATCAGGTCAGCCGCCCTGGCCAGACCGTCCCCGCGCACTCGTTCGATGCTGGTGGCGTTGGTCGGACGGTACAAGACAGCCATGTTTTCTGTGATCTCAGGAGAAACGGCGGCGCCCTCAATCCCGGCGGGAACGTTAAAAGTCAGTATCACAGGATCAAGCATGGCTACACCCAGCTCCGGAGCCGCGCGCAGAACTTCCTGTCCCATGTGGCTGCCTTCTTCCCTGAGGCGCACTACTATCTCCTGAGCCGCCCGGACAAGGAACAGCTCTTCTGAATCCATCTCAACGTCCATTCCGGTTAGAGTGACTACACCTTCCTGGTCCGTAACAAAACGTCCCGGGTACAGGATGACCCCGTCATCACCGAGGTTTTCCGCGCAGACGGTACACACGGATCCGCCGACTCTCACGGATCCGACAACACGTTTACCGGCAAGGAAATCACTGACCTCCCCGGGCGTCTTAAACGCGGGGGAGGACGCAATACCCACGGGACACATTCCCATCGCCGCTTCGGCATGCATGATATCGCGGTTCAGCCTGCCCATGCCCATATCGGTCGAGACCAGTATGCTGGCTTTGCCCGGCAGAGAAGTTCCCTCAAGCGCGTATGAAGGCGCCACGGCTTCAAGCGCGGGAACAGCCCATGTCCTCAGTACCAGCGCAAGAGAACTCAGCACCAGAGGGATTTCTTCGCAAGGCAGATTCAATGACTGTAATAATGCACCGGCCACCATCAGGAGAAGGCCGACGGGAAGTATGGAAATGAAGGTTTTCGCAAGCCCGGGAGACTTCGGCCCCTTCGGCCCGCCTTTCATGTTTTCCCCTCCGGATGCCATATGCCGAAGCTCAACCGCTCCGACGAATATACCACACATCTTTATAGAAAACGCGGGGTCAAGCGCGGAAGAGCTTCCGGGAAAGATCATGTCTATCATGAAAAAGAACAGGAGAGCGGGTATTAGCGTTGCCAGGAGTTTTTTGGCGGCGCCCTGATTTTTTAATTTATCCCCGAACCCCATGGATTGTATCTGCCTCTGATCGTAACCCATCATCGCGAGCGCCAGTGCGATCGGTTGCCGCGCGTCTTCCTTTTTACCCCCTCCTTTCAGG
>CAZNYG010000080.1:6253-8232 GCA_964577205.1 uncultured Elusimicrobiales bacterium | reverse complement strand
GAGCGGCATAAATAACACAACAATCAACATGGAACGGGGAACCGCGGCACAGGCGGTTCCCCGTTTTTTATATGCGGTAAAATTGATACAATATAGAGGTGCGCCGTCGCCGCCGACCGGAGATGAATGAAAGAGCCCGGAAGAAAGATGGAACAGATGATCGATCCGATAATTGAAACGCGCTCGTCTGTCACTCCCGAAAGATGTTATCGGGAGTCTATCAATGCGTAATGCCGTCCCCGCGTAAATATGATCATCGATTCTCTTGAAAGATTATCGCGTTATTGTCCCGGAAACCCCGGGTTTGCCGCTGCTGAAAAATTCCTTGCGGGCAGGGATCTCGCGTCGATACCGGACGGGGAATATCCCATTGACGGGAGGAATGTATTTGCCATAGTCCAATCGTGCGGGGGACGGGGGAAAAAGGATTCGCCGCTGGAAACGCACCGGGAATACATTGATATCCAGATAGTCATTTCCGGCGAGGAAGTTATCGGCTGGCGGCTCTCCGCAAAATGCGCATCGGTAAAAACACCTTACAGCAGAAATAAAGATATCGCGTTCTACAATGATCCGCCTTCGGCCTGGCTTCCGGTCTCCGCGGGGGAATTCGCGGTATTTTATCCGGAAGACGCCCACGCCCCACTGGCGGGCGGGTGCCCGGTCAAGAAAATTATCATAAAAGTCAGGGCTGCTGCCGAAAATGGTGAGTAGCCTGCCCATTTATGGGCGCCTTTTAGACAGGCCGCAAAGGCTTCAAATCGCGAGGTGACAATGAACATCGGTATGATCGGGCTGGGCAATATGGGCACCACCATGGGCGATCTTATCGCCCGCAACGGGCACGCGGTCACCGGGTGGGATATCCATCCGGAAGTCGTGAACGAGATAAATTCAGCGCACGTCAATACCCTGTACCTCAAAGGGGTGCCTCTGCACCATCGCCTTTCCGCCACAGGCGGCCTGCCCGGGCTTTTAAGCGCCACAGACCTGCTTTTTATCGCTATCCCTTCGATATTCATAGAATCCACCCTTAAGAACCACGCGTGCCGCCTGAAAACTGGGGCGATAGCGGCGAACCTTGCCAAGGGTATTAACGCGGAAACGGGCGAGACCGCATTTCAGCTGCTGGGCCGTCTGTGCCCGAAGCACAGAAGAGCGATGGTGTCGGGGCCTTCCGTCGCGAACGAGATCGCGCGGGGCATGCCTACCGTGGTGGCCGTCGCTGGAAAAGACGAGGGCGCGTTGGCCGCGGTGAGATCGGTACTCGATAACGAACGCTTTAAATGCATTCTCTCCGATGACGAGGCCGGCGTCGAACTGGGGGGGATACTGAAAAACATCTACGCCATAGGGCTCGGGATACTTGACGGGAAAAAAGTCACGAGCATCAATTTCCGCTCGGTATTCCTTACCCTCGCGCTTGGTGAAATAGCCGATGTCGGCACGGCTCTGGGCGCGCGCCGGGATACTTTTTGCCGCATGGCGGGGCTGGGAGACCTTTTCGCGACATCTCTCAGCGAGCACAGCCACAACAGGCGGCTGGGCGAATTCCTCGCGCAGGGGCAGCCTCTCGAAGAGATACGTTTGAAAATGGGTATCCTTCCCGAAGGTTACAATACGATGAGGGCGGTACTCGGCATGGCCGGGAAAAAAGGATTCAAAGCCCCCCTGGCGCAAAGCCTGAACGATTTCATAGAAGGAAACAGGGACATCGATAAGCTGATACAGGCGATATTTAAAATATCCGGCCGTCGTTAACGGCCTCGTCCCCGTCCCACGCGCCGTTGCAGCGCTTTGGTAGTACCAGTCCCACGCGCCGTTGTGGCGTTTTGGTAGGCGCCGGCTTCAGCCGCGCGCGGAGTTTCAAAACATCAGCACGGGCTGAAGCCCGCGCCTACCACGGCACTGTTCGTTGTCAGCGGGCCTCGTCCCCGTCCCACGCGCCGTTGCAGCGCTTTGGTAGTACCAGTCCCACG
>CAZNYG010000080.1:0-6153 GCA_964577205.1 uncultured Elusimicrobiales bacterium | reverse complement strand
ACCAGTCCCACGCGCCGTTGTGGCGTTTTGGTAGGCGCCGGCTTCAGCCGCGCGCTTTAAATGAATGATGCTAAAACGATCGGAATATTTCAAACGGAAAGAACATCGCCTCGATTCGGAACTGTATCAAGGTGCTGTCAGAGTGTCATTCACATTATGCGTTAAAAACCGATATCCGGTTTTTACGGCAACGGAAATTGTTGACACATGCGTTAATGCTTTAAAAGAAACCCTGGATAAATATGATTGTGAGAACTGGATCTATGTTTTCATGCCGGATCACGTGCATCTTGTTCTTGAAGGGAAGTCCGATGGATCGGATGTATTGAGAGCCATTGCCCTTTTCAAACAAAAAACAGGTTACTGTTTTTCGCGTTTTTCACCTGAAACGAAATGGCAGAAGAGTTCGTATGATCATATTCATCGGAAGGATGAGGATCTGACAAAACATATACGGTACATTCTTAATAACCCTGTAAGGAAGGGCCTTTGCCGTGAATGGAATGAGTATCCCTTTAAAGGATCTCTTCACCGTAATATTGATAGTGTTTTCAGCACGGGCTGAAGCCCGCGCCTGCCACGGCAAAGCAGGGGTGTTTGTTATCCGTTGTCCAGCGTCCAGTATCCCAAGTGCCGTTGCCGTGCAATTGTAGGCGCCGGCTTCAGCCGCGCGCGGAGTTTCAAAACATCAGCACGGGCTGAAGCCCGCGCCTGCCACGGCATAGCCGGGGTGTTTGTTATCCGTTGTCCAGCGTCCTGTGCCCCAAGTCCCACGTACGTCTTTAAAATGAGAGGTTTTGCTATGAAACTCATCCTCGCCATCGACCTTGGCACGACGGGCAACCGCGTCATAGCGTTTGATCGTGCCGGCCGCGTGAAAGCCCGCTCCTACTACGAGTTCCCTCAGATATTCCCGAAACCGGGCTGGGTGGAACATGACCCGATGGATATCTGGAATACAACGCGAAAGGCATTGAATGACGTTCTGTCAAAGGTCGGATCAAGGAATGTTACCGCCATCGGGATAACCAATCAGCGCGAAACGACTATTCTCTGGGACAGGAAAACCGGCAAGCCCGTGTACAACGCCATCGTATGGCAGTGCCGCCGCACCCGTGGCTACTGTCAGAAAATGAATAAACATTCGAAAACCATACGCCGAAAGACCGGGCTTTTCATCGATCCCTATTTTTCAGCCACAAAGATCCGCTGGATACTGGACAACGTGCCGGGCGTCCGGGAAAAAGCGCGCCGTGGAAACATTCTCTTCGGGACCGTCGATACATGGCTTCTCTGGAACCTGACGGGCGGCGCGGTGCACGCTACCGACCCTGGTAACGCGTCGCGCACCATGGTTTATAATGTCCGTTCGCTGACCTATGATAAAGATCTCATCGATCTGTTCGGAGTGAAAGGAGTTGTATTCCCGGCAGTGAGGGAAAGCGGCGGCGATTTCGGGACGACCGATCCAAAGATAACCGGGCGCGCTGTTCCCATTACGGCGGTATTGGGCGATCAACAGGCATCGCTTTTCGCTCAGGGAGGGTGGGAAAAGGGAGTCCTTAAGACGACATACGGGACCGGCCTTTTCATGATGGGGGCTTCAGAAAAACCTGTTCCGGACCCGGGCAGGCTTGTCAGCACAATTGCATGGCAGATCGGCGGGAAAACCACATATGCCGTTGAAGGAAGCGTGTTTGTGGGCGGTTCCTGCATCCAGTGGCTGCGGGACGGGCTGAAGATAATCGAAAGATCGCCCGACTCGGAACCGATGGCGAGGTCCCTTTCTTCGAACGAAGGCGTGTATTTTGTTCCGGCGCTGACCGGGCTTGGCGCGCCGTACTGGGACCCCCGGGCGAGGGGCATCATCATCGGCATCACCCGCGGGACCCGGCGCGAACATATCGCCCGCGCGGCGCTGGAAGCGATAGCGTATCAGGTCAAGGATCTTTCAACAAGCCTGTCCGGCGTTACCGGAAAAAAATACCGGACCATGCGCGTGGACGGCGGAGCCGTCATGAACGATTTCCTCATGCAGTTCCAGGCGGATATTCTGCCGATGAGCATCGAGCGGCCCGCCGTCATCGAGACGACGGCGCTGGGAGCGGCGGGGCTTGCCGGCATCACCGCCGGGTTCTGGACGCGCGATGAGTTCGCCGCCGCGCGGAAACGGGACAGGGTCTTTGAGCCGTCGATGACAAAAAATGAACGTGATACCCTTTACGCCCGCTGGAAAGACGCGGTAAGCCGCTGCCGGAACTGGGAAAAAGAATAAATCGGCATGCTGCAAAAGTGGGAAAAAGTGCGAAGAAAGTACGAGTAGAGGCAAATAACCCACAGGCCTTACGCATATAATTCCTTCTCCCCTTTGGGGAGAAGGGCTGCACCTCTTGCGTAACTCACAAAAAAAGCAACTCAAGAAAATGAGTTGCTTCTCCGCACTTTTTCCGCACTTCAAAAGGAACGGGGCTGTTCGTCCCCCCGCGACATATACTTCCTTGCCGTAATGTGCCTTGCGCTTCCCATGAGGTTTATCGTTCGCGCAGATTAATAATACTCACAAAGAGCTTGGGGCATCGCTTACTGCATCCCTCGTATAGCCGCTTCTTCCGAACAGCCCTCGTCATCAAAACCGGCAGACAGCAAAGGGCATCCATCAATAGTAAACCCGAAAAAACCGTCCAATCACCCAAAGACCCCGGCAGATATCCGTATTCGTGATGCAGCGATGTATCGAACAGACTCCCCGGTCCACCTGTCACCCAGAATTCGCGTTAACGTAAGGATAATACACAGGGGAGAACTCCGTTCAGGCCCCCGTGCCCGAAAGCTCTTGCTGTTTCCTGCGGAATTCCGTGGGCGTGCTGCCTGTAAGCTTCTTGAAAATGCGTATGAAGGATTCCGCGTTCTGGTATCCCAGACGTTCCGCGATCTGGTTCACGTTATAATCGGTGCTCTGAAGAAGTGATTTCGCCTCGTTGATCTTGATCTCCAGCCGGAAATCGCTGAACCGCGTGCCGGTGTTCTGCTTGAAAATGCGGCTCAGGTATTTGGGGCTGAGGAAGATCGCGGCGGCGGCATCCTTGAGGCAGGTGCGCTTGTGGCTGTTGCGTTCGGCGAAACGTTTGATTCGTTCAACCTTGCCGCTGGCGCCCGCGGACGGAAAGGATACGGTGGCTTTCGATTCCAGGATGCGTTCGATGATGGCGCGGGTTTTGTCTATAGCGGGAGGTTTTTCCACATAATCGTCGGCGTGGGCTTTAAGGGCTTCTATGGCGACGTCTTTTGAGCTGAACCCGGTAAGCATTATGATGCTGAGATCGGGGGAAACACGTTTCATTTCTTTTAACACGTCTATCCCGTTCAG
This sequence comes from uncultured Elusimicrobiales bacterium, assembly GCA_964577205.1. Classification (GTDB taxonomy): domain Bacteria; phylum Elusimicrobiota; class Endomicrobiia; order Endomicrobiales; family CAIRNS01; genus CAZNYG01. Next base: position 2,786 of record CAZNYG010000080.1, on the reverse strand, counting down.
GCCCGGCATTACGACATCGAGGATGGCAAGGTCTATTTCGTTAGGTTTCCGGAGAATGGCCAGGGCTTCTTTCCCGTTCGAGGCCTCGATAATGTCGTATTCGTCGAGGCTCGCTTTGAGCTCTTCGCGGAAATCCTGATCATCATCAATAAGCAGAATCTTTTCCGGCATGTTCGTTCCCCGTAAAAAATGAATCGAACAAGGCAGAACATCAGCCATACTCAGCATACTATCAATAATTATGATGCTTGTCAACAACGATGATCGCGCGCAAAAATGAGTAGAAATTGACATAAATGGACGGAAAGTATATAATCATCCTTATGATAATAGGATTGACCGGAACATACTGCGCCGGGAAAGATACCGTCGCGGAGTACCTTGTTCGGCAGAAAGGTTTCGCGCATTGTTCGCTTTCGGATGAATTGCGCCGCGACATGGAGAACCGGCGCATGGAAACAACGCGGGAAAACCTTATCGCCTGCGGCACGGAACTGCGCCGCGCCGAAGGGAACGGGGTGCTTGCCAAACGGGTATTGGACCGCTGCCCCGTCGGAAAGAACACTGTCGTAACATCCATACGCCATCCGGGCGAGATCGAAGTGCTTCGCGGCAGGCCGGATTTTTACCTGGTCAACGTCGACGCTCCCGCGGAAAAGCGCTTCGCCCGCATGAAGCGGCGCAAGCGCCCCGGCGATCCGGAGACGCTGGAAGAGTTCCATGCGATGGAACAGAAAGAGAACCAGTCGGAGGGGCCCGGCCAGCAGCTGCGCAAATGCAGGGAACTCGCGGCATATCAGATAATGAACGATGACGACGATCTTGCCGGGCTCAACGCGCGCGTGGAGAGCCTGCTGGGAGAACTGGGCAGGAAAAGGATCCTCATAATAGACGACGACCCTGACGCGGTCGCCGCGCTGGAAAGCATCCTTGAGGACCGGTGGTACCGCGTCATTGCCGCCCGCGACGGTGAAACTGGATTGAACGAAGCCCGCGCGAAAAGGCCGGACCTCATCATCCTCGACATCATGATGCCGGGTATGGACGGATACCAGGTCTGCGAGGCCATCAAAGGCGATCCGGATCTAAGGCATATCCCGATAATAATGGTGACCGCGAGGGACATGGGCGACGACATCGAGATGGCGATGGAAAAGAAGGTCGACTGGTATATTGCCAAACCCTACGACATTAAATACCTCGTCAATAAAGTCAGTTTCTTTCTTGAGAAAAAGATAGCACGGGACGCGGAACAGGGGACTGGTACCGGAGGTAGCATCTGAACGCGCCCCGGTAATACGCGTCGCTGCCGCTGTGATCCCTGATCCGGTGTCGTAATTATTATGAGCATATTCGAAGCGATGATGCTGGCCTGTTTCGGCGCCGCCTGGCCTTTTTCGATCTACCGCTCCTGGAAAGCCCGTGAGAACGGCGGGAAAAGCCTGGCCTTTCTTGTCGTCGTTCTCGCGGGCTACGCGGCGGGCATCACGCATAAGCTTCTGTACAGCCGCGACAATGTCCTGTACCTGTACGTGTTAAACTTCGCGATGGTCTTTGCCGACACCGTTCTGTATTTCCGCAACCGCTCCACAGAGGCCGGCGCCGAAAGAACGATGAAAGCAGTGTAATTAAGGGAGGCATAAATGAAAAGTATTTTTGTGTTCCTGTCGTCCCTGTTCATCTTTTCCGCGTGCCCGCTTTCCGCTTATGACCGCCTGGAAACCCTTGTCGGCGGGAAAACGGGCGCCGGCGCCTTCATCGCCCCGGCGGCAAAATATACCATGATGAACGACAAATGGGGGCTGATGTTCGGCGGCAGGATGGCTCTCGTCGTTAACCACGCTTTCAATATCGGGGCTGGTTACTACGGCCTCGCGGACAAAACACTGAAGGCGGAAACGGTCAACGCGGCGGGGGAAAAACTCGCGCACAGGCTCGCTTACGGCGGGCTCGAATTCGAATACGTCATCGATTCCGATTATCTCGCCCATCCGACGATCGTGGCGCTGCTCGGCGCGGGATCAGTGGGATATGAGGGAGATCCCGCGGGGCTTTCAAACGATGACGGTAGCTCATTTTTTGTGCTTGAGCCGGGGCTGAATTTCGAGTTGAACGTGTCACGGAATGTCCGCGCCGGCCTCGGTATTTATTACCGCATGGTCACCGGCGTAGATTCGAAAACGCTTTCGAACTCAAAGACGAACGGCCCGTCAGTGTCCCTCTCGGTTAAGTTCGGAGCGTTTTAAAAACAGTAACTGACGCTATACGAGAGGCGCCGTCCTTTTTCCCGCCCTTACGGGGTAAGTCGTTGGGCCGAACCTGCGAGCGGGGAAGAGGGAAGGGTGAGGGGTTTGAATGAGCAGCTGATACCCGCAAAGGTATCGGCTGTTTTTTTGCGCCGCGCGATATATTCACTAATATTCACAGTAATTTCACAGTTATTTTACAGTAAAATTGTATAATTAAATTAAATTTAACTGGAAAACACTTGCGCTAATCAGCGGAACGGGTAATAATTATAAAGACGGCAGTTCTCAATGCTTTATTCCCGGATCATGATACGACAAATCCTTGCACTCTCACTTCCGACGCCTCATTCCCTTTGTCGCGCGATCGCGCGCGGGATCATCGCAGAAAAGAAACGCATAGCCGCGGCCATGACCGCGGCTTGTTTTATTTTTACTTCTGTTATCGCGCAGCCGGCGCTGGCGATAGCGGAGAAGAAGAAAGAAAGCCGGCGGCTTGATAATATATTCGCGCCTTCCCTGATCCCCGAGTCCGCAGGC
>CAZNYG010000079.1:0-8908 GCA_964577205.1 uncultured Elusimicrobiales bacterium | reverse complement strand
GGCCTTCTCCCCTTAGAGGGGAGAAGGGGATATTGGTATTTTATTTAATATAGTTCCGGATAAGGCTGATGACTTTGCCGACGATCTCGATCTCGCGGGCTCTGATGGGGGCGTACTTCGGGTTGGTGGACTCAAGATGAGTGTCGCGACCCTGTTTGACGAGTTTTTTTACCGCGGCTTCCCCTTCCACCATGGCGACCACGATCTCGTTATGTTCCGCGTCCGGCTGACGACGCACCACCACGATATCGCCTTCGAAAATGCCGGAACCCGTCATACTGTCGCCTTTTACCCTGAGAGCGAAAAGGTCGCCCCTTCCCCCATAATCCCGGTCGATGGAAATGCTTTCTTCCGCTTCCTCGACCGGAGGGACAGGGATGCCGGCAGTGACTTTCCCCAGCACCGGCACCAGCAGATGCGGCCTGCGTACGGGAAGATCCAGCCCCCGGGACACCAGAGGCGTATGGCGAAGAACCCCTTTGCGCACCAGTGCTTTGATATGGCGCTGCGCGGGGCCGATGCTGATACGGAAATAAGCCGCGATCTCCCGCACTGTCGGCGGTATCCCCCGCTCTTCCTTGCCGTGAGTGATGAAATCGAGGATCTCTTTCTGGCGATGGGTTAATGATTGCATGACAAGCCTTCCCCTCATCCTGGCCTTCTCCCAAAGGGAGAAGGAATTATGTTGATATTTCGTAGAGCACCTTCAAGAGGACCGGACCGTCTCTACACAACTCAATTTACGCGAGAACACAAGAACATATGAACACGAGAACGCCTTTGTTTTAATTATAGGATACATTTGTATCCCTGTCAAGAGAAAACAGATCGGCACAGCAAAGACATGTGGGACGGCGGATGGGATGCCCAGCAGGTCGCGGAGGCGGCGGGCATTTTTTACGGCAAGGCCGGCGTGGCAGTTGTTGAAGAAGACGCAGGTTTTTTTCGTTTCCTTTTCCAGTTTACGGACCTCGGGGACGAACTCTTTCAGCTCACCGTCCGAATAGAGGTAATGATAGCGCGTTTCCGGAGGCGCGTTGAACCAGTCCCTGTTGCGGCCATGCAGGCGGAGATAGTAGGCGCAGGCTTCAGCCTGCGCGAAATCAATACGCGCCGGCTAAAGCCGTCGCCTACCCAATTCTGCACGATTTATGGATGATGCTTTTGTGTCTCCACAAGAACACACGAACACATGAACTCATGAACACCGTTGCTTCCTCTGCGCCTTATCGCGCTGCCTCTCGCGCTGCCGTTATAGCTCCGACGTACATGCGGTGGTAATCCTTACTGGGATAGTTTTGCGCGATGGATGGATCGAGGAAATGCTCCGGCATAATGTCCTGGAAATAGATCTTGCGGCATTCAAGCACCATGCGCGCTTCATTGAAATAGATGGTGCAGTTTTCCCCTGCCGCGGGAGTCAGTCCGGTTTCCTTGACCTTGTCGACGTCTTTTCCGGAATGTTCACCGCAGTACGCGAGCGCGGAACGGTACTTTTCATCGAAAAACGACAGAGTGAAATGGTCCGCCTTTTCCATGAACGAATACGTATGGCGTTGCGGACGGATAAAACAGAAAGCGACCGGCATTCCCCAGAGAACGCCGAGGCCGCCCCAGCTGGCGGTCATCGTGTTGAAGGATTGCGCAGTTCCCGCGGTGATAAGCATCCAGCCGATACCGATAATGGATATGGCATTCTCTTTGAGTTTTTCCGGCGGGATCGAAGTAAATGCGGCGATGGTCATAAGTAACTCCTTTAACGGCAAAGACGGACGTGGGACTTGGGATACAACAACAACGGTACGCTGGATAACGGATGACAAACACCCGCCCTTTGCCGTGGCAGGCGCGGGCTTCAGCCCGTGCTGATGTTTGGAAATGCCGCGCGCCGCTAAAGCCGGCGCCTATCAAAGCTCGTACCCGGCATACGTGCAGTTGCCGTTCCGAGCCGTTATCCTGTATCCTGTGTCTCCGTTGCTGTCAGTAATCGTATTTCCACAGCAGGTCGAGGCCGGCGGTCTTTTCGTTTCCGGCCTGGCTGCGGAGGTTGAAAAAGCGGTTGATCTCGTATTCCACGCTGGTCTGGCTCAGGTTCTCGGGGCCTATGTTCCATTCATACTTGATGAACAGCCGGTCGTTAACGTATTTCCCAACACCGACGCCTCCTTCCCCCTCCGGATCCACTTCGATGACATCCGGGGTCAACTCACTGCCGAGAACGTCGCGCAATCCCTTGACGGCCATATCGCTGACCACGTTCGCCGTTGTGTTCTGCAGGACGGATCCTTCGCTCTGGGTAAGCTTGCCGGCAGGACGGCCGAAGACCAGGTATGAAAGGATATCACTTTCTTCCATTGACGGGGTGCTTCGCAGCGCGATCTCCGGCCTGCTTAATGTGCCGCCCAGGGCGATCGTGATGGATACGTCCCTGACCTTGCCGTCAGCCCTTATATTGAGAAAGGGATCTATGCGGGAGCCGCCCGAGAACGTCACGGTCCCTTCCACAATGTTCAGCGTCCGCTGCCTGAATACGTACGTGCCGCGCACTGTCCTGATGGTACCTGCCATACGTATGTCCGAATCAAGGGATTTCCGGAAATCCAGATCGCCCTTCAGTTCGGCGTTGACCCCGCGCCCTCTTATCCAGAAATTGCCAGGCACCCGCAGTTTCGCGTCCATATTCATGCCGCCGTAAACAGTCTGGCCTTCCCCTTCAGTTCTTTTTACGGAAACGGCGCCGCCGCCCGGCGCCTCGACGATCTCCACCTCTTCGACTTTCGATTTCACGGTCTCCGGGATCCGGTAATGGCCTTTGAGCAGCGCGGCCGATCCGGTAATGTCATGGTCCTCAAGCGACCCCTGCCAGCGCAGGTCCGTATCGACCGTACCCGACATGGACGCTGTTTCCATCAGTTTGAAAGAGCGGCACTTCAGAGAAATATCGAACCGCTCGAGGCCCATGCCCGCCATAACCGCCTTTCCCTGTAACTCAGCGGCGCCGTCGCCGCCCCGCAGCGAAACACGGTTAAGAGTGACCGTATCATCGGCTATGGACACGCGGGCGGTTATCCCCGAGTATTCCACGCCCGTAGACGCGAGCCGTAAGGCGCCGTTATCCACCGTCAGCTGCCCGCTTACAGAAGGATCGGAGGGATCCCCGCTGACCGCCAGGCCGGCCCGAATGTCCCCTTCGGCTTTTTCAATGCCGCGGAAGAACGGGGCGAACAGCGACGCCGAAAGGAGCGCGGTCGTCAACCGCATATCCATTTCCGACGACAGCGTTGTTATCCTGAACGGGGACAGTGAAAGCCTGACAGGAATGTCCCCATCGGCCGATAAAAGCGTTTCCCCTCCGTTCTCCAGCGCAAGCCTCATCAGCGCCAGGCCGTCGCTGTAAGAAACGGCGGCCGATAAACTGTCAAAAGGGAATATGGCTTTTTGCCCGTTCTCCAGCAGCAGGCGGCCCGCGACGATCGGCGCTGATACCGTGCCCGAAAGGGTAATCCCGCCCCTGAGCAGGCCTTCCAGCGGAATTCTGATCCCGCCGACGGCACCGATCCCCGACAGGTTGACCGAATCTATTCTCACCGTATAGTCAACAGCCTCTCCCCTGGTGGCGCCGAACGCGGTTATCCGCTGCCCGCCCCATGAAAAAATAGACACGGGGTCCAGTTCCCATCCGCCGGCGACAGACCGGAACCGCGACGGGCCGTCGCTGCGCCAGGAGACGGTGTCTCTGTACACGGAAAGATCCGCCAGCCGGGCCTCCTTAAGTTTCCGTCCATCTAAAGTAACCGAGCCGGACAGCGTCATCCCGCGCGACTCTTCCAGGAGGGCCTCAGCACTTATTTCGACGGTCGATGTTTCCCTGCGCGCCTGAAACTCAACGGTATCGATCTTTATTTTACCCGTCGCGATTCCCAAGGCCCGGAACGATATTTCCGCCGGCCCCTGTTCAAACCCCTTGACGTCATTCATCGTCCCCGTAAAGGACACCGTTTCGGACGTCACGCTGGATATTGTTATCCCCACGCCTTTCATGTTCACGGTTACCGACGGATGACGGATACTGCCGCCCACCGTCCCGTTTATCTCCGTTGAACCGCCCAGCGGCGTATTCTTTACCAGTTTATTCAGCCGCTCCAGAGCATCGATCCGGATGGAATACCGCCCGGACACATTGCCCTGTTCATCCGCCTGCCCTTCAAGAACCGTTTTCCCCAATTCGCTGTCTATCACTGCCGTTCTGACTGAAAAAACCGGCTCAGAATAGCCGCACTCAACCCGGGACGGGTACAGGCCTATCCCTGCCACGGTAGAGGATCCCACGGCAACGACGCTTTCCATGACGAAAGGCTTTTCTTTACCAGGCTCCCTGTTCAGCCGTCCTTCTATCGCCGCGTTCAGGTTTGACGCGGGAGCGCCTCCTGTCAATGCTGCAAGGTCTATTGCTGAAATCTTTCCGCTCATGACCAGATCGACCGGGTATCTGCTGTCCCACAAACCCGCCGCGGTACCGCTCGCGTTAACCGCGGCATCGCCTGCCGTCATGGCGATGGAAACCGATGATGCCACAATGCCCTTATGAAGTGTCCCGTTGATCCGGGCCCGGGAGATCGCCCGGCCCCTGAACCTGGAATTGGAAAAGGCCGCCGAAACCTTCGCGTCCATCGCCGCAAGCTCCTTTCCCCGAACCGACACATCAGCATCGATATTTAACACGTCTTTGTTCTTTTCCAATGACTTCCCGCTGAGGCGCGCCATGCTGATGTTCCGCGCGCGCATGTTCAAGGCCAGGGCGGGTGTTTCAGCATCCAGTACGCCCCGGGATCGGACGCTCATGTCCTTCCAGGCGGCCTCCTGTTCGAAAGTGATCGCTCCTGTATTTCCCTTTGCCGACACCACGCCGTTGATCGTTCCTCCGGAAAAGGCGCGGCCTGTCAGGGCGGCCAGTTCATCCGCGTTGATGGAAAACTTCATAAAGGCGTCCAGTTCCCGGCTCCCGGCCGGCTGGTAAGCTCCTTTTCCCGTGACGGACGAACCACCGGCCCGCGCCTCGAACGACCTGAGGATCCCTTTCTCTCCATCCCAGTAAGCTTCCGCGGATAAATGTTCGAGCGACACTCCCTTTTCCCTGTACCTGGCCGCGAACTCTCTGACGATCAGGCGGGCCTTTGTCCTTTTCCCCGCCACGATCCTTACCGCCAGGTTCATCCGGATATTTTCGATCGTCGCCCGTCCCGCCGCGGAACCGCGCGCTATCGAAACAGTTCCGCGCTCGATCTTCAAAGCGCGCACATCCACCGTCCATGGCAGCGCCGGCGCTTTCTTATTTTCTCCTGCTCTATTTTTCGTGAACAACGATGCCGCGTTCCACCTCCCTTCACTGTCACGTTCAAGCATGAACCGGGGAGCTCCAAGTTCAATTGAACGGAGCGAGATCCGGCGGTAGATCAATGGCAGCAGCCTGTAACGCAGCTTAACGCTTTTCAGCGCGAACACTTCGCTTCCGCGTCCCGCGACCTGGACATCTTCCAGAGTTATCCCGGTCAGGAGGTTACCCGAGATCTTCCCGACACGCAGTTCGCCGTTGATGTTCCTGTTCACTTCTTTTTCCAGCAAGACGCGCGCGTGATCCTTGAACCAGGGTGTTTCTACAGAGACGAGAGCCGCCACCGCGAGAACGCAGACGGCGCCAAAGGCGTATAAGGCCGTTCGAAGAATGCCGGCGATGATCATTTGTACCGCAGTTTTCATATATTCACTGACGTTACGCACGCGGCGCCCCGCCGGCGCGTTAAAACGCGTTGCCGAGACTGAAGTATATGGCGTAACGGCTTATCGCGAGGGTCGGACCCGGGTCCAGCGGGAACGCCAGATCAACGCGCAGCGGGCCGACTATAGTGTTATAACGCAGCCCCGCCCCGGTACCGTACTTGAGATCGAAATCTTTGAGATCGATCTTATTCTGGAACACATTGCCGCCGTCAAGGAATACGACGCCGCTCAGTTCTTTGTATACCGGATACCTTATCTCCGCGTTCCCTTCAAAAAGGTAATGGCCGCCTATGGCCGTTCCGGAAGCGTCCACCGGGCCGAGCGACTGGTACGAGTATCCTCTTACAGTGCTGCCGCCGCCTGAAAAGAACCGTTTAAAGACCGGGATGTCCCGGGTGAATCTTGACGGTTCTATGAATCCCGCCCGCGCGCGAAGGGCGCCGATATACCGCGGGAAAAGCTGCCGGAAAAACCGGGCTTCCGCCACGCTCCTGAGATAATCCAGTTTCGATCCCAGCAGAAAGGTAGCCGGTTCCACGAAGATCGAACAGGTGGTTCCGCTCTTCGGCGACAGTTTGTCCCTGACCGTGTCGTACTGGATGCCCAACTGGATGCCTGAAATGAAATAATAGTCCCCTGGATTTGTTTCGAGCAGCTGCCGGAGCAGCGACTCGCTGACGCTGACGGGGCGGTTGAGTTCCTGATTATACCCGATGTACGTTTCAACGGTGTCGGAAAGGGCGCGGCCCACGCGCATCTGGGCCACGATCCGCTCGTTGCTGTATGAAGGAAGATAATCCCGCTCGTAACTGGCGTGGATGAGAAGGTCCGAGTGCGGGTCGATGAAGTGAGGCTGTTTAAGGTCGGCTGCGCCCGTCAGGATCAGCGATGAATATCGGAACGACAGGTCCAGCGTGCGCAGGGAATTGAAAAGATACCGTTTCGTCCACTGCGCGTTCACCCGGAAACGGTCTTCGTTCCCGTAGCCCAGGCCGAGAAGGGCCGAATGTTTGCCCCTTTCTTCCAGGTCCACGCTGACGGGGACGATATCGCCATCCTCGTTGATCTCGGCTTCGACCATCACCGAGCTGAAAAGGTTCGTGCGGAATATGCGCCGCTGCGTCTCGTTTACCAGCGCCTGGGAAAAGATACCGCCTTCTTTAAAAGCGACCTCCCTGAGAATATCTCTGTCCCGGACCGTTTCATTGCCGCTGATGAATACCGTCCCGAACCGCTGCCGGCTGCCCGGCGCGGCAATAAATGTCACATCCGCGGCATGGTCTTTTTTATGCACGACGATCTTTCCGCTGACCGCGGCGTTCGCGTAGCCGCTGTTGACGAGATGGTTTTCAAGCCTTATCCTGGAAGCGTTATAATCATCGATGCGCAGGACAATGCCCTTCCGCAATGCCAGCAGGCGGTACAGTTCGTCTTCGGGCACGCTGCCGTCCCTGACCTGAACGGCAATGTCCCTCACGCTGACGGGCGATCCCTCGTCGACATGTATCGAAATATCGACGGCTCTCTTTTTCCCGTCGATCCGTATGTCCGGTTTTACGGACGCGTGATAATACCCATGGCTTTGATAATAGTTCCTGATCGAATCGATGTCGTTATCGAAAACGCCCTGATCGAATGCAGGCAGTTTGACGAACGGAAGCCGCGAGTACCACGACGGCGCGCGCGTATCCATCGTTTTCTTCAGGGCTGAAGGCAGGATGTCATGCGCCCCGCTGAAGGCCAGTTTCCTTACCCGGTATTCAGCGGCGGAACACAACCGCGCCGCCCCCGCCATGGCAAGGGCAAAAATAAAAAACACCAGCGCGGCCCGCACAGTGTTTTTCATTCCGGTATACCTCCCCTTATCCCGGCCTTCTTCCCTGAGGGTAGAAGGGAATTGCGCGTAAGATACCCGAATATTTCTATCGGGCATCCTTGAAAAATAATATTGAAGGCTTTCATCGACAGGCTGTTGCTCCGCTTGTCATTTCCGCGCGCCGACGCCCTGATGCCCGCCTTCGATCCGAAGGGCCTCTTTTTCACTGGAAGTCAGGGCCGAAGCCGCGAAAGCGTCAATGCCGGGATAGGACACGGTGACAATATCCGCCCTGGCTGCGCGGATCGTTCCCGACGTCATGACGAAATCGATTATATGCCCTCCCCTGGCTTTGTCGTCAGAAAGGAAATGAAAATGATATCCCGGGACATTGATCCCCGACATCGAAGCGGGAAGCCGGAACCCGACAATGGTACCGTTGACGTTCTCGTATTCAAACACCGGCTGTTGTTTTGTCACCTCAACCAAACGCCGGTACGGCTTTTGCTGCGCCGGAACGCTGCGCACCCGCATCATCCTGAACGTCCCTTTGACGCGAATGGCGCAGGGATAGTTGAAGAAGGGATATTCCCTGTCGATGCCTTCGCGGACACTGGCAAGAGGGTACCTGCCGGAAAGAGTAAACGTATGCCCGGGACGGAACGCGGTAACGGAAGCGAAAGGGCTGGTCATCGAATCTCCGGCGACAGCCACCGTCCCGTCGGCTTTGGCCTGGTAAACAATGCCGTCCAGCATGATCATTTCCCCGTCCAGCCGGTCGAACGTGCCGAGGCCGAAATCGCCTTTTTCCTTCAACTGGGCGACCGCGATCGTCCCGTCATAGACCCCGTCCGCGAGAGCGCTGAAAAGCGAATGTTGAAAAAAAACGGCATCCTCCGCGATGACGGCCGCGGCGGCAAGAAAAAAGAAAGCGACGGACGACAACAAACGTTTCATTGGGGTTCTCCAATAATGTACCGGTTGATCGTTGTTCTCTGGATCATTATACATTATCAGGTGGGGTTAGTCATGGTTTTCCGTAGTGACACTATGATGATATTGCAAATTTCAAAATGCAAATTGAGCGGCAACTTCCCATGCCGCGGATGGAAACGGCTTTATGCGGCGCTGAGGATGGCGTGGTACAGCGATTGGCTGTCCGGGCGGTTTCTTTCGATCCGCTGGAGGGGTATTTTTCTGTCTGAGAAAGCGATTATCCGCAGGAGACCGTCCAAGGAGACGGCATCCAGTTTCCGGCCCCCAGTCAGAGTGACAGCCTTTTGAATGAGCGTTCGTATCTTTTCGTCCTGTCCG
>CAZNYG010000078.1:5736-8913 GCA_964577205.1 uncultured Elusimicrobiales bacterium | reverse complement strand
CATAAATATGAAAACCAGGTGAACCGTCAGGCGCCGTGTTTCCGACGAACAGTTTGCCTTGCGGTTTAAGGCAGTAGCCCGCGCGTCCCATTAACTCCTGTATTCTCATTCTGTCGGTATAGTATCCGGACCCGGGCCCAAGGATGTTCATCATGACGATCACGTCAACGCCTGCACAAGGTATCGACGAGGCGGGCGCGTTCATGTCTCCATTCACGAAATACAGGGGGGCCGTCGGACGTACAGGATGAGCCGCCCGCGGAACGATAAGAGGGATCGCGATAACGGAGCATTCGCCATCCTTGAAAAGGGTTTCCCCAAAGTTCCCATCTTTATATGTCCCAGGGGATATAAGTCTATTTTCATATTTCCCCGCCGCGTACTTTTTCCAGAGGGCGGTGCATCTCTCCGCGACACCCGTGCCGGGCCCTTCGCTCACGCTTTCTCCGTCACGCTCCCAGCTTCCTTCAACATCCCTGCGCCACAACACCCCGCTTTCGCGCTCGACATACTGGATCATAATGCCCTGATGGTTCACTATAGCCGTTCCGGCGCGGTCCCTAATGGAGTAAACGTGCGTATTGTTGTCCATGCATATGACACGCGCCCCGGGGATAGAGCTTAATCGCTCCGCCAACAACGCGGCCGCAGCTCCGGAGGATCCGCAAAAATCCGCTACGGTGAACTGTTCTCCGGAAGGATGTCCTTTAGCTTCATCCTCGATAATGGGGATCAGTTTTGAATAGCGCGTCGGCCATGTCGTTTTTCTGACAGGCCCCGCCACGGTTTCAGTCCAGATCCACTCGGTATCGGTCAGCAGCGTGTTGATGACATCTCCTGCTATACCGCGGATACCCGCATACTTGTCATCAGCATACAGACGCTGCAGTTCCGGCAGCATGCCCAGCCACGCATAGTTTTTCAATGTATTGGCATCTTTGTCCGATATAACGGATCCGGAACGCAGGCTGCTCATGATATCCTTCACAAGCCGCGCCTCGTCGTACAGAGGGATGACCGGCCACGGGCCCACCTCTTCTTCACGGGCGTTCTTGCGGATATAAGCGCCCTCCTGTTCACTCACCAGCACAAGCATGTCTCCGCGCCGTTCCCAGACGGCATATCTGAAATCCTCCGCCGCTTCATCGCCGTATGCCGCCACCGGTTTTTTATTATCGGGATTCGAGCCTGCGATCAGCCGGCCCCCTTCCCTGAGATTCCTTCCCATTTCGCGCAGGGCGTTATACGCTGCCTGTTCATCATAATATCCCCAATAACCCAAGACGTTGGCGCACACGACAACGTCAGCCTCGTTATTTATGTCCCTCAAAGATCCTGAAAGAGAGAAAATATCCCCCTGTCGGAATGTAATGCCGGACCCGGGCCTCTCCATGGCATCCATGACCGACGGATGAAGCTGCCTTATCGGTTCTTCCGGCCACGTCCCGGCCCGCCTGTATCCCGCATAAAGTTCTATACATATATTTTTGATATCTTCCCGCGATCTTTCAAACTGCCAGCCCTTTCCTGCCTCGTATGCCGCCAGGCGTAAAGGATCGGTATTATAAAGCCTTACAATTTCCCCCGAACCGTTGAATACGGCTTTATACTTCCCGTGTCTTACGACCTGCAGTTCATGATCAATGTCCACGCCGATGACCCGTGAGCCCGGGCACATCTCTTCCAGAGACACGCTGGTCAGGCCCGACGAGCAGCCCGCGTTGACGATAACCGGGGATTTTATCCCCTCCAGGAAGGGGCCCAGCTCGCCCTTGAGGGATGACAGCCGTTCGCTGGACGTGTAGCGGGAGATATTGCCCGACGCCTTCGGTGAGCGCGTGAACACCTGCGACGAGCCGATAAGGTATGCCGACAATACTCTCTCATAGACCGCCCTGCGCGGATCGGAAGCCGGGGCGCGGCGCCAGCGTTCCTGCAGTTCCGGCAGAAGGGTAATGTCATCCGCCCAGATAAGCGCGGACCCGATGTTATGAAGCGTCGAAGCCGCGTAAGTGGTATGTGTTTCCACCCGGTCAAGAAGTTTCAGAAGTTCCCCGCTCGCCGCGGCGCCGGCTTTTTTGAACGCCAGGCTGGGCTTTATGAATTCACCGGAATCCATATCGGCAATCCAATGACTTACGATATCGGAAGGGGTCCGCGGTTGAGGGAGCCTGCCATTCTGCCTCACCCACAGGTTTATCATTCCATACTGCTCTGCATTCAGGGGGATCTCTTTCAGCTTTCCGCCAACTTCCAGGCGTCGTTCACCAAAAACGCGGGGATTTCCATGAGTCTCGATGAGGAAGAGATCACTGCCTTTTTTTCGGAAAGCATGCCAGGCGAGGCTTTCCCTGCCGTTGCTTCCCATGAACTGCTCGTCGTTATTCCCAACAATAAGTATTCCGTTCTCCTCAAGGCATCTTCCAGCGTGCCTGATAGCTTCGAACGTCTGTTCCTGATCATAGTATCCCCAGTGAAAACCTACAGTGTTTGTCAGTATCACCATTGCGGCCTTTTTCATGCCGACAGTATGTTCCAGGTTAAAAATGTCACCCTGTTTGAAATCAACGCGGCCGGCGCTCAACGCATCCGGATGGATCATGAATATCGGCAATACTTTGCCGGTTAAATCAAGACTTAATCTCTCTGTCCATTCACTGCAGGACATTCCTTCGGGATATTTGCTTTGCGCGCTTTCAAGAGCGGCATGCAAACGGACAAAAACATTTTTTTCATTTACGAGGTCGCGTTCATGCAAAGGCTTCCTGTGTCTGGGCGCATACCAGTGATCTTCCGTGGTAATGAGATCGAGCATGTTGTTATTCGCGTCAAACACTCCCAGGTTGTCCCCGTCCTTCACACCGTACATGAGCATCCTGTTATCAACTCCGATGAACCTTGTTTCAGGATAACTTCGACCGATCAGGTTGATTAAGTGGCTGACAGAACGGCCATCAGAGCATGACCCATCAATGATCAGGCGCGGCGCCCCTCGTTCCGGCATGTACCTGTCGAAATGTCCTGCGAGAGGATCGAGCCTGTACCTTGATGTGCTTTTTTGAATCCGGTTTCCCTCCCTGTTTTTGCCCACCGCGCTGGACGCAGGATTGCGCAGCATTTGGTCAAGAGCCGCGCGTGCCAGCGCGCTTTTTCTCTCGCCCGGCCTATCCAGGGCTA
>CAZNYG010000078.1:0-5726 GCA_964577205.1 uncultured Elusimicrobiales bacterium | reverse complement strand
CCTGGAGTTCCGGGATGCCTGAAAGATAATCTCCGCCGGCAATAACTTCTACGATTTCAGCCGTCATTACCGTATCTTCTGTGCGGCGCAGCAGTGTAAAAAGCGCATCGAGCCCCGCGGCGCCTTTCTTTTCAACGACATCACAGATAATTCCCCTGTCACGAAGCGTAAACGTGTCCCAATGAAAATCCCAATACGCGAATAATCTCCTTATTCTCCTGTCCAACGTTGTTTCATTGAGTAGAACGGGTAATTGTAGCGGTTTTTCGCGAGCAACCACAGGTTCATTCGCTGAAAGAATAACGCTCGCGGGTACTAAATAATGGTTATTCCCCCACCGGGTGGCCGCCAGCCTGTTCCAGGCGTAATGGATGCCGGCGGAGAACAGGAATGCCGCGGCGATGATGATGCCGCTCTGGTTTAGTGGCAAAGCCAGCCCCTGCTCCAGTACCCACAGCGCGGGCATAACGAAAACGGATGCGAACAGGATTCCCAGGCCAAGGAGTTGCGCCTTTTCCTTCGGTCTGTCCGCCCAGCGGTGTGCTTTGGCGAATACTATGCCGCGGCTTATGGAAAACATCATTCCCGCCGCGATCAGCAGCGGCGAGCCGGCAGACAGGCCCGCGACAGACAAAAAGGCCGCTCCCATTACCGTCAGCGACGTTACGGCGTCGAAAGCCTTCACGCGTGGGCTGTCCCCGATCTTCCGGCCGATCTCAAGCGCGTCCGTACCGGTCAGCACACTGATGAACTTCTTAAACACTCCCGTCTTCACGAGGAACGAAGAAAAAGGAACTAAATAAGCCCATTCCCAGAAAGGCGCTTTGGACGCGTATTCCCCGCCAAGTATTGAAGCGGCGGCTGGTACTTCATCATTCGAGCGCTTTCCTTTCGATCCAGGCCCCGCACGGAGACCATTCAGGCGTTCATTCATAGCACTCATGAACCGCCAGAAAACTTCTTGCTGGTTTTCCATCACTTGCATTGAACCGTCAATGCTGATCCTTTTCCACACGGGAACTTCATCAAGGCAAAGATACCTGAATAGATCTTTCGTGTTTTGACTGGGTTCAACGAAATAGACGGGTGTTGACCATCTGCCCTGATCATCCGGATCTTCAAAACGCTGCAGCGCGATCCTGAACAGCGCGCTTCCGATACCTGAATGTTTCCTGCCGGTTCCACGGTTCCATGGAGCCACTTCGATGTACTGGATCACCTGTGTCACTGCGCCTGCCGCGGCGCCTTCATTGATGCCCTTTATGCCCATGCCATACACGGAACCGAACCTTAATACGGCTTCGACGGCGCCTTCGGGCGAAAGAGCCAGGAAAAGAGGCATTCTGAGGGACGATACTCCTGGCGGCTCCCACCCCTGAAGCTCATTGATGATCTCTTGTATCTTCCCCGGATATGCCAGGAGCACTTTTTTTCTGATAGAGTACTCTTCCCATTCCCGAAGCTTCTGAACCAAATTGTATTTTTCCCGGGCGCTAAGCAGTCTCGCGTCAACCAGTTCATGCGCAACTGGTTCTCCCGCTGAATTTCTTGCCTCCACTATCCCGACCCTGGACTCCGGGGAAGGAAGTCTCCTATCACGCGGCTGCCCGCCTTCCATCCATATCCGGTCATCAGACAGCAGGTACCGCACATGTTGCATAGGAAAGGACATGTAATCCTTTTTTTCCTTGCTCAACCACCACTGATACATTTCATTGGGAAGGATATAACGGGCTCCCCGTGAAAACCGCTTTATGCACTCATGATTGACCAGAACCCTGTCAATATTACCCGCCCGCATCGCTTTCCCAAGGATCAATGGCACCAGCTGTGACTCTATACCGCTGAATCTTCTTCCCTCCTTCCCATTTACGGGCTGATTCCAGGCGGCCATAACGCCATTATTCCCGGCGGCGCACGAAAGAGTGTGGACTGAAAGAACATTTCTCCCGGCGGTTCCCGGCATCTCATACGAATATTCAACAACTGCCTCCACATTATTTCCTTCAGAAACGACGCAGAGAATGCAGGTGTTACTGTTGCGACCGCCGTCTTTCAACCTTTCGATCGTCCCGCTTAGATTTCCTTCGGACGCGTTATCGAATTTCTCTTCAATGCTGCGGGCGCATCTTATCCTCTCGCTTTCGGACATATCCCGCGCATCAACGACCTTGAGAGAACACGATTCCCGGCCCTGATTGTAAACGATTATGCTTTCCGCCATATCTTTCCGGGTATCCATGTCCGATCCATCCGACAACTGTCCCGTCCCTGACACCTCATTTTTTCCCGCACGTCCATGGAAGAAACCGGCAATCCCGGATCCGATCCCGCGGTAATCTCTCCTTTCTATCCCTCCATTTTCTTCTGCCGAGAGATTTGAATCATTGTGCTTGGACAACCAGAGTGTTTCGACCGAAAGCGCGGCATTGCGCCCGTTTTCCGGTTCTAACATGGAGCACACAGCCACCGCTTCAACCCTATGGGTTTCTGATTCGAGGAAAAGCACTTGCTTGCCACGATAATTTGTTTGCCCGTTGTTCGGGTCATCCATCGCGGAGTTCAGGCCCGGATATTTACGAAAATCGAAATTTTGTATTATGCTTTCTTCATAAAGTTCTCTGGCCCGCCTCGACAGGCCGTTTGCCTCGATAACACGTAAAGGCACCTTTTTCCCTTCTTTGTCGGTTACATGTATGACCCCTGGCTCCTTCCTTTGAAGAGGCCAGTTCGCAAGCCGCGTTCCGAACAGTCCTTCTTCATAACTTACAGCGTCCTCTAAAAGATGTTTTTTGTAATTCGCGAGAATTCGCACCAGCATTTCTTCGGGTTCATGAGCGTCATTTCCATTCTCGCAAAAGCGCAGAAAATCCTGGTAGTCTATAGTGTCTTCGAGGCCGAAAACAAGAATGACGTTCTCAAGATCCTTCGCGTTTTTCAACAGCCATTCAAATTCTTCTCTTGTTTTGCTCTCATTTCTCTTATGCATAATATTGCGAGGAACAAAGAATATTACCGGTTTACCCTCAAGGATCGCGTCAGCCTGTATTTTTTCAAGGTATTGCGTTATTGGAGGATTCTCTACCGGCAAACCGTATTTCCTGTATCCCTGTTCCCATGTTGCCATATTGAACAAGCGCGCCATCGCGTTTCCGAGGCTTGTTTTCTCATATTTGCCGGTATTCCTGTCGCGCGAGTACCCCAGGACATACCCTCCGTAAAAGTATTCAGGGTTCTTCAAATAACTCTGAATGGCTCCGTAAGGTGAAAGGCATCTGACGTTATTGTTATTCAACAGGCCAGAAACGCTCTCTTTTTGTTGATCCCTGGCCCATCGTTCCCTGGCATCCATGCCGGCGTCAGCGGCGTTTTCGTCCAGGTATGGCCAGATATCATTTATCGTCACGGGCAGAAGGAACTTTGATTCTCCGACGCGTTTCTTATATTGACTATCGTAATCCCTATTCCGCGCTGGAAGCGCATTTAACGGCTTCATCCATCCCCGGCCCCATCTATTCACGACAACCCCGTAGTTCCACTCGAAATGGATCATGAAACTGATAAAGGCGCCGATAGCGGCGGAAGCATCCAGTGAAACTCCGAGAACGGACGACAGCAAGAGTCCTCCGAAGAACCGGTTGGCGAAACGTGTCCCGAATTCTTTCCGGGATATTCCCTTTTCCCAAAGATCAGAATGGGCCAGCGAGAAAACCAGGCTGGTGACGGCAATGGAAGCGATGGCAGCAGAAGAAGAATCGATACCGTATATCGCCAGCGCGAAAGTCAGGGCGAAACGCAGCACGAAGATCGCGGCTGTTTCCCATAACGGAGCCCAGAAAAGAGGTTCACCAGCGATCCATCTGAGCCGGTCCGGCCAGTTGTCCAAATCATGTATCGACCTGTATCCCGTATCGTGCAGTTTCCGGTACTGATGACCGGCAATGGCAAGCGGTCCGCCCGCCGACGCACGGTCCTGTATTTCAACTTTGCCGTCATTGCTGAAATTGAAAACAAACTGTTCCCCGCTGATCTGAACTTTAAGGATCACATCACCGGAAGCATTTCCTGCCGTTAGACTGGCATAGACTTCTTTGTTATCCAAAATGCCTTGTAAAGCTTCGCTAATAGCTTCATCCTGGCGCCCTGGATGCGTGTCATTGATCAGGACATCGGCGATCACGGAGACGACACTCTCCGCTATCGCGCGCGTTTCCCCTCTCTCTTTCATTTTCTCTGCCGGTTTCTCGCCGTATATTTTTATGAGCATCGTCTGCAGCATGGGTTCGAAGGCCTGATCCAGAAAACGCGCCTGGGCAAGGATGAGCGACTGGTATATCTTTCCCGCTTTCCCGGCGTCCGTTGTCACGTTCGGCGTGATGATGATGCAGCTGATACCCCTGTCCGAAAGGAGGCGGGCGATCTCGTCGGTATGAAAACCGCCGGTGACGACGCCGACCACTTCATTCGCGTTGTCGAGAACGTCCTTCGCTCCGCGCGTCCCCTCATCCCGGCCTTCTCCCTCAAGGGGAGAAGGGGCTGCCCTCACCCTGTCCTCTTCCCGGGAGGGAGAGGATCTATTCACCGGGCCGTTTCCAGTGATGGCGTTGACGAAACAGGCGTTCCGTTCCCTGTTCACGCGATAGTAATCTGAGCAGAGGGCCCACTCTTCTTTGAGTTCGTCGAAACGGTCGTTGTCCGCGTACTGTTTCCAGCGCAGGCGGAAGTCGTCGTAACGGCCGAGGAGATACACGTGATCGTCTCCGGACAGTTCCCCTTTGAGAAGATCTTCAGCGATCTCCAAATACCCCGAAAGAAAAACTACGCGCCGTTCAGCTTCATCCCGCGCGAGGCTGTAACCGATGGCTTGCGAAAGGCCTCTTTCTTCCCTCAGGACAGCGAGAGGATCGACGGCCCCGCTCCGTTCCATATATTTCAGGAACGCGTCGAGAGCCGGGTAACCCGCCGTCGGGATATTGTATTCCTTCGCTATCCGGCCCAGATATCCGTATATCTCATTCGACCTTCCGGAAGATCCCGCGTCCCTGAATACCCTCTGATACACCGCATACGGAAGCTTTGCTCTTGCCGCGCCCATGAAGCTCTGCAGTTCCCGGGAAATATCCTTCCAGCGCAGTTTTCGCCCTTCGTCCAGCAATGAACGGTATCCGGCGAGCGCGGCGTATTCGCGGTATCCCCGTCCGGGTTCGAGGCCGAGCTTTTCTCCATATTTCCGAAGCAGGCCATGGTATTTCTCAGGCGGTATACTGCCCTTTCGCCAGCGTTCGCGCAGGAGATCGAACCTGCGTGATCCGGCGCGATAGTGGCGGGACTTCATAGCCGACAGGTCTTTTCTCAACAAGGCGAGTATGCGTTCTATTCTGTCGCGGGATGATGTTATCTTTTCGAGACGGAGAAGGTTTTCACGGTAGGTTTTGTCGTTTTCAAGGCCGAACAGGATATCCGGCCTGCCGGAATTCATGGAGTAATACTCTGCGCCCGTCAGGACGCCGCGCTTCATAAGCCCTTCGGTAAGGATCTTCCGGACTTTTTCGTTCTTTACCCGGTCCATCCATGAGGTGTCCAACTCTCCCGCGGCGCCTTCGACATATATCCTTTCCAGGCCCCAACGTTCATCGATCAGTTCGAAAACCCGGGAGATGTTCCTCTGGACTTCTTCATGGCAGTGCAGGTCCTGGATAACGACCGCGACGCGTCGCCCGCCGCTG
>CAZNYG010000077.1:0-8974 GCA_964577205.1 uncultured Elusimicrobiales bacterium | reverse complement strand
CGAACCTCCAAAAGGCGAAATTGACCATGACAGGCCCGGCATTCTGTATGGCAAAGAGCACGGTACCCAGCGAGACAAGCATCGCGATCAGAAAAATAAGCTGCATAGCACCCCCTTATACCAGACAGCTTTTCAAATTTAAATGGGTAATGTAAAACAAAAGGACGGCTTGCGAGACGGCTATATCCTCATCCGTTTCTGAACCACTTTTTGCTTTTTTACTTGTTTATTACAATTGTACCTTTTTATGAAAGAGTTTTCTCCATGATGACGATGGTAATGCCGTCGCTGCCGAGGATCTCCCTGGTCCCGTACATCGTAGTAAACCCCTGTTTCTGATAAAAAGTGATGGCTTTCGTGTTATGCTCTTCGATCTCGAGACGGATCACCCGCGCGCCCGGGAACCTGCGGAGGCCTTCCCTGAGGAGCATACTGCCGATGCCCTGTCTCTGGAACGCCGGCAGGACGTACACGCGTCCGACGACAACACCCGTTTCCGTGTAACGTTTGAGAATAATGACGCCGGCGACGGTACCCGAGGAAAGCACCGCTTTTCCGAGGAACACATCGGGATCTTCCACGCTCTTCCAGAGGACGGGCGGATCGAACCATAACGCGTCGGCAAACTGGATGACCTCAGGCGACAGTATGCCGTTATACGTATCGTGCCATGTTTCCACCATCACGCGGTGAACGGCGTCGATATCGGCTTCCGTCACGGGCAGCACCATCATGTCCGGGTCCAGCCTCACGGGGGCCCGTCTGAGATTTGCCGTCCAGCTCCCCGTTATCTCGCCATGCGTCTGCTGCCTGCCCTCCATGCGGTATTCGTTCTCGTTTATCCTGGTGATGCCCTCGGCTCCGGTGAATTCGCCGTCCTCCGAAGCATATGAAGACATGATCGTATCGCCTTCGACGGTAAACGTCCCCTTCAGCCTGCCGTGCGGCGTGGCGAACGCCGACCAGGACGCCGGCCCGTTTTCCGACGGGGGAGGGGAGATCTCGTAACGGCAGCTGAAGATCGTGCCCGACGAATCCAGCAGCACCATGTTGGCGTTCATCCTCCACACGCCGGATTCGTGCGTTATCTCCGTTTGCGCGGTCAGGGGGATATTGCGGCCGCCCATGACATAAGTCCCGCTGGCGCTCCACCTTCCCGGTGAATAAATGAATGTGTGCCCGCTCACGCTATTTTACCACCAGCTCGATCCTGTTGTTTTTCCCCGCGAATCCCGGCTGGTTCGCGACGACGGGCCACAACGGGCCGACGCCTTCCGGCTGAACCCGGGACGCGTCGACCTTATAGGTGAATGTCAGCACCCGCGCTACCATATCCGCGCGCGCCTGCGAGAGTTCCTTCGCCCGCGCGAAATCTCCCGAGCTGTCCGTATTGCCGACTATATAGACCGAAAGGCCCGGGTTCGCGTTGATCACGTCCGCGATCATCTTCAACGCCTTTTCGGATCCTTTTATTATCGTCGCTTTACCAGCTTCAAAATCAATGTCGTACACGGGATAATGCCCGTTCCGACGGAGTTCGGCGATCACCAGCGAGAGGTCGGACGGCACATTCGTCCCGGCGGCGGGAGTGAACGCGGGCGAATCGGATACCGTTTCGATGACATCGATCTGGGCAAGCGTTTTTACGTCGGAAAGAGGGATCGTGTAGAACGTGACATAGATATCCCCTTCCGGGCGCGGCAGTTTCGCGTTGAAATAGTACTGGCGGTTATTGGGATCGTCGAGATACTGCCCGTAGAGAAGCGGGTGTTCGGGATAGTACCTGTCATACCAGTCGTACGGCCGTTCGTCGCTGATTGCGCTGCCCCGCGCCGAGAACTGAACGGCGTATCCGGCGTTCTTCAGTTCGTTCTCGTAATAACGGGCTATCTGGAACGACGATATATTTTCCGGCGCGGTATAGGTCATGCGGGTCACCTTTCCTTCAACGCGCATTTTTTTCATCTTTTTCTTTCCCCAGACCTGACGCTCAAGGGGAAAAACATATTCATCGAAATCCTTCACTTTGACGGCATGCGTCTGCAGGCCGCTCATGCGGGAAAGATACGGATGGTCTCTTCCGTCGACAGCATGCGCCTGCGGCAGGACGCCGCCCATCGCCAGTAACAGCGCCGCCGTTAAAGGCATTATTCTCTTTTTCAGGTCCATGTTTACCTCCCGCTCATTTACTCCGTCATCTGTTTCAACAGCACGATGGCTTTTTCGTTTCCCGGCTGGAGTTTAAGCACATCTTTTACCTGATCGGTCGCTTCCTTCAGCTGTCCCTGGTAATAATACGCCATGGCGAGGTTCAACCTGCCGTCGATCTGAGCGGGATTGATCGCCAGGGACCGTTTCCAGTGATCGATCGCCTGCGGCCGGTTCCCGAGGAGAAAATGAATATTGCCCAGATTGTTCAGCGGGCCGGCGGTCGTCGGATCAAGTTCCGACGATCTCTTAAAACTCGTGATCGCGCCGTCCCAGTTCTTTTCTTTCGCGTATACCCAGCCCAGTTTTTCGTAGATCGAGGCTTTATCCGGATACCGCGCCGCCAGCGCCCGCAGTTCGGCTATCGTTTTCGCCGGCTCAAGGACTTTTTCGTCGAAGAAATCGGGCGTCGCCGCCACTTTGCGCTGAGCGCGGTACGGCTCCAGTATCGCGGGGAAGACCAGGAACCCCGCCGCCGCTATCGCCGCCAGTCCCGTGCCGCGCGCGGCCCGTGACCCGAGCCTCCGTTCAACCCATTCTTCCCTGTACGATTCAGCGATACCCATGGTCATGAACAGGGAAACAGCCGACACGATGAACCGCATATCGACGGAAAATATGTTCTGCGTCAGCAGCCCGGCGCAGGCCGCGATCGCGCCGGTAAGCGCCATGCGGCGTTCTCCGCCGGAAACCCGTGACAGGCGCCATGCTCCGGCAAAACAGGCGGCCAGTACCCACATGAATATCCCGAGCCCGACTACGCCGGTCTCGCTCAGGTATTGAAGAAATTCGTTGTGCGCGTCATTTACGATGAACTGTCCCGTCGGCCAGATCCGTTTCAGCTCGTCGGAAGCATACCTTGGGAAGTAGATGTGGAACGTTCCCGGCCCTGTACCCGTCAGCGGATGATGAAGCCACATGGCGGCCGTATCGCGCCAGATAAGGCCGTGCGCCTGCTGCCTGCTCCAGAGCTTTTCCGTCGAAAAAAAGAATACCGTGCCTGCGATGACCAGCAGGCCCGCGGCGGCCGCGCGCATCCGCGCCGTGCGTACCGCCGCGAAAATAAATACCGCGGCCGCGGCCGCGAGGCCGATATACGCGGCCCGCGTACCCGTAAAATAGACGGCGGCCAGAGCGGCGGCAATGTAAACGGCAAGGAGAAGACGGACTATTTTCCGTCGATACGCGAACCACAGTCCCGCCGCGAGCGGCAGGGTCACGACGATATGGGCGGCGAAGAATATCGGATTACCGAATGTCGACATCACCCGCTGCATCTGCGGGACCATCAGCCGGCCGATACCTCCGTAATGCTGCAGCAGCCCGTACACGACCGCGCAAAAACTGCCGCCCAGCCACGCGGCCAGCGCGGAATCCCTTTTCCCGTCGGAATCCGCCACCAGCGGCACGACAAGGAAGGCCGCGCAGGAAAGCAGGGCGCGTTTGAATTCATTAAGCGCGACCGGCCGGTCGGGAGAAAGAAGATACATGACACAACCGGCGGCGGCGTACACCGCGAGCGGAACGATCGGGGCGATACGGCGGGCTTTTATTTTCCCGGAGATGAACTGCGATGCCGCCCACAAGAACAAAGAACCGTAGATACCCGTCTCAAGAATGAAAAGCTTCGGACGGGACAGTTTTACGTCCGGCAATATCGGAGCAAGGAACAGCACGATCAGCAGTATAAGGAACGGCACATAGGACAACCATCCCGGCGGCTGTTCCTGTTCGCTGGCCTGTTCCACGGCGGCGGTATTCTTTTTTCGACGGGCCATGGGAATTTAACTGCTTTGCTGAATTTTAAAGAACGCTGCTATGCGCTCAAGGTCCTCGAGAGAAAAATACTGGATCTCGATCCTGCCCCGTTTAGCTTTACCGACGATCTTGACCTTTGTGCCGAGCCGGCGCTGCAGCTCTTCCGCGAGCTTAATAAGCTCAACGTCTTGTATTTTCAATCGTTTTTTAACTTCTCCGACGACGGTCTTCCAGTCGGCGACGATCTTTTCCACTTCCCTTACCGTCAATTTCTCGACGAGGATACGGTCGGCAAGCGTTTTCTGCCTTGCAGCATCGTCGAGGCCGGCAAGAACACGGCCATGGCCCGCGGAAAGAATACCTTCTTCAATGGACTTCTGTATATCTTCGGGAAGCTGCAGGAGGCGCAATGAGTTCGCCACGACGGAACGATCCTTGCCCACCACGCCGGATAACGCTTCCTGCGTGTAGGAGAATTCGGACATGAGACGGCGGTATGCTTTCGCTTCTTCAACGGGATTCAGGTTTTCGCGTTGAATGTTTTCGATCAACGCCAGCTGAAGACGCTCCTTGTCATCGGCACGGCGGATGACCGCCACGACTTCCTTCAACCCTGCCATCTGACAGGCACGCCACCTGCGCTCGCCAGCGATCAACTCATACTCCCCCTGGATGGCGGAAGGAGCGACAAGAAGCGGCTGGGTTAAACCATGCTTTGCTATCGAGTCCGAAAGTTCTTTAAGTTTTTCTTCATTGAAATTCGTACGCGGCTGGAACCTGTTGGGTTTTATTTTCTCTATCGGGATTGAAACTGCCAGTTCATTGCCTGTCGCCGCAATCACGGGAGCGGTAACTCCCACGGATATGAGCGATTCAAGGCCACGTCCAAGTGCTTTATGCATATAGTGCCTCCCACTGCTTTTTATTGCTAAATATTGTCGTTTTTTACCGTCGATAGAACGCAGCATTTACGTTTTAAGCCATTAAAATCATGCTTCCGGTATGGTTGTATCCCCCTCAACCGAAGCTTTTTCAGGTAAAGGTTTCGGAACCGGGACAGGAACCGGGACTAAGGGCGTTACGAACGGAGAGCTTAGCACCTGACGTTCCAGAAATTCACGCGCAAATTCAAGATACGCTTTTGCTCCGCGGGATGAGCGATCATATGTCAGGATCGCTTTGCCAAAACCGGGCGCCTCAGCAATACGCACTGTGCGCGGTATCCTGGTTTTAAAAACTTTATCGCCGAAATATTTTTCTATCTCTTCGATGACCTGCCTCGACAGATTCATACGTTTATCATACATGGTGATGAGAACGCCTTCGATATCAAGTCCCGGATTTACACTTTTATGCACGAGATCTACCGTCTTAAGTAACTGGCTCAAACCTTCAAGTGAATAATACTCGGCCTGCAGCGGTATCGCTACCGAGTTCGCGGCGACAAGAGCGTTAAGGGTAAGAAGGCCGAGGGATGGAGGACAGTCTATAATAATGTATTTATAAACTTTCGCGAATCTTTCAAGCGCTTTCTTTAATCTGAATTCACGTCCGATAACAGGCACAAGTTCGACTTCAGCGCCGATAAGGTCCATAGTGCTTGGAGCGATATCGAGCCAGTCATTTTCTGTCGGTTTCAAGATCTCTTCAAGAGGGATCTCATCAATGACAACATGATAAATGTGCTTTTCAACGGTCTTTTTGTCGATTCCCAGACCACTGGTTGAATTCCCCTGCGGATCAAGATCTATGAGAAGTGTTTCCTGTCCAAGATATGCCAGACCTGCCGCAAGATTAATCGCGGTCGTAGTCTTCCCCACTCCGCCCTTTTGATTTGCGATTGCAATGATCTTACTCATGGATCCTCTCTTCGGTGAAGCCACAGGCAAAAGAAAAAATGCACTGGGCTGTTTTCCGTCGATAATTTGCTTATCCTATATTATTACTGCAATTAATGCGCGGTTAGTATATATAAAACAAATGCCGCAACGAGGCTTTGTTAGAGAGAATAATGGGGGGCAGGCTTCCCTGTCGTCTGCAACTGGTAAGTAATTATAGCAAAATTATTATGCGGAAATCAAATATCCATGTAATTGTTTCACGTGAAACAAAATTGGACTTTTTCATATAATGTCTTTGGGATAGCACAGCAGGAGCATCTGAACGGGCATCAGACAGTAGTACGGATAACAGCATAATCTAACACTGGATAGCATTGATAGTCAGGGAATGGTATATCATGGAAATCAACAGCGATACAATTGAAATGCACATCGGACACCAACAGCTCTCACCAGCATCAGAGAAGTTATCCAGTCCGCTTTCCTGTTTTCGCTCTGCAATGTGAGTTTTTCATTTTCTTTCAGACGTTAATGGTTTTTTCGTTTTGCGATTTGAAATTTACGATTTCTTCTATTAAGCATTCGTCGGGTGGTCTCGCTGGAAAATTCCCGCAGCGCATCCCTGGCTATCCATCGGGCGGTACGGTCATCCATAGCGGCGATCTCTTGCGCTGTCTTCTTCAAGGCTTCGTGGAGTTCAAGGTTTCTTTTGCCAATTTGCCGGAGCGCCCAATTTACCGCTTTTCTCACGAAGTTTCTTTCGTCGTTATGTACTGCCAGCTGTGTCAAGATCACAAACCCGGCCCGTTTTACAAATTCTTCTTTTGCGCCTGCTCCATTGCAGAGCTTTCTCGCAAGGCATTTTCTTTTGTTTTCATTGATTTTTCTATTATATTCTTATATTCCAGTCTTCTTCCTTTTTACAGAGCAAGCACTTTCTATTTCTATATCGTATAATTCCCTTACCACCTTATCGGCTCTCTTAAGGTATTCTTTCGGAAGGCTGGTAGTTATCGCTATACAATACATGCCGGCTCTTTTGGCTGACGTTATTCCATGGGGCGCATTCTCAATTACCACGCATTTCGAAGGAGGCACGCCAAGTTTAGCCGCCGCTGTCATATATGGCTCCGGATGCGGTTTTCCCTTTTTTACTTTGTCCCCGGCAACTACAACACTGAAACATGCCAGTACTCTTTTCGGCAGTATGCGTTGTATCTCCTGCTCATTGGTCCCGGTCACCAGCGCCAGTACGTATCCTTTGTCTTTCAGGCAGCGAATGAATTCCGGCGCTCCCTTGAACAGATACCGCTTGAAATATTTCTTGAATACTTTTTCCCTGGCCGCGAATATTTGCCGCAAAACAGCGGGATCGGGTTTCTGTCCGCCGCGGATCATAAAATCGCGCAGCGACCGTTCCCATTTCTCGCCTTCTTTCGCGTACACGTCAAAACAGTTCACCCGTATTCCCCACGGGCGCAACGCTTCGTACCACGCAATAAAATGGTAAGGCATGGAATCGACGATAACGCCGTCCATGTCGAAAATGATGGCGGATGGTTTGAATGAAAGACGCATTAGAAGTAAAAAAAAGGGGGGGATTTGTACGGCTGCAACTTACAGATTATTTATTTCGTTTTTCCCGACGATGCGGACACCGTTCTTCCGCAGAGTTTCGATTGCCTTGTCCGTATCGTCGAAACGGAAGACAAGCAGGGCCTGTTCGGAGAACTTTTCGACGAACCCGTACATGTACTCCACGTTGATATTGTTGTCGCTCAGCATGTTCAGTATCCTGCCGAGCCCGTTCGGACGGTCATCCACTTCAACGGCCACGATCTCCGTCAGGTTTGCTACGAAATTGTTTTCGCGCAGCAGCCGGATCGCTTCTTCCGGTTTATCCACCACGACGCGCAGTATCCCGAACTCAGGGGTTTCCGCAATGGTCAACGCGCGCATGTTTATGCCGTTCGTCCCGAGCAGCGTGCATACATCGGCCAGCCGGCCTTTTGTGTTTTCAAGGAATACCGATATCTGGGTTATTTTCATCGTCGTCCCTCCAGGGGGCATGAAGCATAAGATATGCTTCATGCCCCCCGCAAAAGGGGAAACCAGTTTCCCCTTGGATCCCTTCTAAAAAATATACAAGCTTTACATCTCGGCCGCGGGAGCCGCGGTCGGAACGGTGCCGGAAGCGGCGGACAGCTGGCGGTACACATACGCCGTCGCCAGCGCGGAAAGCGGCAGCGTTATGACAAGGCCGATGACCAGCGCGAGAAGTCCGAGCATGTTGATGCCGAGCAGCGTTAGGAAGAAAAGGAACAGCCCCCAGCGCGAACCCTTCGTGGCCGCCGCGCTCTGCTTGAGAGAATCCACGACGCCGGACTGCTGATCGATAACAAAATAGTTGTAGAACGCGAACATGATGCCCCAGATTACGCCGGGGACGATAAGAAGCAGCGTTCCCGCGAAGGTGATCAGGTTGAACAGGAGAGAAGCGAGAAGATATGTCCAGAAATTCACTTTCGGAGGGAACAATTCGGCCCACGTGCTCGTCCCGTTATCGACGAAGTTCAAGGCCATGCGGCTGACGATGATCGCCACGAACGTCGAGAGGAAGAAAAACGCCGCCTGGAACAGGAATGCCGCGAACCAGCCCGCGTTCTGCAACGAGCCGCCGATAACGTTCGCGAGCACATAGACCGCCAGGATCGCCACGGACAAACCGATAAAAAACTTGAGGTTGCCTTTCACCTTCTCCCATCCGAACTTGATCGCCTCGCCCTGCGAGAAACTTGCCATAAAACCTCCCTTATGTCGCGTCCGAAACGAGTTCGGACTTATCCTTCGGCTGCGCTCAGGATTGTTTTGCTCCGAGCGGAAATGCTCCGCAAAACGCTCCCCAAGGGAAACCCGGGTTTCCCTTCGGCGTCCCGCTAAACATACTGCGGGCCTGATCCTTTCCTGAATTGTTAGAACTATGTCGCGTCCGAAACGAGTTCGGACTTATCCTTCGGCTGCGCTCAGGATTGTTTTGCTCCGAGCGGAAATGCTCCGCAAAACGCTCCCCAAGGGAAACCCGGGTTTCCCTTCGGCGTCCCGCTAAACATACTGCGGGCCTGATCCTTTCCTGAATTGTTAGAACTATGTCGCGTCCGAAACGAGTT
>CAZNYG010000076.1:0-9006 GCA_964577205.1 uncultured Elusimicrobiales bacterium | reverse complement strand
GGGCTGCGGCGACGCGAACAGAGCGCCTGCCGCGGCTTCGACGAATTTAAGCGCGACGTACAATCCGTCTTCCGGAACCATACATGTCCGCTGGGACAAGAGTACCGACAACGAAACGCCACAAAACGGCCTGCAATACGAGATACGCGCCGCCACGGAGCCCATTACGGACAATCTTACGCACTGGCTGATCTCCCCGAGCACCGGCGCCGGCACCGGCTCCAGTTCCAATCAGCGTATTGGCAGCTATCCTCACGGGTATGTCACCAGCGGGTTGCAGTGCGGGATCAATATTAAGCCATGCGGCGACGGAGTGACCTACTATTTCCAGATACGCGCCATAGACACAGGCATGAAAGCCAGCCCATGGTCGGTGACTGTTTCGACATACATAAGCGACATCACGATGCCCGGCGCGGTGACTGATCTGGCTGGTACGGACGGCCCTGGCGGCGATGAGGCGACGCTCACCTGGACGACACCGGGAAATAACGGCTCTACCGGCATGTTCGGCGAAGGCGCGAAATTCATGGTGCAGTACTCAACATGGACCGAGGGGGAAGGGGTCGCATGGTCCACGGCATCCGCTCAAGTTGCGCTTTCCACGTCGAGCGTATCGCCCGGTGACAGGGTGCGCTATACGGTCAACGGGCTCACCGCTTCGGCCAGCTATTATTTCTGCCTCTGGTACGCGGACGCGAACGGCAATGTTTCCGTTCGTTCCAACCTTGCCGCGCGGTATTCGCTGGACGTGACCGCTCCGGGCCAGATTACCGGCGTAGCCGCTGCTGTCGCCGACATTCAGCAGGTAACGCTGACCTGGACCGCCCCTGGAGATGACGGATACATTGGAAACGTCGAAGAAGGGATGTGGCGCATACGCTATTCGACTTCTGCTTCAGCGACGCCGGCGACCGCGGAAGGAACTGTCGAGATATCCACTTCGTTCGCGCAGGGGACGGTATACCAGCGGCTTATCACCGGCCTGCAGGGGGCAGTGACACACTATTTCTGGATCCAGGCTCGCGATGAAGTATCGCAATGGTCGGTCTGGTCGGACACGTTTACCCGGGTATGTCCGGGCTTCAGGTATGGTGGCGAGCTGTCGGGCATGGACTATGGGAGTATCGCCTGGGGAGACATTGACAACGACGGCGACCTTGATGCGGTGGAGACCGGCTACAGATCAAGCTCAGACGTGCGTACGACTATTTACAGGAACAACAATGGATCGCTTACAGCGATTCAGACCATTTCAGATATCGGAGGCCGGGGAGCCTCAAGCCTTGGCGATTACGATAACGACGGCGACCTGGACCTTGCAATTGCCGGATACGGGAACAGCAGTGTTAACCCTCAATGCAAGATATACGGGAACGATAACGGCGTGTTTACGGACAGAGCGCTCGGCCTGCCGGGGCTGTCACACGCCTGGGTCGCCTGGGGCGATTACGATAATGACGGCGACTTGGACCTCGCGACAGAGGGATACACTGGATCGGCGCGGGTGACGAAAATATACCGCAACGACAGCGGTACCTTGACCGACAGCGGCATATCCATGACAGGGGTCCGCAACGGCGTATTGGCCTGGGGGGACTATGACAATGACGGGGATCTGGACCTGGCTGTGGCCGGAGAAACGGCATCTTCGACGAACATAACGACTATCTACCGCAACGACGGCGGCAGTTTTGCGGACAGCGGCATTTCACTGCCGGGCATTTACAGCGGCTCCCTGAGCTGGGGCGATTACGATAACGACGGCGATCTGGACCTCGCCATAACAGGAAGTACAGGGCCGGACAGGATCACGGAGATCTACCGCAACGATAACGGCAGCTTTGTGGATATAGACGCGGGACTTGCCGGCTTGAGCGCTAGCGCGGCAAGCTGGGGAGATTACGACAACGACGGCGACCTTGATCTTTATGTGAACGGCTCTGACGGCAACTTTTTCCGCTGCTATTTATATCGCAACGACGGCGGCAATACCTTTACCCGGCTCGACCCTGGAACATATCCTCTGTATGTAGGCTCCTCGGCATTCGGCGACGCCAACGGCGACGGCATCCTGGATATACTGATAGGCGGCAGCGACGCAGGCGAAGCCAGGACATATTATTACACCGGCGTTCACGACCGGGTGAACACCGCGCCGGCCGCGCCCGCTTCAGGCATAACCGCCGCGTATAACGAGACTTCCGGAATGCTGGAATTCCGCTGGGACAAGGGAACCGACGCGGAAACCGGCGCGGACGGCCTCTATTATGATATTCGCGTGGCCAGCGAACCCATCCACGACGGGCTTGCCGCGTGGGTTGTGTCTCCCAGCACCGGCGCCGGAGCGTTCGGCACCGCCGCGCAGACATTAGGCAGCTATCCACACGGGTATTGCGCTGCGGCGCCGCAGGCGGGCGTGGACATTCTGCCTCCGGCCGTTTACGGCGTAACGTACTATTTCCAGGTGCGCGCTATAGACGCGGGATACAGAAAAAGCCCGTGGAGCTCCTCCGGGTCAATAAACATGAACGGCTCGCCTGCCGCCCGTAGAAAAAGAAATTTCTTCCTGCTGTTTGAGTAGGATTCTCTAATTGCGCGCAAGGAGCCGGTGCGGCAGGCTTTGCTGACTTCCGATTATCCCAATTTTCATTCCCATGCAATTTCTTTTTGTCTTATCAGTCAAAATATTAAAAATTCGTTGACAAAAGAGGAAATATAGAATAAAATATTTTTCACTGAAAAAATGTGATATTTTTGATGCGCGTGATACGATACTTACATGACTTCATGCCCAAAAAGCTTTTTACGGGAATTGGTTGTGCTGTAGCCATTGCTTTTGTGAGTTGCTCTGTACTCTTCGCCGCCGACGGATCCTCTTCCGCGAAAGAACTCCCGAGTGTTTCCCCTTTGAGATTGAATGATGTCCTGACAATATGCCAAATAAACACAAACATCCCCCAGGCCCTCATAATAGCTCGCCCTCTCAGACAAATGGGTCGGTACCTTTCTCCCCTCTTTTGCGAAAAGCGGAGTCGCTCTCCCATCTTTTGTATAAAGAGGGGCCGGGGGAGTTCTCTGAATACAAATCCTCTGCAGCTCGATGCATAAGTGTGCCGCGCAGGGGCGGGCTTCATCCCACCCGGATTTGCGAGGCAAATCTAAACGGGGGGGACACGCCCGCCCGCTCAGCCTGCCCGTCAATACAGAACGGCGGAACTCCCCCTGCCCCCCTCTTTGAAAAGAGGGGGGAATTCCGGTTATGGATGACCGGCGGCTTCCATTGTAACTGCGTTGAACGAAAATAATCGTCGTTGACAATATGGTGAAGGATTCATATAATGCTTAAACAGGAAGCAAATAGTAATGTTTTTTGTGAGTGTTTGAAAAATTATGGCAATTGATTATAAGGAATGGATAAAGCAATCGGAATACGATCTTGAAACCGCGAAGTATATGTTTCAAGGAGGAAGAAATTTCTATGCTGTATTCATGTGCCACTTATCGATAGAAAAAGCATTAAAGGGACTTATTACTCACAAGAAAGGGATTCTTCCTCCCAAATCACATAATCTGATCGCACTTCTTCAGCAGGCGCAGATGCATCCGCCCGAAAATCTTGGTACCATTATCGTAAAGATAAACGAAGCCAGTGTGGCCACCCGCTATCCGGAAGAGATTGACCACCTGGTGAAAGAATATTCTGTGGGTATGGTTAGTGAAGTGATTGAAAAAACATCCGGAGTTCTGCAATGGATAAAAAAGCAGTTTTAAGCGTTATCGACAGATTCATAAAGGCGCTTGAAGTCAGATCAATAAATGTTGACAGGGTCATTCTTTATGGTTCCTACGCGACAGGCACGTTTACTGACGATAGCGATATTGATCTCGTTGTTGTGTCAAGGGATTTTTCATCAAAAAATTATTGGGAACGGATAGATATTCTTTCCGAAGCGATATACGATGTTTTCGAACCCATCGAAGCTGTCGCGTTAACCCCCGAAGAATGGGATAAGGGAACTTCCCCGATTTCCGATTACGCCCGCCAGGGCGAGACGGTCTATGCCGCGTAACCACCTGTCGTGTTTGACCTTCCCTGTTACGGGGACAGCTTTGCGTAACATCAGCGGATAACTATCATGTGCCCGGCACGGCAACTCCACCCTGTCCCCCTCTTTGAAAAAAGAGGGGGGGGGAATTCCGGTTATGGATGACCGGCGGCTTCCATTGTGCAAGAGCACTTTCCATAGTGATGCTTTGAAACTGAAACATTGGATATGACTGATCCGCCAACAAAAGTATCTGCGCGCTAAAGCCGGCGCCACTTGATAGTATGTATAAATATATGGTATATAATACATATGCAGAAAACCATATTTGAATGGGACGAAAAGAAAAACGAGGCAAATCAAAGAAAGCACGGGGTTGCATTTTATGAGGCGCAGCATGCATTCTTTGATCTTCGGCGTATCATCGCGGAAGATTTAAAACATAGCGACAAGGAGAAGAGGTATTTCTGTATAGGGAAAATAGACAACGGAATAATAACAGTCCGTTTTACTTACAGAGCGCATGTGATCAGGATCATAGGCGCGGGATACTGGAGAAAGGGGAAACAACTATATGAAGAAAAAAGTGCAATATAAGAATGAACCTGTGGATTTGAAAATCATTAAGGATTTTCTGCCTTCGCCCGATCAATTGGTGGAGAAGGAAAAGAGTGTCAAGGTAACGCTCGCGTTGAGCGAAAGCAGCGTTGAATATTTCAAGAGTCATGCAAAAAGGACGCATAGCCATTACCAGACTATGATACGGAAGATTATCGATCATTACGTCAGCCATTATTCCCGGTAGTGGTGCATTTTTCATTGCATATGACCCCTTGTCTTATCCTCCTCTTTAACTGACTGTATTAAACCCGGCAATACCAAACCCTGAATATGTAACTTGCCAATATTAGATATTAAGGGTTATAGCCCGGGCGGTTGGCCTTCCTTCACTATGTTCTTCGTAACAGGAACCATCTTTATTTGATGCATTTCTTTCTGTTTTATCAATCAGAAGATTAAAAAATCGTTGACAAAAGTACAAATATAGATTAGAATATTTTTTACTTTGATCCTGACGGCAGGAACGGATCCGGTAAGGGTGCAGGGCTGCTTTGTATTGACGGAGGTAAGGTATGCTCAAACAGCTTTTCGCAGGCATTGTGTGTGTGGCGGCAATAGTGTTCGCTGGTTGCTCCCTGCTTGTCGCGGCTGACAAGCCGTCCGTGTCGCTCGAGGCCGGCTCTGTCTTCGCCGGATCAAACGCGTCAGTTCCCGCAGACGGAAGAACGATGTTCAAACCGGCGGAAGTGCCGGAAAGCTTTATCGCGCCCGATGATTGGGAGATCGAGGGCACGATCATAGGCAGCCGCGACGATATCCACGCGCTGTCGCAGAACGATGTCGTGTTCGTCGATGTAGGTTCCGATGACGCGGTCACGCAGGGTACCCGCTGCGTCATATACAGGAAAGGCGACGACATAAAAAATGCCGGCATCATGTTGAAGGCGGTCGGCGAAATTGAGATCACCGGCGGTATCCGCGAAAAATGCGCCACCGCCCGCATCCTGTACGCTCACGAGCCGATCCGCATCGGCGACATCATAGAGATCGAGTAATAAGAAGACAATTAAAAATGAAAATTGAAAAGTGTAAAATGAGGACTAAAAACAATTTTTAATAGTGTTTTGACGTTCAATTTTCGATTTACATTTTTCGTTTTACATTGTCTCTTACGGTGACTGTCATGCGCAAATTTATCCTTGTATGCCTTATCATTTTTGGCGCGGGTTATCTGGTAAAGGATTATGTGGCCAGCGGCCGTTTTGAGCGGTACATGGACGCTCATCCGAACGCCCGGATCAATCCGGCGGTCGACTATTACTGGGCGATGCTGGCAAGCCTTGCCAATCGTTCCGTGTCCGCCAAATACCATGCCGGGCGGGTGTTGAAGCTTTATCCCGACACCCCCTACGCGCCAAAGGCCTGGGCAGAGTACATAAACGTCCTGTACGATGAAGACAACAAGAACAAAGTGCTTGAAGAAGGCGAAAAATTCCTTGAAAAGTATCCGAACCATCCCCGTGCCGCTATCATAAGAAAGAAGATCCTCTTTCTGCAACACGGATACTGATAAACGGCGCGGAACGGTATCGTAACCGGTGTTGTCGTTACGTTTGTTTCCCGGTTTATTTGGCCGGTTCTGACTACTGACTGCTGAATGCTGAAGGCTGTGTTGTTTTTACGGGTGGTTGCATGCGCGTGTATCGTACATTGCTGCGGTGGCTGAGCGTCGCGGGCGGGGCGGCGGTCCTTTTGTGCGGTCAGGCGGGGGCGTCTTTTTATCTTTACCTTGGGACTTATCCCAGGGAAAAAGCCGAGGCCGTGCACGCGCAGCTCGCGGAACGCGGGTATAACGTGTACATACTTTACGGCGAAGAATACGAGGTGCGGCTGGGCGGTTTTGATACCCGCGAAAAAGCGCAGGCGATGGCCGAAAAACTGCGGGCCGATGAAAAACTCGTCGCCCGCGTCGATGAAGAGGAAGATCTGGATCCGGAACCGTCCGGACAGCTTCCGGCGCTTCGGGAACAGCCGGCGGAAGAAGAGGATCCGGGACGCGAGGCCGACGAGGAAAGCTACAAGGCGTACGATGACCCTCAGGCGCAGAGGATCATATCCGTCGCTCTCGATCTATTCGGACATCCGTATAAATACGGCGGTACTACCATCGGCCGGGGTATTGATTGTTCCTACTTCTCCCAGAGAATATTCAAGGAAATGGGAGTGTCCCTGCCGCGTACCGCGCGGGAACAGTTCAAGGCAGGCATCCCGGTCAAAAAAGGGGAGCTCATGACCGGGGACCTGCTGTTCTTTCAGAAGACGTACTACACGACAAAAAAGGGAAAAAAGAAACGCCCGGCCTCCACCCGCATCAATCACGTGGGCGTTTATTTGAGCAACGGCGAATTCATTCACGCGACCATCAACGCGAAACGCGTGACCATTTCCAATCTCGATGAACCATACTACACAAAACGTTTCGCCGGCGCCCGCCGCGTCCTGGCCGAAGCGGGTAAATGATCTATTGCGGAACGAGTAATGTCCGAAATTTCCTTCTCCTTCCGGGAGAAGGCCGGGATGAGGGCCAATTATCGAATAATCTGGCTCTCCCTCACCCCTTGCAGCCTGTGCAGGGAGAGGGCTAACAATAATAGCTACGATATGCCGTGAGAAGTCGTAGGCGCCGGCCTTAGCCGGCGAATAGATGTTATCAATCAATGTTCAAAGGCAATACCTGAATGGCCGACAGAATGATTTCTGACGAGCGGCGTGCGATCATTTCTTTACATCTCGTCCCGGAGATCGGCCCGTTCCGCGCGCGCAACCTTCTGCTGCATTTCGGTTCGGCCCGTGAAGCGCTGGCGGCGCCTCTTGAAGAGATCGCTTCGGTAGAAGGGTGGAACGCGCCGCTGGCCAAAAAGGCGCTGAAGGCGGGATACCGGTCCGACGTTGAACATGAAATAGAAGCGGCCGCCCGGCTGGGTATAAAGCTTCTGACCTGTGCTGATCCGGAATACCCGGAGGCGTTGAAACCTCTGGATGATCTCCCGCCGGTACTGTATGTGCGCGGCGATCTTCCTCCGGCCGCGGTGCCGGCGGTTGCCGTAGTGGGTACGCGATATCCGACCCCCTACGGCATTTCAATGGCGGAACGTTTCGGATACGAACTGGGCATGGCAGGCTTTACTGTCGTTTCGGGCCTTGCCCGCGGGATCGATACGGCGGTGCACGGCGCGGTGTTGTCCGCGGGCGCGAAAACAGTGGCGGTGCTGGGCAACGGATTAAAGCATCATTATCCCCGCGAAAACAAGGCGCTGGAAGACCGTATCGCGGCGCAGGGTGCGCTGATCAGCGAGTTCCCGCTGGACCGCTCGCCCGACCCGATGAATTTCCCGCGGCGCAACCGGATCATTTCCGGCCTGTGCGCGGCAGTCGTAGTGATAGAAGCGGATATTAAAAGCGGCGCGCTTATCACCGCGCGGGCGGCAGCGGAGCAGGGAAAAGACGTGTTCGCGGTTCCCGGCCCCGCCGTATCGAAGATGTCGCGCGGACCGCATTACCTGATCAAATCCGGCGCGCGCCTGGCGGAATGCGCCGAAGATATAATAAACGAGATCAAGCCTTTGTTTGAGGGCTATGAAAGCTTCGCGCAAGGCGGTACGGATAAAAAGGCCGGCGACATGGAGTGCCATGACCCGGTAGAAAATGATATCATGGCAGTATTGGGGCAGGAACCCGGCGGGGTGTCCATCGATGCCCTGGCGTCCCGGCTGCCGTTCTCTTCCGGCGACCTTGCCCGCGCGCTCCTGATGATGGAAATGCGCGGCCTGATCCGCGGCCTCCCGGGAAAGATGTACGTAAAAAAATGAAAAATGTAAAATGAAAAGTGTAAAATGGACTTCAAAAATCAAAATAATAAATGCAAATTATTAAACAGTTTGAAAATGAGATGATCTAAGCATAATAAGATTCCTGTTTTTTGCTTTACTTCAGTTTACATTGTCTCGCCTGTTTTACGTTTTACACTTTACATTTTAATTGCCGTACTGGAGACCTCATGTCCAAATACCTGGTAATCGTAGAGTCACCGACCAAGGAAAAAACGATATCCCGCTTCCTCGGGGGGGATTACGTCGTCAAAAGTTCGTTCGGCCACATACGCGACCTTCCTAAAAGCCAGATCGGCGTGGATGTCGAACACGACTTCAAACCGAAATACATCGCCATCGCCAAGGCGAAAAAGATACTGCCCGAGCTTAAAAAGCTCAGCGATAAGGCGTCCAGCGTCTATCTTGCCACCGACTATGACCGCGAAGGGGAAGCGTTCGCATGGCATTTGCAGGAAGCGCTGAAACTGCCGGACGAAAAAATAAAGCGCATCACGTTCCATGAGATC
>CAZNYG010000075.1:4670-9025 GCA_964577205.1 uncultured Elusimicrobiales bacterium | reverse complement strand
CACTCCGAACGCGGGCCATAATGACCACCACGCAGGCCGCGGCAACCATCAGGACGGCTGTAACGTACCAGCAGGGTTTCAGCGTTCCGGCTGCCATGAGAGCATCCTCCAGATAAGCGCCAGCAGCGCCAGCGCGACAACCCATAAAGTGATACCCGCTCCGTAGTGCAGCGGGCTGTCTATTGCGGCTTCCACTCCGTAAATATATGCCGCGACCGTGAGAAAAATTATCCGGCAGATATTCGCGGCCAACGCGACGGGCACGGAAGAAACGACAAAGACGCTTTTTTTGAGAAAGCTGCCGCGCGCCGCGTAAGCGAAAATGATGCTGAGGGTCACCAGCGAGATGAGGGAATTGATGCCGCTGCATTCATTGCCGACGGTCAGCGTGCCGTTGGGAAGGTATATCATGCTGCCCGCGCGTTCAAGCGGGATATGCATCGCGGCGACTATCTTTGCCGCGACAAAAGCCGCCATCATTTTCATGCGGAACATGACGCGGACCAGAAACACCTGCGGCAGAGGTATCATGAACAGTGTCATGATGAGAGGAACGGCGACAACCTTCGTGATTTTTCCGCCGAAAAGGCAAAGGGCGAGTCCGAACAGCGCGAGCAGCACCCCGAAACCGGACAGTATCCCTACGCGCAACATGACCCCGCCCATGATGTGCAGCGCGAGCGCGGCTGCCAGAAGAGGGATACCATACCACGACGGGGCAACGGGAAGGCGGGCGATATCTTCCCTTTTCTGGTAGATGAACCAGCCTATGACAAAGGGAATGAGGTAACCATGGGAATAGTTGGATCCTTCCTCTGAGAAACGATCGGACATCCAGGAAAATGCCGGAAGGAAAGCGACGATGAAGGCCGCGCCGGTCACTGCCAGAGGGAGATATCCTTCCCGGGGGATGAAAAAACGCGGGGTTGACGTTATCATGGGGTTATCGTTTTTCCTCCTGGTTGAGCATTGCTTTCACCACGACAGCCTGAGGATGGCGGGGATACTTGTCAAGGAACTGCTGCAAGGCCCTGCGCCCGTTGACCGTATCATTAAGCTTTTCGCTGTATATCATGCCTATGGAAAGAAGCGCGTCGGCGGACCGGGCATTCTGCGGGTACCGGGCGCAGAGTTTTTCAAGAGTAACGATCGTCTCATGCCACTTCTGCTGCATGATATACGCTCCCGCGAGAAACTCATACGCCTGCGGCCCGGCTTTTTTCCCCGTCCCGCTGATAAGCTCGCCATACGACTGTATGGCCTGGTCCAATTCTTCGTCCCTCTTCGCGATCGATCCTTTCGCCTGATAATACCGGGCGATCAATAAAGGGACCTGCAAAGCTTCGTCCGACTGAGGCTGCTCTTTCTGAAGCTGCCGGTATTCTTCCAGCGCCTCGTCCCATCTGCCAGCTTTTTCGTACCCGGCCGCCATAGCAAGACGCGCCGAAGCCTTCAACGACGTGTTCTCGGGCTTTCCCTTGAGCACCTTGTCGAACTCCAGCCGGGCCTGGTCGAAATTCCCCTGGCCGAGAGCGACAGCGCCTATTTCCATCTGGGCTGGTTCGATCAGCTTGCTCTTAGGATAGCCGGCAATGATCTTCTGGAAAAGCGGCACCGCTTTGCCGGCATCCTTAAGCTGATCCTGATAGATCAGGGCCGCCCGGTAGAGAGCCATAGGGGCCGCTTCGGCGGCGGGATATTTCGCCGCGAACTTTTCAAGCAGCGAAGCCGCGTCATTCCACCGCCCCTGGAAACCGAGCAGGGAAACGGTCAGTTCATGCACCGTTGAAACACCTTTGCCGAAAGGATTCGTGTCTACGAGATTTCCGTAGGAGCGGAAAGCTTTTTCCGCGGCTTTAGCGCTTTCTTCCGCGTTGCCTTCACGCATATGCAATTGGACTATATACAGCGGGAGCTGCAGCCCGGTCGAGGTCACGGGATAACGTTCCAGGATCTCCTGATAGCGGCGCAGAGCGCCCGGCATGTCTTTGCGCTGTTCGTAGATCCTGCCGATGGCAAAAAGAGCGCGAGCGCCGATCTCCGTGCTTTTCGGGAAATCCGTGTAAACTTTTATCCATTCCTTTTCAGCGGTTTCACTGTCGTTTCTTTCCGCGTACATGCGCGCGAGAGTGAACTGCAGCTCTGCCGCTTTACCCCAGTACGGGTATTTTTCCACGATACTCCGCACCGATGACGCGGCCGCTTCAAAATCCGCGGGAGAGGCGGCAGACGGAGCAGCGATGGCCTTCTCGTGCTTTCTGGACATTTCCCAGTAGGCTTTTTCCGCGTTGTAAGCTCCGCCGCACCCGGCGAACAGGAACGCGGCAACGCACGCCCCGGTCAAGAAACGGGATGAAACTGTCATGAACGCGCACCTCCGGAATTTTCTTTTTCCTTGCAGATAAGCAGCATGACGGCCGCCGAAGAAGAAACGACAAAATCGATGATACCGATGACGATGATCCGTCCGAACAGCGTGTACAGCACGATGTCCGGGGCCGTTCTTTCGATCAGGACGCTCAGCCTGCTGTCGACGTAGGTAAGCGGGATGAAGAGCAGGCCTGGAACGCCGACGATCAGCAGGGACGCGAGTGGATGCCTCCGGCACAGGTTCAGCGAACGGCCTATGGAAGGGAATACCTTCCTGTTCTCGATGATAATGGACGGTATCGCGAAAATGAAGAGCGTCTGAAAAAAGATGCTGACTATGAACTGCATAAGGAACGCTCGCGCCCCTGACAGTCCCGTCGGGACGAACGAGCCGGCAATTTTCAGGGACACGAGGATCACTGCCAGAATGATGCCCCATACGATGAAAAGACGGATATACCGCTGGACCGCTTTCCGGATCCCGAAACCCCATTGAGGTTTTGTACCGTCGTAGGATTGAGCGATGAAGGCCATGCAGACAGCCGTCAGGATGACACCCGTGAAAAAGCTCAGCGCGGTACGGGCATAATTGAATAATTCCGGCAGGATGAAAAAATTGAACGGGTAATGAACATACTGTTCCCCCCAGAAAGCGCGGATAACGGGAGCGATCACCATCGACAGAGGTGGGCGGGGCGCCAAAAAGAGGACAATGAGCACCACCGCGTCAATAACCGCGGCAATGATGAACGGGACGACAATGACCGGATACAGGCGAGTCAGGGCGATAAGTTTTTTCCAGACGGAAAATAGCATTTTCATTGAAGCCTCGCAATAAAGAGTCGGTTAGTATTAAAAGTTCCGGGAAAAGAACATTTTCGCTTTCCCGGAAACAGCCGCCTTAATTATAGTAAATTGGCTTTCGAATAACAATTGGAATTTGAGGGGGATCAGAGAGGTATCTGGTTCCCCCCGGCCTGTCCCGCCGCAGCGGGACAACCACCGGTTACGGCAGTATTATGACGTTCAACTTTACCTCGAGCCGCGCGCGAAGAAAACGGTCCTGAACGTACTGATCAGGATCGAAAGATCGGTCGTCAGGCACATTTTCTTCACGTACAGCAGGTCGTATTTCAGCTTTTTCTTTGTGTCTTCCACATTGTCCGTGTAGCGGTAACGCACCTGGGCGAGGCCGGTGATGCCGGGCTGCACCCTGAGCCGGCGGTTGTAATTCCGGATATCGTCATTAAGCCGCTTGACGAATATCGGGCGTTCCGGCCGCGGCCCGACTATGCTCATGTCGCCGCGCAGCACATTGAAGAACTGCGGGATCTCATCGAGACGTGTTTTCCGGAGGAACCTGCCCAGCGGAGTGATACGGGTATCGTTCTGTTTCGCCCAAACGGGGCCGGTCTTCGCCTCCGCGTTAGTATACATGGTGCGTAGTTTATATATATTGAAGAGTTTGCCGAAATTGTCTTCTTTGCGCTTGCACGGCATGCCGGGAAGGACGGGGCGGCTATTCTTCCGCCGGTTGATGCCAACACGGACCTGCTTATAGAAAACAGGGCCGGGAGAATCAAGTTTGATGAGAATAACAGTGATAAGCATGATGGGGGCGGTAATGCTCAGAGCGATGATCGAAATGAAGATATCGATCACTCTGCGCACTTTCATATATAGTTCCTTGACCCCGGACAGAGCAAGGCCGAACACACCCAGCATCATAAGAATCATGGTCGACGGTTCCGGGATAGCGTGGATGACCGAGGGGTCGGCAGGGTAACCGGCGGCGAAAGAGCCAGACGCTGTGGCACCGGTTATCAGAAGGGACATGCTTATCAGAGAAATGCGGGATCTGTTCATGGATTTTTCACTGTCAGAAATGTTTCAGCCATAGCTTCCGATCGAAAGTCCCCTGAGAAGTATATTGTATAAAACACTCAGAAGGCTGTCAACACAATTTGCACACATTTTTGCATGCA
>CAZNYG010000075.1:0-4660 GCA_964577205.1 uncultured Elusimicrobiales bacterium | reverse complement strand
CGGTTACATCGCCATCCTGAGGCCGTTGCCACGCCGATACATATTTTTCCTGCGGCCGTTCCTGTCCACCTCTTCAACGATGCCATACACGCGCTTGACCGAAATACGGAAGCTCTGCGCGAGCTCCTTTATGCTTTTCCCGTTCCTGAAGAGATTGATTATTTCACTGTTCCGGGAAAGGATGTATTTCCTATCTCTATACCCCAGGTTGCCGATCTTGGGTATCCACACGCGTTTGCCTCCGAATTCAATGACCAGCCGGTGATAGTTTTCCTGATCGAGGACTTCGTTCAATCTTCTCATGGCGCCAGGCTCCTTTCAAGATAGTATGGTTTATTTGGTCGTAAACCATTGTACCGGGCGCCGGTGCAAAAGATTTGACAACTTTGTGAAAGAAGTGAGAAAGGCACTGCTGAATCAGACCCACGATCGCCTTGCTCGCAACGGGCCTCGTAACCATAAAAGCCGTTCCGTCCGCCGTTCCGTCCGTTACCCCAGCCGTAAAGCTGCAGGCGACGGCTTCAGCCGGCGCGTTTTGTGTCATCCCTCGCCCTTCGGAAGAGGGCAGGGTGAGGGGGATGTGGAGAAGGGGTCAACACCAATAAAAAACGTCCTTAATGCAACCCCACGGGTACGGCTATGGGATCCATTAAGGACGTTTAAAAGTTCAAGATTACGCTTAACGCTTTGAGAACTGGAAGCGTTTGCGCGCTTTGGGGCGGCCCGGTTTTTTACGTTCCACCATGCGGGGATCGCGGGTCAGCAGCCCTTCTTTGCGAAGTCCCTGTTTCAACGCCGGGTCCATGCTTTTCAGCGCGCGGGCGAGGCAATGACGGATAGCCCCCGCCTGTCCCGTGACACCGCCTCCCGCTACGTTCACCAGGAAATCATATCCCTTTGAAGAGGGAGCTACTTCCAGCGGTTTGAGAGCTGTTTTCTGATGCCGCTCAAGGCCGTTGAAAAACTCTTCGAGCGGGCGATCGTTCACTATCACCCTGCCGCTGCCTTCTATGACAATGACACGAGCGGTGGCGTTCTTTCTGCGCCCGGTGGCTATGGGCCCTGCGATCTGATTCGTCATCTTATTCTCCGTAATCCGCGCGTGGCGGAATAAAATTTCTGTCCCCTCACCTTGATCCTCTCCCGCCTTAAGCTTTCTTTTCCTCGACGGAAGGGGTGGCGAACTGGGCGGCATGCGGGTGTTCCGCGCCGCGGTATATTTTAAGGCGTTTCAACTGCCGGTCGCCAAGCTTGTTCTTCGGCAGCATGCCTTTCACTGCCAGTTCCACCGCTTTTTCGGGCTTCTCGGCCATAAGCTTCACGTACGGGGTAAGGGTACCGCCGCCGGGTTGACCGGAGTGGCGGAAATGTGTCTTCTGCTCCAGCTTGTTCCCGGTCAACACTATTTTCGCCGCGTTGGTAACTACTACGAAATCACCGCAGTCCACCGACGGCATGTACAGCGGTTTATCTTTCCCGCGCAATATCGTCGCGATCTGTGTAGCCATACGGCCAAGCACCTTGCCTTCCGCGTCCATAAGGTGCCATTGCCGCTGTATCTCTTCCCGTCTGGGCATTGTGGTTTTGTTCATTTCCGGGCTCCGTTCATATGATGGTTGAGTCTCTAATTGTAGAAAATGCGCAAAGCAAAGTCAAGTGAGGGGCAAAGGCGGGTAGTGTATACTAAAGTGTGTAATTTGGTTTTGCCGTTGCCGTTTTTCTTTTTTGCTGCTTTTTTCTTTTAGAAAGTTGACTTAAAAAGAAGAATGGGCTATTCTCCCAGGTGTTATCGCCAAATAACGTCCACAGGAGGTAGCCCGTGAACAGTTTAGCACAATTACATTTCACTGACAAGGATTTGTCTGCCCGTTGGTCTGAGGTCAAGGAGAATTTCGAAGA
Source organism: uncultured Elusimicrobiales bacterium (assembly GCA_964577205.1). Taxonomy (GTDB): domain Bacteria; phylum Elusimicrobiota; class Endomicrobiia; order Endomicrobiales; family CAIRNS01; genus CAZNYG01. The sequence continues at coordinate 2,761 of CAZNYG010000075.1, read as the reverse complement.
CGTACTCCACAAAGAGGCACAGGTAGGCGCGGGCTTCAGCCCGTGCTTCTCATCAAACGCGCCGGCTGAAGCCGTCGCCTACAATGTCCGTTGTTGCCGCTATCCAGCCTCGCCTCCGCCGTTATCGCCGTTGCTGATAGTCTGACAGTCGCCTTTGCCGTTGCCTTTAGCTGACAGCTGAAAGCTCGTCGTCCGCCTTTACTAAATGAACAAATTCGTATTTGCCGTTTCGGTGGCTTCGATATAGGTGGAAACGCCGCCGGTCTCGATGCCGTCTATCAACTCTTCTTTTTTGATGCCCATGACTTCCATCGACATCTGGCAGGCTATAACTTTTACGCCGCTTTTTATCGCGTTGCTGATCAATACATCCAGCGATTCGATATTCTTTTTCCTCATTATAGTGTTCATCAGCGCTGGGCCGATGCCCAGCATATTAAGCCTGGAGAGTCTCAGTTCGGCAGCGCCCCGGGGCAACAACATCGAAAAAATACTGGAAAAGAAATCTTTTTTCACCCGTGGAGGCATCCTTTTTTTCAGGATGCCAAGCCCCCAGAAAGTAAAGAACATCGTCACTTTTTTCCCCGCGGCAAGCGCGCCGTTGGCGATGACGAAGGCCGCGAAGGCCCGGTCGAAATCATCGCTGAATACAACTATCGTCTTGTCTTTCCCACCCGGCGCCTGCTCCGCTCCTTTTTCGGAGGGAGCGGTTTTCTGGATTATGGCCGTGATGCCTTCCGCTCCCTGTTGCACGTCAACCAGGCGGTTCCCGGTTATCCTGGACCACGCGCGTACATCGCTGATAAATCCGGGATCTGTCGCCATTACGCGTATGTTCTCGCCTTCCAGCGCTTTCTCCACCCGTTCACTGAGCCGCATTATGGGCCCCGGGCACTGAAGGCCGCGCGCGTCCACATCGCAATAACTGCGGCGTTCGGTTTGTGCCGTTTTCCCGGCTTCCGGCTCCTTGTCGCGGTTGCGCAGATCGTCGTCCTTATTAACGAGGTATTTCTCAAAAATATCCTCGTTGCTCTGCTTCATCGTCGCCGTTTCCCAGGTCTTATACCCTCCGGCGACGTCAAAGACCTCGCGGTACCCGTTCTGCGTCAGGATGCGCGCCGCGTTATACGATCTGAGGCCCACCGCGCAATATACATAGATCTTTTTGTCCCGCGGCACTTCATTTAACCGTCCGCGGAGCTCATGGAGCGGTATCTCGCGGGCGCCCGGGATCTTCCCCAGACGGGCCTCTTCACGGTTGCGGACGTCAAGAAGGAACACATTGTCGTATATCGTCTGAACGTCATGCCAGTTGACGAAACGGACCATGCCTTTTAGAATATTGTCCGCGACGGAACCGATCATGTTGACCGGGGACCTTACCGATGAATACGGCGGCGCGTAAGCCTGGTCCATATCCTTGAGCGCGTTCACGGTCAATCCGTTCTGGCAGGCCAGTGAACACACTTCGATAGCTTTGTCCACGCCGCTGTATCCCACCGCCTGAGCGCCCAGGAGCCTGCCGTCCGGGCGGGAAAAATGAATCTTCAGGGTCATGGGCCTCGCGCCGGGATAATAACCCGCGTGGGAAGCGGTGTGGATGATAGCTGAAGCGAAATCGGCTTTTTGCTGCGCGAGAAGGCGCTCGGAAAAACCGGTAATTCCCACGGTTATGTCGAAGACTTTGGCGATGGCCGTGGCCGTGCTGCCACCGTATTTTTCCGTGTTACCCAGGATGATATTGTTCGCCGCCGCGCGGGCCTGCTTGTTGGCCGGCCCGGCCAGCGGGACAAGCCGGCGGGATCCGAATACGGGATCAGGGGTTTCAACCGCGTCGCCCACCGCGTAAATATCGGGGTCGGATGTCTGAAGGAACTCGTCAACGACTATGCCGCCGGTATCGCCGATCTTGAGGTTCGCTTCCCTGGCGAGTTTCGCTTCGGGTTTAATGCCGATCGACATGATGACGAAATCGGCCTTCAATTCAATGCCGCTCTTAAGCCGGGCGGCAATGCCGCCGTCCTCTTCGCCGAACGCCATCACCTGTTCGCCGAGATAGAACTCGACGTTCCTGGCCTTGAGATGCTGATGGACTTCGGCAGCGAGTTCGAAATCGAGAGGCGCAATGACCTGACGCGCCATCTCCACGATGGTGACGAAGATCCCGAGCCGGTGAAGGTTTTCGGCCATTTCCAGGCCGATGTAACCGGCTCCCACGACGATGACCCGGCGGGGGCGCGAAGCGGCGATGAATTCCTTTATTGCCTCGGCGTCCGGAACGTTGCGAAGGGTAAATATGCGTGGGCTCTCGATGCCCAGCACCGGGGGTTCCAGAGGTTCGGCTCCGGGCGAAAGGACGAGTTTATCATAGCGCTCACGGTATTCCCTGTCGCCGGCTATATCCCTGACAACGACCTGTTTCCTGTCGCGGTCGATGGCGACAGCCCGGTGCTGCGTACGCACATCGACATTGAACCGCGCCTTGAAACTTTCCGGCGTCTGCACCAGAATGGCGTCTCTTTCTTTGATCTCCTCACTAATATAATACGGCAGCCCGCAGTTCGCGTAGGAGATATACTGCCCGCGTTCGAGCATAACGATCTCGGCTTTTTCATCGAGACGTCTCAACCGCGCCGCGGCTGTCGCGCCGCCCGCCACTCCACCGACGATCACGATCTTCATGGCACACTCCTTCCCCGGACATACCCGTTACTGATTACAGTTTAACTCTTTGGAACGACAAAGGCAAAGGCGATGCTGG
>CAZNYG010000074.1:0-9037 GCA_964577205.1 uncultured Elusimicrobiales bacterium | reverse complement strand
CAGGGGAAGATCACGTTTATCTGAGCGGCATGCTTTTGAATGCGGCGACTGATGGTTTCATTGCATATCGGCAGACGGGGTATGTCGGTGACTGCAGCGCGGTCATCGGGACAATGGAACTCAATTCCGGGGAGTGGCTGGTGATACATGGCCTGCGCGACAGGAAAACCGGACGCATGATCTTTGCAACCGCCGGTAAAAAGGATATCTTTTCGGGAAAGATCCATGTGCTTTCGCCGGAGGAATTAATTTCTCTTCTCGACAGCGAAGGTATCCCCGTTCCTTCCAACCTGACGATAAGTTCGCTGCTGAAAAAGAAGGAGGCCGGGTTGCTTTATTCGCCGCTGCCGCTTCAATCGCCGGGGGGGGAATGTGGCCGGCGGGATCGGGATATCCCAGGGGAATGGGATGCCAGATTACAACGTGCGCGCGCTATTTACAATGATCCCTTTCTTCTCCCCTGGGCCTTTGCCTTTGTCAAAGAACAAATAGAGCAATTGCAGGCGCTTGACCAAATGATCAACGAAAATGAATGGATAGGCGACATAGGACTGAAATTCCGGAAACTCCTTCGGTCGATCATTAAGGCAAAGGATAGTGAAAAAGTCGCCCGGCCGGCAGTTGCCGTATCAAATGAGAGCGCGCACGCGCGAGATGTTTACCCGCTTAGCTCGCCTGTTGATGCAGGCGGTAAGGCAGCGAAACTGAGCGAAGTAATGCGCTTGATACGTGAAGGCAAGCTCAAATACTGCTTTGTGCCTGACGGTATTGCAACGGCCACTTCCGCATTTGAACGGTATCTGCAGGAGAATGGCATTAAAGACAATTTTGACTCACTGGTTGGTCAACTCGACACGGCGATAGCTCAACACCATCAGAACAAAGTAGAAGAATTGTCTGGCCGGATACGCCAGCTGATCCTTGCGGGGAACATGGACCGGAATTCAGGCATCGGGCTGGAGCTATTCCGTGCGCTTGAAGGACAGGGGCTGAGCGGAAAAAGGTTTGCGGTCCGCTCATCCGGCAACAGGGAGGACGGACAGAAAGCGGCATTTGCCGGTATGGCTGAATCATATCTCAACGTAAAAGAAGATGATCTGCTTGAAACCGTCAAAAATACGTGGGCCTCATTCTGGCTTCTACGAAGCATTGAATATCGCGCGCACAATGAAAGTGATATTTCTCAGGCGGAATTCAAACCCGCGGTCATGATCCAGGAAATGGCAGCCCCGTCTGTATCAGGCGTAATGTTTACCATGGATCCGGTCAGCTATGAGCCTATCACCGTAGTGAATGCCTCTTTCGGCCCCGGCGCCATTGTCGGCGGGGATCGGGGTGACGAGTATCAAATGCACAAGAAAACAGGAGAAGAGGTCAACGCGCCCCTGCTGAACCGGAAGGCCTGGAAGAATATTCCCCGGACCGACGGTCAAAGCGGCATGGATAAAACGCATGTGGATGCCCGGGAAGCGTACAACCGTTGCCTTGACCCGGCGCAGCTGAAACAGCTGGCCGCCGTTGCTTCGGGGATTGAAAACTACTTTGGTTGCCCCCAGGACATCGAATTCGCAATAACTGAAAATGGCCGCATCGCGATCCTTCAGACGCGATCGGTAACGACTTCCGGAGTCTCTTTCGGCAAAGGCGTCATCCCCCAGTTGCGTTCCTGGATCCTCCCGAAGCTGGAAAAACGGAAAATATCAGCGACATGGTACGAAGACCTTATCGCGCCGGTTATCGAAGAAGTGATATTCACTGGCGCCGTAACCCTTGCCGCGTATTGCGCCGCTCCTCAACTCATTTTCCCGGCTCTGCTTGTATCCCGCGTGCTTTTCATCGGCCTGCATCTTACGGGAGAAACGAAAAGCCCGAAGGGCGGAGGCCTCGCGTGGTACGGGCGCGCCGCCTTGCCGCTGCTGATCAGCATCGTATCCGTTGCCCTGGGGATACCGCTGCTTTTCCTCGAACAACCCGCGCCGTATCTCGTGTTCCTTATCCCGGGAAGCATCGCCGCCCATATTATCACGAACCGATCTGAGCGAAAAAAGCACGCCCCTCTGGCTTCTCCCGAATTGCAAAAAGGATCGACATACATCATTTCCGAAGAGCCGCCGGCCATAGAGCTTATCCAGAAGGCTTCCCGCATTCCAAACGGGATCATCGTGACAAGAGCAGAACCTGTAGAAGCTGACGAACCTGTAGAAGAGGGACTGATAAATCATCATCTGATGTCCCATAGGAAATACGCTTTGGCTTACGCAAGGAAAGAACAGGGCGTGCTGATCCTGTCGATCGATACCGGAGATTACGGACTTTCCGGTTTCATAAGCCCGCTGATGGAGCTTGTTTCGGATTACGAATTTTTCCGCGGGGAAATACAGGAAACAGCGGCGAAAGAGTCCAACGCGGATGTCTTCATTCCCGCAGCCGTGATCATCGACAACCTAAGGACACCCGCCACTCCCGGAAAGATACTGTTCGTCTGCAACGATAATACGATGAGGAGCCCGACAGCCGAGTACTTCATGAGAGATATGCTGGAAAAAGAGGGGATGAAAGGGATCGAAGTCTCATCCCGCGGCATTAACATAAAAGATGGCGGCCCCGTGGATCCCATTTTCAAAGAAGCTTTAAACTCCCATGGTATCAACTGCGAAAAACACCGGGCCAGGGAACTGTCACTGAAAGACGCCGAGGCAAATGACGTAATACTCTGTTTCAGCGCGGCTCAGGAAGATGCGATACTTAACAAATACCCTTCTCTGAGGGGCAAGGTATTCACTGTGAAAGCCTACGCCGGATCCAGTGACATCTGGGATAACCGCAAAAAGGTAAGCATGGAGATCAGGGAAACCATCGAACTTATTGTCGAGCAGCTGAAATACGAAGGCAGCGGAGACAGATTCGTCCTTGCGACGCCCCGGGGGAGCCCCTTTCACAAAACGCTTGACGACGACGGCGCGTTCCGCGTCCTTGATGAAGACTGGAGCTCCGCGCCTTCGATAGAGTCCCTTGGCTGCGCGTACGTCATGCGCCAGGCGGAAGCGGTAACTCCGCCGCTCGAGTGCCTCAGCAGGGTCAATCTATCCCATCAACGGAGCGGCAGGGATCTGAGAGTAGCAGCCACGCGCGGGCAACGCGTCCATCTGCAAACTGCCTCGGGGCAAACCCCTCAGGAAGCGCTCGCCATTCTTGAAATAATGGCGTCTGCCGGGAATTTCCTGCGCCGAAAAAACGGCAGGAACGCTCTCCTGCGCGTCATTCCCGAAATACACCATATTCAGGACGCGTATTCCTGGCGCTGCGGGAAAGCGCGGACGGCGCGGACAGCCATGACGGGATCGATCAGGAGATCGAAAGAATGAACCGGCAGATGAAAGCCGACACTGACATAAGCAAAAGCGTGACCGCGCTGAATGATCTCTACAAATCTCCTGAGCAGCTCGCCCCCGCGACCGACGCGCTCCGCAAAGTCCTCAGCGCGGCTTAACAAAAACTTCAACCCAGCGGATCAGAAGGCCGGCCGCGAGGAACGCGGCGTAAGGGAGGGAAACTGAGGTTTTTTTGTCGAAGGAAAGTGATCGCCTGCTGCGTCCGGCGAAGAACAGGAAAACGGCAAGAAAAACATCTTTAAGCGTCGAGAACAGACGGCGTTTCACCAGAAGGACGAAGATGGCCGACACCCCCGCGATGACAGCGCCATAGACCGTTCCCATCGCGGCGAAAAGCGGGCCGAAAAAGCTGCCGACGGCCATAAGGAATTTGACGTCGCCCGCCCCCATCCCGCCCAGCAGATAAAAGGGAAAGAGCAGCACAAAACCCACTCCGACGCCTTCCAGCGACACCAGCAGCCCAAACCACCCCGCCAGTACCGAGTTCAAGATAAGTCCTGCCGCGAGGCAGGGGAATACGACCTTATTGTACACCTTCCGTTCCCGTATATCGCTCACCGCTGTCGCGAAAATCAAGAACAGAAAAAAAAAGTGCTGTAGAAGAATCATTATTCGCATGTACCCGCGACCTTTCTCAACTGATATGTTTATCGCCGTTGCTGCGAAGCAGCTGATGTCAGAAAAACGGCATCCGTTCGCCGATTCTCTGAACTTTATAGCATAAATAAGACTCATTTCACAATCTTATTGCCGTTTTTTCCCAATCATTCCCTGTGCTTTCCTGATATATTTTCAATTCCCGCGTATAATTACGTTATCCAGCAAACAGCGAACACGATCATTCAGCGACGATCAAGCGCGGAGACTATGAAATCGACGTTCTTTCGGGCGACATCTTCTACTCTGCTTCTGCTCTTCTTACTGTGCCGACTTCTCAGTGCCGATTCAATGAGTGCCGATGAGATCGAACTTTTCGGGTTCACCGGGCCTCTGGCGACCTCTCTAAGCTGTGACTGGATTTGTGTTGATGCGGCGGCGGATCACTTCTCTCACGCGACTAAGACCTTCGGCGACGAACTCGAACTCTCGGCCGACCTCCTGCGACCCTTCTCCTCTCCTACTGATCCGCTGCCGCAAATTTTAACCTGGAACCATCCCCGGAACTTCGTAGCCGTATACACCGAATCCCCCGTCTCCTTTTCCGTCAATTACCAGGACCCCTACGGCATCGCCCCGTCCATCGGGTATCCCCGCGTGGAATACTGGGTTGAAGGATCATCCGTTGCTAATACCCTGGTTCTTCCGTCGATAAGCGGCAGCCTTTACGGCGCGAACGTCACGCTGCCGAACGGTGTGTACCAGTACCGTTATATCACCGGGAACGCCCAGCTTCCATCAGAATACATCCTGGAAACAAGTTCTTTCGCGGTGGCCGGCCGTCCGACGGCTCCGTCGGCTACCGAAGGATGCGACGCCCCTTCGGCCACTAACGGGAGGGTCACGCTCAGCTGGTCGGCGTCCGGCCAGGGAACCCGCTACCGCCTTCATGTCGGCAACAACCCTTCATCTCTTTCGGTGGTGTATGAAGGGTCTGATCCTTTTTACGCGCTGTCATCCCTTGAATGGGGAAAGACATACTACTGGAAGGTCGAAGCGGTCAACCAGTACGGGGTCTCTTCATTCAGCCCGACATATTCCTTCGCAACTCTTTCATCTCTTTCGCGCGCCTTCAATTATCCCAATCCTTTCAATCCTGCCAGAGGAGAAAAGACATATATTGTTTTTGCCATGGCTCTTGATGGTTCAGCTGAGATCAGCGTTTACAGCGAACTGGGCGATCCATGCTGGCGCGGAACATTCGACGGTCTTTCCGCGGGGGCGCAACAGGTCTCCTTTCAAGGACGAGATGACGAAGGCAATATCCTTTATAACGGCACATATGTCTGCCGCATCGTAAAAAAATATATCGGGAGAGAAGAAAAGGAAATATGCCGTATCCTCGTTTTAAAATAATCCTCTTTGCCTTTTTCATATTCGGAACGCTTCCACTGCAAGCGGGGGTGCGTTCTAATTTCCTTTCTCACGGGCCTTCCTGCGTCGCGTTAAGCCGCGGAGACACGGGAGTCTCCTTGTACGCGGGACCCGGATCAGCTTTCTACAATCCCGCTCTGCTTTCCACCGTCGGATACAGTGAAGCGGAACTCTCCCATTTTTCGCTTTTTGAAGGTTCGCGGTACAATTTCGGGGCCTTTGCCCTGCCGCTGTCCCCAACCGTGCGGGCCGGTATATCCGTTATCAACCTTTGCAGCGGGGAATTCGAATTGAGACGCACTCTTACCGATCAGCCTTCAACGGCCCGCGCAAGCCAGTGGGCCATGCTGTTCTCCGCAGCGCGTCATTTCCATCTCCTGCAGGGAGTTGACGCGGGCGTCTCTCTGAAACACCTCTCTTTCGACATGGCAGGCTGGAGCGGCAACGGCACCGGCATGGATGCCGGCGTTGCGGCAGATTTCAATGGACCTTCTATTCTGGAAGGCACTTCACTCATCCGCGCGGGCCTGTCTGTTCAGAACCTTGTCTCTCCGGAGATCACCATGATATCGGAACGTGAAGCATATCCTTTAACCGTCATTTCAGGCGGTTCTCTGAGCATACCGCTCAGGCATCGTTACGAAGGGAAGGATACCCTCGACCTGTTCACGGAAGTTTCCCATGCCGACGGAGCGTTCACGTTCCATGAAGGGGTGGAATACTCATTTGCCGGACGCTGCAGCGCGAGGGCTGGAATGTACGGGTCACATTTGACCGCCGGCGCTGGCTGCCGTCTTTCCGAATTTATGATCGATTACGCCATCGACTTCAACGATCTCTCCCTGTTCCATCGTTTTTCCTTGAGATACCGCTGGCAGGCCGATCCCTCCAAAAAGAACAGCAAGGTACGCAAAGGAAGCCTTCTGTACGAAGCGCGGCAGGCGATGACCGAGTCAGCAAGGGAAAAGAAGGAACGGGAAAAAGTATCCCGGCCTCTTTTCAGGCAGGCCTTGAAAGAATACCGCCGTCATCGCTATCTGAACGCTTCCGGGCTTTTCGGACAGCTGATCCTGAAATACCCTGAAGTAGGATCAGCGCACCTTTATTATCAACGGATCAACGATGAGATGTCCCGCGATGCCCGTTCATCGTATGAATCGAATCTGGAGAACGCGTCCTATGCCCGAGGGTTTGTCAATTACCGCGATCAGCGTTTTTCCGACGCGCTGAGGGAATGGGAAAAAGTCCTGCAGATCGATCCCGAACAGACTGAGCTGGAAGCGTATATGAACGAGGCGCGCGCCCGCATCAAAGACCAGGAACGCATCGAAAAGGAAAAGAACGACCTTGCCGCAGCGAAGGAACTTTTTGAAAAAGGATGCGGAGCCTTTTCCGCCGGCAACTACATCTCATGCATCAAAACCATGGAAAAACTCCAGCTGCTGTGCGGCTCATATACTTTTCCCCAGGCGGCGGATTTTCATTCCAATGCGAGGGGATTCATAGACAGATCGGTCAAGGAACTGACCCTCCTTATAAAAAAACAACCCGCTCGCGCGAAGCACGCGGCCGCAGTATCAGAAAAACCGCCTGAAGTTGAGACAGACGAGCAGGGTTCGGAGAAAAAATACCGTGAAGGGCTCATTCTTTACGCGCAGGGAAAACCGGACGGAGCGGAACGCACGTGGGAGATAGCGCTCCGTCTCAATCCCGGCAATGAAAAAGCCCGGCGCGCCCTGGATAAGGTCCGACAGGAAACATCCTCAGCGAGGTAATGCATATGATCCGACGCATCCTGTGTATGGCGCAACTTCTTGTCTTTATCGGCAGTTGCCTGCCGGACGAGGCTTTGTGCGGCGACATGGTGGAGATCACCATCGAAGTTACGGAAGTCAACGCGAGCAAAGCCAATGAACTCGGCATAAAATGGCTGGACACGATACAGGCGGGTGAGGTCGCTTTTTCGGCGGCGGGAAGGGTGCCTGAAACGCTTCCCGAGATCCCTTCGATCGTCAAGGTGGGTGAATGGTCACGTTATACTCCTCTTTCCGCGGACCTGAAGATGCTGCAGGAAAAAGGAGCCGCGCAGGTGCTGGCAAAACCCAAGATACTGACAAAATCAGGGTCTACGGCACGTTTTCTCGTCGGTGGCGAATTCCCCATCGCGGCCATTGGACAGACGACCACAAAGATCGAGTGGAAAGAATACGGCATTAAAACGGAGATCCGTCCGAAAATACTCGATGACGGCACCATAGACCTGACCCTTACGACCGAAGTAAGCCGCCTGGACTGGGCCAACGCGGTGCTGGGATATCCCGCGATCACCAAGCGGGAAGCCACTTCGAGCATCCAGCTAAAAAGCGAACAGACACTGACCATGGCGGGCCTCATACAAACGTCCAAAGACAAAAAAACGACAGGTATCCCTCTTTTAAGCGATATACCTCTACTCGGACATCTGTTCGGAAGAAAGATCACCATGGAAACAAAAACGAACGTTATCATCTTCGTCACGCCGCGCATCGTGGAATAAATAATGAGCGCGCTCAGACGTCTCTCCGCTCTTTTAGAAGATCCGGCAGTCACCGAGATCATGGTGAACGGGCCGTCCCGCGTTTACGCGGAAAAAGAGGGGAAACTTCAGCTCACCGGGATCACTTTCAACAAAGAAGACGACGTTTACGCACTTATCGAAGAGATCCTCAGCCCGGCCGGGAAACAAGTCGGCAGGGACGCTCCGTACGCGGAAAGCAGGCTCCCGGACGGATCGCGGGTCCACGTGATAGTGCCGCCGGTATCGCTTGACGGCCCAATGGTAACGATACGCCGGTTCCCGACAAGAAGATTCGCTCCGGAAGAACTGGTGCGGAGAAAATGCCTCAACGAACGGATGCTCCACTTTCTTGATCTGTGCGTAAAAAGCCGCCGGACCATCATTGTCGCGGGCGGCACGGGAAGCGGAAAGACCGCTCTTTTAAATACCCTCTCGTCATTTATCAACAGCGACGAGCGTATTATCACTATAGAAGATACAGCTGAACTGAAACTGTGCCAGCCTCACGTGGGAAGGCTGGAAGCTGCAAGCCATGCTGCCGGCACTGCGGGGGATACCGTTACCATGCGCGACCTGCTGCGCACCGCTTTGCGCATGCGGCCGGACCGGATCCTGATCGGTGAATGCCGCGGCGCCGAAGCTTTCGACATGCTGCAGGCGATGAACACGGGCCATGAAGGCTGCATGACGACCATACACGCGAATTCGCCCAGAGAATGTGTCAGGCGCGTCGAGTCGATGGTACTCATGGCCGGACTCGATCTTCCGTTACGCGCTATCCGGGAACAGCTGGCGAGCGCGTTCCATGTCATCGTGTTCGTTTCCCGGGGCAAAGACGGCGCGCGACGCATTACGGAGATCACGGAGATCACCGGCATGGAAGGCGATGTCATTACCATGGCGCCCGTGTTCGCCTGCCACTTTAAAAAGAACGGACAGGCATTATTCTCACCGACAGGATATGTCCCGTCGTTCATCGAAACGCTGAGATCCCAGGGATATGTGATTGAACCGGACATCTTTCTATAGTTCCATCGCGGGCTTCATCAATGACGAG
>CAZNYG010000073.1:6301-9329 GCA_964577205.1 uncultured Elusimicrobiales bacterium | reverse complement strand
CCTTTATTTGTGGTCTTTCGTTTGTCGCCAAACCAAAAGGCTTTCTACTAGAAACTTGTTCGCTCATACTCTCTTCTTGTTTTGCTAACACTTTGCGTATTATAGGAACTGCTTGTCCATGACGTATAAACGTTAAAAACTCATTCAGAGCTCTTTCTGAAACTGTTTCGGCGCCGTTATGCACATTTACAACTTCACATGGACCGGAGAAATCTCTTTCCCACAAAAAGTAACAAATGCCGCCGGCAATATCCACTCCGGGAAAGCATTCATTGGCATCTTCAAAATCAACGATTTTCCGGATTCTGGAATCATTCAACATTTCTTTTCGAAACTCATCCAGTCCTTTACCCCCTGCAAACCAACGGGACGGGATAATCATGGTCAGAAATCGTGGATTAAGCTTTTTAGCCTGCTGAACAAAATTCTGGTATATTGGCGATGCGCTTCTGCCAAAGCCGCCATCGCTCAACTGATAAGGCGGATTTCCAATGATGACGTCGAATTTCATATTAAAGATCTCCTCCGGTTTGTTTGTATGGATAAATTGATACGCGTGTGTTTCAAGCTCTTCGCCTCTCTCATATTCCTGCTGGCTCGCGCCGCAAAATTGACACTTTCCATCAACCCAGACATGTTCGATCCTTTTAAAAAGAATGTTTCCCTGCTGGTCATCAAAGCTTTCACAGACGGAATATTTTCCGTTGGCTGTTTTGGAACAGTAAACCGACCTTCGGGAAAGCAGAGCAGTCAATTCTGTTATGGCAATGCCGAAAAGCTGATTGCGGAATATATGGTCAATGCGTTTCTGCTTATCCGGGATTGACTGTTCCAAGCCGGTCATCAATCGTTTCGCGATCTCTCTTAAAAAAACGCCGGACTTTGAAAAAGGATCAAGGAAAGCGGCATTTTTGTTTGTCCAAATTTCCTGAGGCAGCAAATCGAGCATTTTGTTCGCGAGCTGCGGCGGGGTAAAGACCTCATCGCTGCTTAAGTTCGCAAGGCATGTGAGCACATCGGGATTATAACTGCTTTTGTTTGGCATCAGCCAACCTCAAAAAATGAACCACGGGGTATTCCATTACCGGTTCAGGAATGAATACATCATCGCCAAGGTCTGAGAAAAGAGGCGTTTCACGTATAGCTTCGTGAGTAAGCAAACCGTGAAAAGCAAAATCCCTTCTTTTGATCATACTGCCGTTCACTGGAGACCATTCAGAAAACACTATGGGTTTGGGATTATCCCCTACTGTTTGAAGCGAAAGGGCATCTCCCCAAATGATGTTTTTTTCGAGTATATACTTAATCGAATGGATGCATTCAGCTTTTGAGGTTTTCTTGAAAAGCATAACATACCTTTCGATAAATGAATCAGCGAGGCGTTTTCTGCATTCAAGAACGTTATCCTCCAGGATATCAATGCCGTATATGCTGGATACGGCAAGGATTGAATAACGCTCATACTCCAGTTGAGATTTCTTGTACCGTTTTTCAACAATTGTGAGTTTTCTGGTCAGTATTTCCGAAAGGAAATTTCCGGTTCCGCACGCGGGCTCAAGGAATCTTGATTCGATCCTCTCTGTTTCATGCTTTACTAAGTCAAGCATGGCATTTACTTCTCTGGAGGACGTATATACTTCCCCGTGATCAGCGACCCTTTTCCTGGATATAACCTGTTTTTCGTTTTTGTGTTCGATCATTTACTTTAAACTCCTTAAAAATATAAAAACCACCCCGCCAGTTTATGGCCGTGTGGTTAAAGGTTTATGCGCGGATCTTGCCCACAGTCACGGTCGAGTCCCTTTGTTAAAGTTTCCCCTCAAGATGATTTCGTGGAGCAGTTATCGCAAAAGTGCATAGTTATTGTATCTCTTTTGAAGGACTTGTTCAATGGGGTAGAGGATGAGGAGAGGGCGAACGGCGGGTTGGCTGATTTGCAGACTGGCAATGATGCGACAATGGATGATGGATCCGGGATGGAAGAATTACTATTGAAGAGAGTTAATCTCTTTCTTAATTTTCAGCAATGCATTTTTATAGGCGGGAAGATCTCGTTTTCAACATTCCATGTCAGTTCCAGGTCAACGCTGAAATACTCATGAACGAGCTTATCTCTCATTCCCCCTATTGCTTTCCAGGGGACAAGGGGATACATCTGTTTTATGGAAGCCGGGAGAGACTTTGTCGCCTCGCCGATTATTTCGATCCTGCGGATAATACTGTCCTGCAATTGAGGATCGGTCAAAAATGATCTTTTGCCGATCCCCTTGGAATATTTGGTAATGCTTTCGATGCTGTCGAGAATGTGATCAATGAGAACGATCGGGCTTTTCATAGATGACCTTGTGTTCGTCGAGGATTTGCTTCTTAATGTGAGGATGGATCGAGCGATAGGTGATGACATCGATGTTCTTGCGGAAAGCGTAACGAAGGTCATTTTCCAGATTAACCAGATCGATCAGGCTTTTATCCGGGCCGAATTTCACGATTATATCAATATCGCTTTGCCTGGTTTGTTCATTGCGAGCGTATGAGCCGAATACCGATGCCTTAAGTATATTGTGGCGGCGAAATATCGGAGTAGCTTTGCGGGCAATGGATTTTAGTTTTTCATCTATTGCATTTTTCTTCATATCGTTAATTATAACCTATGAGGAGAATTTCGTCAATGAAAAGATGACAAAGTGGTTCTTGGTGGTTCTTGGGGACGGTGGTTACTTGATTACTTAAGCCGATCTGCTCTCAAACAACTTTAACTCAAAACACTAAAGGCGAGCATTCAGCACTCAGCCGTCAGCATAAGTCAACGGAAAATGAAATAATGAAATGGTCTTAAATGGCAGTTCCCCCCTGACGACGAAAGGATCAATGGCAGGTAAAAGATGCGGATCGTGTGAATGTGATACAACTTTCAAAGGGGACGGGAGAAAGAAAGGCGGGCTTTGGGCCGTGCTCGATTCCTTTGAACATTTAACGAAAGTATCTTCGCACCGGCTAAAGCCGGCGCCTGCAACTTCATTAACCAGAA
>CAZNYG010000073.1:0-6291 GCA_964577205.1 uncultured Elusimicrobiales bacterium | reverse complement strand
CACTTGCTCAATGAGGTGAGGCCCTCACCCTGCCCTCTTTCTCGCTCGCAGGCTCGGCCCGACGACTTGCCCTGGAAAGTCGAGGAAAAAAAGAGAAACTCTCGCGCGACATCAGATGGTAACAGATAGGAATGTAAAGGTTGAAAGGCTACTTTATCTTTCTTGCTCCGGGGAGTTCTGCGGTTACTACTTTCGGGGGTTGGCCGAATACGTTTTCGTAGATCTCGGCGTACCTGTCTTTTCCGCCGATCAGGCCGAATACGTTCGGCATGGCTTTCTTTGCCTGCGCGGACATCGCGCCGGCGACGTTGCGGATATCCCACTGGGCGTGGGCGTCTTCACGCAAGCGCGAAATGGCGTACATCTCTCTGGCGTTTACGCGCATAAGGGCCCGTTTCCGGTGGCAGTTATTTAAAATGTACGGCGCTGCGAGGGGGTGCTTTTTCCTTATTTTGTAATAAAGGTTTTCGGTCTTTTCGACGATCTCTTTGAATCTTTTCGTTTCCCCCGTCTCTTCGATGGATCCAGGGATGGTTATCCCGAGCTGAGGATCGTATTCCTGCGATACGATACTGGACATCCTGTGCCGCTTAAGCTGGCCGAAACACGCGGCGGAAAGCGCGATATCGAACGTCAGATTTACGAACTCGTATTCCCTGAGCATCGAGTCGTAAAGCTGGTGATTCTTCCAGGATGCCTTGTACACCGCCTGCAGTTTTGCTTTGGACATTTTCTTTACCGCGGCAAGGCATTTGTCGAAAGGAAGGTTAGTGGCGGTGTGGAGAAGCGCCGCGGCTACCGTGAAGTCTCCCCCTCTGGAATGATCGACAAGGGCTACTTCCTTTCCGGGCTTCTGTTTAGCGGCCGAATATTTGCCTAAAAGCTCATGGAGCTCCGGATACGTTTTCCGGTCCCTGTCGTTCGCCTGGTGGAAGATGACTATCGACGGAGCGACTCCGGATATCTGATCGTATATCTTTTCCCCGAGTTCCCTGACCTCCGCCAGAGGGCTGGACGCGAACCGCCGGAGCATCAGCTCGGCGTTCCTCGCGTTCATGGTCAGGCCGACCTGGGATTCCGTTGCAAGAGCGGTAATATAGCGCGCGTCCTCTTTTGCCCAGCCTTCGAGCAGGTTATGGTTCTTCGGATCAGCCGCGAGTCCGGCGTGTTTTTTGAAGACATGGCCCTTCAGTTTGGCGTAGAACGCGCGGTAGGCCTCGTTCTGAAGCATTATGACGTCGAGGTAATCCTTTTCGAAAGGAGTGTTCTTCAGCTCCTGAGGAATGACAAAATCCCTGTCCAACGTTATATATCTCTGGGATTTTTCGGTATAGGAGCACAGGCGGAACTTTTCCAGCTCTTCCATCGCGAACCGGGACACGCCGATGATGTCCATGTTGAACACGGCGTGTTCGGCTACGGAATGATGGCCCATCCTGAAAATGATCGTGGAGTTGGATTTCCGGGAACGCTCAACCTCGGTACGGGCGGATCGGCGGATCTCGGTAATGTTATTCGGGTCCCTGCTGATACGGGCGTACGCCGCGGACAAAACCTCGGGCGTAACGTCTTCCCTCTTTCCGCAGGCGCTTTCCATTTCCCTGAGAACGCTGGTGTCGACATTAAACCCGGCAAGTTCCACTTTCATGATGATCCTTTTCATTGACTCTTTGCAACGGCGATTGTCAATGGGGCCCTCATCCTGACCTTCTCCCACGGGGAGAAGGGAGCGACGGGGGCGCGGGGCTGTGTCTGTAAACACATTCCGTACGGGCTGAAGCCCGTACGCTACCAAAATCTCGATACAACGGCCACGTCAGTTGAGCCCTCATCCTGACCTTCTCCCACGGGGAGAAGGGGAGCGACGATGTAAATATGGCCAACTTCAGAGTTGCGACAAAGAACGGGGTGCGTTACGGGTGTTGACGTCAGGTCCGTTCCCGATCCGTTAATCTTTGTTTTTATAGTATTCCTGCAGGGAGTGGACGGTCCAGTCGCGGCTGCGCTGCGCCTTGATGCCTTCTATGGTCGCGCGGGCGGCGGCCAGGGTGGTTACTATCGGGACGTTATAGATGACGGCGTTGCGGCGGATCTGGTAGCCGTCCGCGCGGCTCATCTTGCCGGAAGGGGTGTTGATGACGAGCGCCACCTGCCGGTTCTTGATAATATCGACGACGTTGGGCCTGCCTTCGGATATTTTATTGACGACCTTGACCGGCAGCTGATGGCTGGTAAAGAATTCCGCCGTATGGGTCGTCGCCAGTATTTCAAAGCCGAGATTGAGAAGGTCTTTCACGATCGGCAGCGCTTCGTTCTTTCCCCGGGGCCCGAGGCTTATCAACACGGCGCCCGAACGCGGCAGGGTTGATCCGGCGGCAAGTTCCGCTTTGGCGAAGGCGCGTCCAAAATCAGCGTCAATACCCATCACTTCGCCGGTACTCTTCATTTCCGGGCCGAGGATGGTGTCAACGTTGGTGAACCGCGTCCAGGGAAGCACCACCTCTTTGACCGCGCAGTATTTCATGGGCGGGAGGCCGCCTTTAAGGAGCTCTTTGGGAAGGAGCGAGGAAAGCTTCTTCCCCACCATGACCCTGGCCGCCAGCTTCGCGATGGGAATACCTGTCGCTTTTGATACGTATGGCACGGTCCGCGAAGCGCGCGGGTTGGCTTCAAGGATGAAAACCGTCTTTTCCTTGACCGCGAACTGGATATTGATAATGCCCTTAACTTCAAGCGCGAGCGCGAGATCCGTCGTGTACTTCTTTATCGTCTCAATTACTTCAGGCGTCAGCGTGTGCGACGGGATGACGCAGGCGGAATCGCCGGAATGGATCCCGGCCTCTTCGATATGTTCCATGATGCCCGCGATATAAACGGATTTGCCGTCGGAAAGGGCGTCCACGTCGACTTCGATCGCGTTGTCGAGGAATTTATCTATAAGGATCGGTTTGTCGGGGCTGGCCTGGGCCGCGCGCGCGACATATTCTTCCAGCATCGTGTCGTCGTAAACTATCATCATCGCGCGGCCGCCGAGGACATACGAGGGCCGCACCATGACCGGGTAAGCCAGTTTCTGCGCGATGACTTTGGCCTCTTCGTAATTGACCGCGGTGCCGGATGCCGGCTGAGGGATGCCCAGCTTGCGCAGTACCTTGCTGAACAGTTTCCGGTCTTCGGCGATATCAATCGAATCGGGAGACGTACCGAGGATATGCACGCCCGCTTCATGCAGAGCTGAAGTAAGGTTCAGCGGCGTCTGGCCGCCGAACTGGACGACCACGCCGTCCGGTTTTTCCTTATCCGCGATATTGAGGACGTCTTCAGCCGTCAACGGTTCGAAGTAAAGCCTGTCGGAGATATCGTAGTCCGTGGAAACCGTTTCCGGGTTGCAGTTGACCATGATGGTCTCATAGCCTTCTTCCCTGAGGGCAAGAACGCCGTGGACGCAGCAGTAATCGAATTCGATGCCCTGGCCGATGCGGTTAGGGCCGGCGCCGAGGATCATGATCTTTTTCCTGCGGCTTACCGGGACTTCGTCTTCCTCGTCGTAGGTCGAGTAGAAATAGGGGGTAAACGCTTCAAACTCCGCGGCGCAGGTGTCTACCAGCTTGTACACCGGGGCAATGCCGAGCTTTTTTCGCAGCGCGCGGATCTCGAGCGGTTTCTTTCCGGTGAAATAAGCGATCTGCGCGTCGGAGAAACCGAGCTGTTTCGTCTCAAAAAGGAACCGTTCCTGTTGTTTCTCCGGAAGATCGAACAGGTTCCTGATATCTTTTTCCCACTCCGTGATCTCACGCATCTGACGGAGGAACCACGGGTCGATCTTTGAAAGCTCGAAAACCTCTTCCACCGTCATGCCGAAATCAAGGGCGTATTTGACGTTGAAAAGACGCTCGCAGTTGGGCGTGCGCAGCTTGTAACGGATGTCCTCCAGCAGCTTCTCGCGGGATGCTCCATCCTCTTTCCATGCCTTTTGCACCTTGAGGTCGGCATGGGAGCCGTCGGAACTCAGGCCCTGCCGCCCCACTTCGAGGCCGCGGACCGCTTTCTGGAGGGATTCTTTGAACGTGCGTCCCAGAGCCATGACCTCGCCCACGGACTTCATGGCCGTGTTCAGTGTCTGGTCGGCGCCGGTGAACTTCTCAAAAGCGAAGCGCGGTATCTTCACCACGCAATAGTCAATGGTCGGTTCGAACGAGGCCGGCGTCTTTTTCGTGATATCGTTGGGTATTTCGTCAAGACGGTAGCCTACCGCGAGGAGGCTCGCTATCTTGGCGATAGGGAATCCCGTCGCCTTGGATGCGAGAGCGGACGAACGGCTGACGCGCGGGTTCATTTCGATGACCACGATGCGCCCGTCCTTCGGGTTCACGGCGAACTGGATGTTTGAGCCGCCGGTATCCACGCCGATGGCGCGGATGACCTTGAAAGCCCAGTCCCTCATCTTCTGGTATTCGACGTCCGTCAGGGTCTGCGCCGGGGCGACCGTTATCGAGTCCCCGGTATGGACGCCCATGGGGTCGAAGTTCTCTATGGAGCAGATGACCACGCAGTTGTCCGCGCTGTCCCTCATGACTTCCAGCTCGTATTCTTTCCATCCGAGGATGGACTCTTCGACAAGGATCTCTTTGATGGGGCTCGCGTCAAGGCCGGTAGAGGCCGCTTCAAGGAACTCTTCCCGGGTATAGACGATGCCGGAACCGACGCCGCCGAGAGTAAATGACGCGCGGATAATAAGAGGGAATCCGACCTTCTCGGCTATCTTCATTGCCTCTTCCAGCGAGTAGGCGTAACCGCTCTGCGGAAGGTCAAGGCCGATCTCCTGCATGGTCTTTCTGAACAGGCGGCGGTCTTCAGCCTTTTTGATGGCCGGAAGCTTCGCGCCGATAAGCTCTACCTTGTATTTTTCAAGGATGCCTTTTTCCGCCAGCGCTACCGCGAGGTTCAGCGCGGTCTGCCCGCCCAGCGTGGGCAGCAGGACCTGGGGACGCTCCTTTTCTATGATCTTTTCGACGATCTCGGGAACAAGGGGTTCGATATAGGTCGCGTCCGCGAATTCCGGATCGGTCATGATGGTCGCGGGATTGGAGTTGACAAGGACAACGCGGTAGCCTTCGCTGCGCAGGGCTTTGATGGCCTGTGTACCGGAGTAATCGAACTCGCAGGCCTGGCCGATGACGATCGGGCCGGATCCGACGATAAGGATGGTCTTGATATCAGTGCGCTTGGGCATTATATCTCCAAGGATACTGTCCCCTCGAACTCCCCCGGCCCCTCTTTACACAAAAGAGGGGAGGATCTTGTGAGCCTGTCCGGTTTTTGAGCGGGCGGCTAAAGCTCGCCCCTGCGCCGGTTTTATATTGATCCCCATGCTCTGGACTCTCTCTCCCGGCGGGAGAGGGCGGGGCGAGGGTGCTACTTACGCGTCATCAACGAGAAAAAGCGGTCGAACAGATATTGCGCTTCGTGCGGGCCGGGGCTGGCTTCAGGATGGTACTGCACCGAGAAAATGGGCAGCTGCGTGTGGCGAAGCCCTTCCAGCGTCCCGTCGTAAAGATTATAGTGGGTCAGTTCAACGTTCTTGCCGGCAAGCGATTCGGGCCGGACACAGAATCCATGGTTCTGAGAAGTTATCTCGATCTTTCCGGTCGCGACGTCTTTGACCGGATGGTTGCCGCCGCGGTGGCCGAATTTCAATTTATAGGTTTCCCCTCCCAATGCAAGGCCGAGCATCTGGTGGCCGAGGCATATGCCGAAAACGGGGATAGGGTTCGCGGTTTTGCCGTCGTGACCGATCAATGCTTTCGCGATGGCGATGACGCCGGTGACCGCCGCGGGATCTCCCGGGCCGTTGGACAGCATGACGCCGTCCGGCCTGGCCGCGATAATATCATCCGCCTTCGCAGTCGCGGGAAAGACTTTCACTTTGCAGCCGCGCAAATACAGTTCGCGGAGTATGTTCGTTTTGCAGCCGCAGTCCACGACGGCGACGGTGAACCTCTGTTTCGGAGGCGTTTTCCCTTCGATGACGAAGTCGCAGGTTCCCTTCGCGGTCACTTCGTTCACCAGGTTGCGCCCTACAAGGCCCGGAGATGCTTTCGCTTTTTCCACCAGGCGTTTCGCGCTGGAGTCCGTGGACGAAATAATGGCGCGCATAGCGCCTGCTTCACGGATATGCCGGGTAAGAGCGCGCGTGTCTATACCGTCTATGGCGATGATGTTGTGTTTGCAGAGAAAATCGGAGAGTGAACCGCAGGCGCGCCAGTTTGAATAAACAGGGCTTGCTTCCCG
>CAZNYG010000072.1:316-9336 GCA_964577205.1 uncultured Elusimicrobiales bacterium | reverse complement strand
ATTCACTCCTCACTCACGCTTCTTAAGTTGCTAAGTTAACAACGTCCCCTATATCCCCTATATCCCTATATCCTATATCAAAAAATAACCATCCGGTCGGGGATGGTTATTTTTTTGCTTCTGCAATGCCCGGCGGGTTGCCGGGCAGTATTACGCGGTGATATCGAGAGCGCTGCCTTTCGCGGGTGTCTTCAGCAAGTCCTGCGCTTTTTTCAAAGCTTCGATGTCGCCCTGGGTGCGCTGCGTTTTTACCGTGTCGGGCTGGAAACCGGCGCGGGTGGCGACCTCGCCTTCGCCTGTTATGAATCCCGCCGCTCCCGCGTTGGAATTCATTATGCTCATCGCCGAACCCATTGAGAAAATGTTCTCCGTGGATCCTTCTTCAGCCCCGTTGAGGCCCATGGCGTTGAATAAAGCGGAATTGGTTGAGAAGTTGACAGCGGCCTTAATTTCGGCCGCGGAAGCTTTCTGCGCAGCGCCCTGATCGGAAGATCCAGCGGCGGCAGCGCCAGTCGAGGATGCCTTTGTTGAGGTTGAAGTTGCAGCGGCTTTAAGTTCGGCTTCTTTTTCAGCGTTGGTCTTTACCACGCTGGGTGTAAACGGTGCGGCGACCGCCGGAGTGATACCACTTACAGCACTCATAGATACCTCCCGTCCCGCGTCAAAAACCCATCTGGACTGTCTCTCTATTAATAGCTCTTTTTTAGGAAAAACGCCAGTGTTATTTTGCACCACAGGCTATTGGGCTATTGGGGACGGAGTCAGTTAGTCAGGTAATGACCGTACCGAACGCTCTCGAAGCTTTGAAAAACCGCTCTCTTTTTGGTATATTTACTGTTGTCGCTTTATCCCCTTTCCATCCAGCTAAATTTACTATTGGAGCAACTCTTTCATGAACGTCACCCAGAAGATCATTGCGCAGCACCTCGTGACCGGGAAAATGGAGACCGGGCAGGAGATCGGGCTCAGGATCGACCAGACGCTTACTCAGGATGCCACCGGCACCATGGCCTACCTCCAGTTCGAGGCCATGGGGGTGCAGCAGGTAAGAACAAAGAGATCGATGAGCTATGTGGACCATAACACCCTTCAATCCGGCTTTGAGAACGCGGACGACCACCTGTTCCTTAAATCCATAGCGGAGAAATACGGGATCAATTTTTCTCCCGCGGGGAACGGTATCTGCCACCAGGTGCACCTGGAACGTTTCGGCGTACCGGGGCAGACGCTGATCGGGTCCGACTCCCACACGCCGACAGCGGGCGGGCTGGGGATGCTCGCGTTCGGCGCGGGCGGGCTGGACGTGGCTTGTGCCATGGCCGGCGAACCTTTTTATATCACGATGCCGAAAGTCGTAAGGGTCAACCTTATCGGCAGCCTGAAGCCCTGGGTAAGCGCGAAAGACATTATCCTTGAGCTGCTCCGCCGGTTGAGCGTGAAAGGCGGCCGCGGCAAGGTGTTCGAGTTCTCGGGCCCGGGAGTGAAAACGCTGTCCGTGCCGGAACGCGCGACCATTACCAATATGGGCACGGAACTGGGCGCCACGACGTCGGTCTTCCCCTCCGACGGCATCACGAAAACCTTTTTTGAAAAGCAGGGCCGGCTTTCCGACTGGAACGAAGTCGCCGCGGACGAAGGCACGGCCTACGACGAAGAGATCGTGATCGACCTTTCGTCGCTGGAACCTCTGATCGCCGCGCCGCACAGCCCGGACAACGTTAAAAAAGTGAAAGACCTGAAAGGCACGAAGGTCCAGCAGGTGGCCATCGGATCGTGCACCAATTCTTCTCTCGCGGACCTTATGCTGGTAGCCAGTGTTCTTAAGGGAAAACGCATCAATCCTGATGTCAGCTTTGTCATATCCCCGGGCTCGCGCCAGGTCATGACCATGATGGTCCAGTCGGGCGCGCTGGCTACGATCATTGAAAGCGGCGCCCGTATCCTTGAGTGCGCGTGCGGCCCCTGTATCGGCATGGGCCAGGCGCCGTCGAGCGGGGCGGTCTCGCTCCGTACCTTTAACCGCAACTTCGAAGGAAGAAGCGGCACGAAGGACGCCCAGGTCTATCTCTGTTCGCCGCAGGTGGCGGTCGCCGCCGCGCTCTCGGGCGAGATAACCGACCCGCGCGACCTCTTTGGGAACGTGGAGCCGAAAGCGGGAGAACCCAACCATTTTTTCGTCAATGATGATCTCATCCTCCGGCCGTCCGATACCCCGGCCGCGGTTGAGATCAAGCGGGGCCCGAACATTAAGCCGCTGCCCGAATTCCCGCCGCTGCCCGAATCGGTAAAAGCGCCGGTCGTGCTCAAGCTGGGCGACAATATATCGACGGACCACATTCTCCCGGCGGGAGCCAAGATACTGCCCCTGCGGTCGAACCTGCCCGCGATATCGGAGCATACTTTCGGCGCGGTTGACAGGGAATTCGTAAGCCGGGTGAAAGCGGCAGGAGCAGGTATCATTGTCGCGGGCGACAACTACGGACAGGGATCTTCCCGTGAACACGCGGCGCTCGCGCCCCGGTACCTGGGCATCCGGGCGGTGATCGCGAAATCGTTCGCGCGGATACATCTGGCGAACCTTATCAACTTTGGCATACTGCCGTTAACGTTCGCCGATCCCGCGGATTATGACACTGTGAAACTGAATGACATCGCGGAGTTCAAAAATCTGGTCTCGACCTTGAAAGCGGACAAGCCGCTGAGCGTGGCCATCGGCGGCAGAACAGTGGCGGTGAATTATTCCCTGACCGGCCGCCAGAAAGAACTCCTGTTCGCCGGCGGACTGCTGAATTGGATCAAAAAAAGAAAGTAAAAGTGTAAGATGAAAAGTGAAAAATGGAAAAGAGCATTGGCGTTGAAACTCTTGTCCTGTTTTACATTTTACACTTTACATTTTTCATTGCCTCTTAAGGGGGTATTATGGACGCTCAGGCTGTTAAACAGACGGTGATCACCCAGGCTGCGGCGGCAAAGATGGCCGGCCGCAGGCTCGCGCTTCTATCCACGGAGACAAAGAACAAGATCCTCGTGGCCATGGCCGAAGCGCTGACGCAGAACAAGGACGACATCCTTTTCCATAACGAGATCGACGTTGAAGCCGCGAAAGACGCGGGGCTCGCGGACGCGCTCGTTGACCGGCTTACATTGAATGAAAAACGTATCCGGGAAATGGCCAGGGGCCTGAGGGACATCGTGGCGCTGGCCGATCCGATCGGCGAGATCATCGCCGACTGGACGCCTCCGCTCGGCATTCATATCGATAAGGTCCGGGTCCCCCTCGGCGTTATCTGCATGATCTACGAGTCGCGTCCCAACGTGACCGTCGACGCGGCGGGCCTTTCCCTTAAATCCGGAAACGCGATCATACTGCGCGGCGGGTCGGAAGCCATCAACTCCAACCACATGCTGGTAAAGATCATATCCAAAGCCGCGTACGC
This sequence comes from uncultured Elusimicrobiales bacterium, assembly GCA_964577205.1. Lineage (GTDB taxonomy): Bacteria > Elusimicrobiota > Endomicrobiia > Endomicrobiales > CAIRNS01 > CAZNYG01. Next base: position 5,899 of record CAZNYG010000072.1, on the reverse strand, counting down.
CGCGGGCTTGCCCGAAGGCTCTATACAATTCATTGAAACAACCGACCGGCAGGCCGTAAACGAGCTGGTCCGCCTGGACGCTCTGGTGGACCTTGTCATTCCCCGGGGCGGCGAAGAGATGATACGCACTATCCGCGAACATGCGACCGTGCCTGTTCTGTCGCACGGCAAAGGATTGTGCCATACCTACATAGACAAAGCGGCCGACCTGGAAATGGCGAAAAAGATCGCGGTCAACGCGAAGTGCCAGCGGCCCGGCGTGTGCAACGCCATGGAGACCCTCCTTGTACACAAAGATGTGGCGGACAAGCTGCTGCCGGACCTTTGCAAATTATACAACGGGGAACATACCGAAGTGCGCGGATGCCCTTTGACGAAAGTGATCGTGCCTCACGTCGTGGACGCGCGGGAAAGCGACTGGTCCACGGAATACCTTGACCCCATTATCTCGATCAAAGTGGTTAACTCGATCGATGAGGCCATCGCTCATATCGCCAAGTACGGTTCGGGCCACTCCGAAGCCATCGTTACCGCCGATCAGGCGGCAGCCGACAGGTTCGCGAAGGAAGTGGACGCCGCGGCGGTCTTTGTGAACGCTTCCACCCGCCTGCATGACGGCAGCGTGTTCGGCCTGGGCGCTGAAATAGGCATTTCCACCCAGAAACTGCATGCCCGCGGCACCATGGGCATGAAGGAACTGACCACGACGAAATACATCGTGCAGGGGAACGGACAAGTGAGGGAATAGAACGACAACGAAATTTGACTATGTTTTTGTTTTTCATTTTACGCTTTACATTGTCGGTGTTATGTAAACCTTTCTTTCGTTTTAGCGTCAAAATAGTTAGTTGTCATGGATGTTACTATTGTGCCCCTGAAAGAAGGGGTTTTCGGGGAAACATGGTTTCCCCGTTACAAGCCGCATGAAGCGCGCCTTTGTGCTTCATGTGGATTGGGAGGTATATTGTATGGCAGCTCCCCTGGACATACGGGCGATCAATGAAAAGGTGAAACAGGAAAGCGTGTTCGTCGCGCAGTTGACCGGCGCGATAGGGCAGGTCATCGTAGGGCAGAGCTATATCGTTGAACGCATGCTGATCGGCCTTCTGGCCGACGGCCACATTCTGCTGGAAGGCGTGCCCGGGCTGGCAAAAACGCTTGCCGTGAAAACCCTGGCATCCGCCGTCAGCACGAAGTTCCAGCGACTCCAGTTCACACCCGACCTCCTTCCGGCCGACCTTGTCGGCACAATGATATACAACCCCCAGACCGCCTCTTTCAACGTCAAAAAAGGCCCTCTTTTCGCCAACCTTATTCTAGCGGACGAGATCAACCGCGCGCCCGCCAAGGTGCAAAGCGCGCTCCTTGAGGCTATGCAGGAACGGCAGGTGACTATCGGCGATACCACGTACCCGCTGCCGGACCCTTTCCTGGTTATGGCAACGCAGAACCCCATCGAACAGGAAGGGACGTACCCGCTGCCGGAAGCGCAGGTCGACCGGTTCATGCTGAAACTGAAGATCACCTATCCAAAAAAAGAAGAAGAAAAACAGATACTGGAACGCATGACCGTCCGCGAACCCGTCGCGTTACAACCAGTCGTAAGCCCGGAAGACATCAAGCGGGCGCGTGGAACGGTCGCGCAGATATATATAGACGACAAAGTGAAGAACTATATCGTGGACATCGTGCTCGCCACGAGGAACCCCGACGATTACAAGCTGAAAGGCCTGTCCCGCCATATCGCCTACGGCGCGTCGCCGCGGGCCACCATCAACCTCACCCTCGCGTCGAAAGCCTACGCCTTCATGCAGGGGCGGGGATACGTGACGCCGGAAGACGTCAAGATCATCGGGCCGGACGTGCTGCGCCACCGCATTCTGATGACGTACGAGGCGGAAGCGGAAGAACGCACTACCGACGATATCGTCAAGCAGATATTCGACGGCGTGGAAGTGCCGTAACAGCAAAAGGCGTTCACGAGTTCATGAGCTCATGAGTTCATGAGTTAACGACAACAACAGATTGAGGAAAACAATCCCGGCGTTAAAGACTTAAGAATTAAACACTTAGTGAATTGGGATTACTTAAATTGCATCGTATATCCAGCGTTTTGCGTCGTTCTCTTATGCCGTTCACTCATGAACTTGTCAACCCATGAACCCATGAACGCCTCTATTTAATTATGATTCCTTCCGAAATACTGAAACAGATCAGGCGCATTGAAATACGGTCGGGGAAACTGGTGAACGAGATATTCGCCGGCCAGTACTCGAGCGTCTTTAAAGGGCGCGGCATGGAGTTCGCGGAAGTGCGCGAATACATGCCGGGCGACGACGTCCGTTCCATCGACTGGAACGTGACCGCCCGCTACGGGAGGCCCTTCGTAAAAAAATTCGTCGAAGAACGCGAGATGACCGTCATTTTTCTGGTGGACGTGTCGGCCTCGCAGCGGTTCGGGACGAAGAACCGGTTCAAATCGGAGCTGGCCGCGGAACTGACGTCCGTGCTGGCTTTTTCCGCCATACGGAACAACGACCGCGTGGGCATGATCATGTTCAGCGACCGGATCGAGAAGGTCATCCGCCCGAAAAAGGGGCGCAATCATATCCTTCGCATGATAAGCGATGCCTTGAGTTTTGTTCCACAGGGGAAAGGGACCGATATCTCGGCGGCGCTGCGGTACCTCGGTGAAATATGGCGGCGCAAAGCCGTGGTTTTCCTTATCTCCGATTTCGTCGCGCCGGATTATGAAAAAGCGATACGCATTACCGGCAAGCGCCACGATCTTATCGCGGTACGGATTACGGATCCCCGGGAAGAAGCGATGCCGGCTGTCGGGCTTATGGAGCTGACCGACGCGGAGACCGGAGAACGGGTCATGGCGGATACATCGGATCCAGCTTTCAGGGAATCGTTTACCCGGAAACAAAAAGAAGAACGGGAAAACCGCGACCGGCTGCTCGCGAGCGCGGGCGTAGACCGCATCACGGTCCGCACGGATGAACCTTACATCCTCCCCCTGGTGCGTTTTTTCCGTCAGCGGGAAAAAAGAATGAACCACTAATAACAAAGGCGTTCTTGTGTTCTCGAGAGGCATAAACGACGTTCACGAGTTCTTGTGTTCTTGAGTGCTTGAACGGCATGTGTAAAAGACACATAAATACCTTTAACACAAGAACACACGAACACGAGAACAAAAGAACGCCTTAAACACTTCAATGCATAGCAAAACTATTGTATCTCTCTCCCTTATCGTTGCCGCCGCGTCCGGCGGGTTCGCGGCGGATGTTTCGATTAAAGCGCGGGTGGACAAAAACCGGGTGACCCTCGGGGATCCGGTGGCGCTGGTCGTTTCGGTTACCCTGCCGGGAACGTACACGTTGAACCCTCCTCAGAAACCGGCGGCGCTCGGGCAGTGGGCCGTAAAAGATGTCCGGGCGGAGAAAGATGAGAAAGACCGGCTCCTGACCCATCTTGTCTATACGCTGGCCGCTTATACTACCGGGCAGACGCCCGTTCCTCCCGTGCCAGTCTCCTTTAAAGACGACAGGGATCAGGCCTTCACGCTGTGGAGCGATACCGTCCCGGTTACCATAGAAAGCGTGCTGGCGCTCTCCGGCAACGCGAATGATATCCGCGACATCAAACCGCCGCTCGGCATACGCGAGCCCTGGTGGAAGTACCTCCTGTGGGGCGCGGGCATCCTTCTGGCGGCGATAGCCGCGTATATCCTGTTCAGAATGTATCACAAGAAACCCTTGCTGCCGGAAAGGCCGGCTGAGCCGCCGGTCCCGCCGTATGAAAAGGCCATGGGCCGGCTGGAAGAATTGCGCGCGTCGGGCATGATCGCTGAAGGACGGATAAAGGAATACTATATCGCGCTTTCCGATATCGTGCGCGATTATCTGGGCGCGGTGTATTCTGTCGAAACGCGTGAAAGCACGAGCGCCGAAATTTATGCCCGGCTCCGCGCGAAAGAAAGCGATATGAGACGGCTGCAGGCGGCAAGGGACCTTTTCGACGAATGCGACCTGGTGAAATTCGCCAGGTACCGTCCCGACGAACCGGCGTGTACCGCCGGTCTCGAGGCGGCAAAACAGATAATAGAAATGTGCCGGTTTGTCAATTAAAACATAAAGGCGTTCATGTGTTCACGTGTTCTTGTGTTATCAATGTGAGCGCCGGCCTTTGCCTGATCAAAATAATCTTTCGCACGGGCTGAAGCCCGCGCGCTGCCAAAACCTGTTGTCCAGCAAGAACACAAGAACACGCGAACACATGAACCCGAGAACGCCGTTGAGATCTTTATGATCCGTTTCGCTCATCCTTATTTTCTGATCATCATACCCGTTATCGCGGGCATTATCGCCTGGCGCGCGTACGCAAAACGCGGGCAGCCGGCCTCAATGTTATTCTCCGACACATCGGCCATACGATCATTCCCCGTATCGCTCAGGGCCCGGCTGTCAAAGCTCCCGGCATATCTATTTTCCGCCGCGCTGGCATTATTTATTGTCGCGCTGGCCCGGCCGCAGGCGGGGCAGAAGAACGAAGAGACCTCCAACCCCGGCATCGACATCATGCTGGTCATGGATACCTCGACCAGCATGCGGGCGCTGGATTTCAAACCGTCCAACCGGCTTGAAGCGGCGAAGAAAGTCGCGAAGGAATTCGTCAAAGGCAGGAGATACGACCGCGTCGGGATCGTCGTGTTTTCAGGCCTCGCCTACACGCAGTGCCCGCTGACCGCGGACCATGAAGCGGTGCTGAATTTCCTTGACCAGATGGAAATAGGCATGACCGAAGTGGACGGCACCGCCATCGGTTCCGCGATCGCCACCGCGGCCAACCGGCTTAAAGACAGTACCGGAAAAAGCAAGGTGATGATCCTTATCACCGACGGCCGCAACAACATGGCGAACATCGACCCCCTGACCGCGGTGCAGGCGGCGGCTGCAGTCAACATCAAGGCATATACCATAGGCGCGGGCCAGCCCGGCGGCGCTCTTTACCCGGTGGACGACCCAATGTGGGGCAGGCAGTACGTTAAAATGCCCGGCCAGGAACTCGACGAAGAGGCCCTGACGAAGATCGCGGACGCCACCCGCGGCAGGTATTTCCGCGCCACGGACACGAATTCGCTCGCCTCGATATTCAAACAGATCGACGCCATGGAAAAAACCGAGATAAAAACCGTCAAGTACACCAGTTACCGCGAGCTGTACGGTTATTTCCTGTGGCCGGGACTCGCGTTCTTATTGCTCATGATGCTACTTGAACACACGTGGCTGAGACGGTTACCATAGAGATAAAGGCGACTGTCAGACTTGCAGACTTTCAGACTGTCAGCACCGACAACGACCGGAAACGGACGGAAAGACAAAGACGGTAACGAAGCCCGTTAAAATCTTAAACCGGTCTCGTAGCCGACACACATGATGTTGTTGTGCCGTTCGCCGGTGCTGCGAGCCTGCTAGTCTGCAAATCGCCGTTGACTTTGTTGTTGTCTGTGCTGAAAGCTGATCGCTGAAAGCTGATAGCGCCGTTGCCGTTAAAAAACTATGCAATTCGCTTATCCGT